>JBKCZS010000154.1:0-11260 GCA_046337925.1 bacterium | reverse complement strand
CAGTCGCCGCGTACGCGGAAGTTGCCGCGCGCGGGCGCCATCTCGTTGCGCGAGTACTGCATCGCCGAGAGGCCGAGCAGGAACGCGCGCCGGTCGAGCTGCATGCCGCGCTCGATGAAGATCGTCTTGTTGCGGTACTCGGTCGGGCTGCCGAGGCCGTAGAGGCACGACACGCTCGCGACCACGATCGTGTCGCGGCGCGAGAGGAGCTGGCTGGTCGCCGCGAGGCGCAGGCGGTCGAGGTCTGCGTTGCGCGACGCGTCCTTCTCGATGTAGATGTCGCGCTGCGGGATGTATGCCTCGGGCTGGTAGTAGTCGTAGTAGCTGACGAAGTAGCTGACGGCGTTCTTCGGGAAGAGCTCCTTCATCTCCTCGTAGAGCTGCGCGGCGAGCGTCTTGTTGTGCGACACGATCAGCGTCGGCCGGTTCGTCCGCGCGATGACATTCGCCATCGTGAAGGTCTTGCCGGTGCCCGTCGCGCCGAGCAGCACCTGGTGGCGATGGCCGCCGTCGATCGACTGGACGAGCTCGTGAATCGCCTGCGGCTGGTCGCCCATCGGCTGGAACGGGCTCTGGATGATGAAGGGCGTGTCGCTCATCGCGCGGGGAGTAGCGTACGCGCGGTCATGCCGAGGCGAGCAGGGCGCGCGCGGGCTTCCTCGCGAGGCGAATCACGGCGGGGCAGGCCGCCAGCAGCGCGACCGCGACGACGATCGCGCCGCCGATCGCGAGCGGCGCGTACGGGATCACCCACGCGAGCCGCAGGCCTGCGAAGTCGCGGTAGAGCTCGACGCCCATCCATGCGAGCTGGAGGCCGAGGGCGGTGCCCGACACGAGCGCGGCGAAGGCCATCACGATCGTCTCGCCGAGGACGAGGCCCACGAGGACGCGCGTCGACCCGCCGACCGCGCGCAGGATGCCGAACTCGCGCGTGCGCGCCGAGATGCCGGCCGCGACGACGCTGCCGACGCCGATCGCCGCAAGCGCAAGCGCCGCGAGGGCGACCGCGCTCGTGAGCGCGAGGATCGTGCCGCCGACCTGGTCGACGAAGCCCCGGATCGCGCGCCCGCTCGAGAAGACCGCGCCGGGCACGGCGTTCGCGACTTCGTCGCCGAGGCGCTTCTCGCCCGCCTCGTCCATGTCCGGATCGAGCTTCATCTGCATGATGTAGGCCTCGCGGGTGTCGAAGTGCCGCTCGACGGCCTCGAAGCTCATGAACACGCAGCTCACGGCCTGCTCCATGTAGATCTGCCGCATCCCGAAGGTCTGCGTGGCGATGTCGAGGCCGGCCGCGGTGACCACGCCGACGATCTCGAACTCCGCCTCGTTCTTTCCCGAACCGAGCCGCAGCTTCGAGCCGACGCCCATGCCGCGCGCGACGAGGAACTCGGGCGCGACGAGGATCGCATCGCCCTGCTCGAGCCGCGGAATCGCGGTCTCGGGGCTGCCTTGGATCCAGTCGAGGCGGTTCATCTCGATGAACGGCCTCGGCTCGAATCCGACGCACACCACATTGGTGGGCCCGAGGCCGCGCACGCCGAACACCTGCTCGCCGGCCATCTTGAGCGGCAGGTAGCCGATCGGCAGCGCGCCGGCGACGCCGTCGAGCTTCGCGAGGCGCGCCTGTTCGTCGGGCGAGAGGCCCGAGGTGCAGAAGATGAATCCGTCGGCGAAGCGCACGCGTTCGCGCAGGTCGCGGATGATCGCGTCGCCGTTCGAGCGCGTGCTGACGAGGATCGACACCGCGACCATGAGCGCGCCCGCCGTGCAGCCGAGCCGCCACGGCATGCGCGCGATGCTCGACGAGAGAAGCCCGCGAGGCAGGCCGAGAGGCCGCTCGAGCAGCGGGCTGAGGACGCGCGAGACGCCGAGCGTGATCGGAACGCTGAGCAGGAACCACGCGATGTGGAGCAGGGGCAGCGTGCCGAACGCGTAGATCCAGAAGCGCGTGTCGCGCGACGCGGGCAGCAGCCCGAGCGCCCACACGCCGAAGATGCCGGCGGCGATCGAGATCGCGACGAGGATGAGTCCGCGTCGCGGCGCGCGCGCGCGGATCGCGATCGCCTCGAGCGGCGAGATGCGTGCTGCGCGGAAGGCGGGAAACAGGCCGCCAAGGATGCCGCTCAGCGTCGCGCCTGCGACCGCGAGCGCCGCGCCGCGGGCATCGAAGGTGAGGCCGCCCGGCACGAAGTCGCGGTAGATCGCGACGAGGATGGACAGGAGCCCGAGGCCGATCGGCACGCCGAGCAGGCCGCCGCCGAGGCCGATGACGAGGCCCGTCACGAGCTGCGCGCCGAACAGCTGCGCGCGGGACGCGCCGATCGCGCGCGCGATTCCCATCTCGCGCAGTTCCTCGAGCACCGCGGTCGTCATGCCGGTCGCCACGATCGCCGCACACGACAGGAACGCGATCATCGTCGCGAGCAAGGTCGACAGCTGGCTCGCCTCGACCTGCCGGTCGAGACCCGTGCGCACGCGCTCGGCGGGCTCGCAGAGCATCGGGTCGCGAAGCGTGTCGGCCCGCGCCTGGGACCACGCCTCGACATCGGTGCCTTCCGCGAGCGCGATGGCGATGCCCGTGAGCTTTCCTTGGCGCTTGGTCGCCTCGGCGAGCACGCCGCGGTCGATCTCGACGAGCGCGCGCTGGAGGGCGCCGAGCACGGGACGCTTGTAGATGCCGACGACCTTCACCTCGAGCGGCTTTCCGAAGCGGACGATGCGGAGCGTGTCGCCCGGCTTCGCCTTGAGCGCGCCGGCGGTGCCCGGATCGAGGACGATCTCGTTGGCGCCCTCGATGCGGCGGCCGCTCTCGATCTCGACTTCGCGGAAGAACGCGTCCTCTTGCGGCTCGATGCCGCGAGCCTGGACCGTGGCGCGGAGGGGCTGACCGGTTTCTCCGAGGCTCGCCTCGTTGGCGAGCGTGATGGATCCGCCGAGGCGGCCGGCCGCCCGCTCGACGCCGCTCCACTTGCGAACCTCGTCGAGCAGCGACGCGTCGAACGGCTCGGCGTAGCGGTGGACGATCCGTGCGTCGGTCGCGCCCATCGCGCGCGCGATCGAATCCTCGAGGCTCGCCTGCGCCGTGCGCATGCCGCTTGTCACGGCCACGACGAGGCTCGCCGCGAGCGCGACCGCGGAGACGAGGAGCGCGGTCCTACCGCGCCGACCGAGCAAGCTCCTGCGCGCGAAGGGCCAAAGTCCCCGCATCGAGCGCTCCTTCCTCGTTCGACTGGGTGCCGGTATCGAATTCGCCGGCCACGCGTCCGTCGCGCAGCACGATCACGCGCTCGCAGTTCGCGGCGGCAGCGGCCTCGTGCGTCACCATGAGAAGCAGCGTGCTGTGCTCGCGGGCGATCTCGCGCAGGAGCGCGAACAGGCGCGCTCCCGCCGCGCTGTCGAGGTTGCCGGTCGGCTCGTCTGCGAGCACGACGCTCGGCGAGAAGAAGAGCGCGCGTGCGATGGCGACGCGCTGCTGCTCGCCGCCGGAGAGGGCGTCGGGGCGGTGGTCCGCGCGTGCGCCGACGCCGAGATCGTCGAGCAGCTTGCGCGCGCGCGTCTCCGCATCGCGCCGCGACATCCCGTCGAGCAACGCGGGCAGCACGACATTGTCGAGCGCGGTCATCGACGGCAGGAGGTTGAAGTGCTGGAAGACGATGCCGATGCGGCGGCGGCGGTAGAGCGTGAGTTCCTGTTCACCGAGCGAGTCGATGCGCACGCCCGCGACCTCGACGGTGCCGGAGGTCGGCCGGTCGAGGCCGGCGATCAGGTGCATCAAGGTGCTCTTGCCGCTGCCGGAGGCTCCCATCACGGCGTAGAACCCCGCGCCTTCGATGGTGAGATCGACGCCGCGAAGTGCTTCGACGGAGCGGGCGCCGAGGTCGTAGGACTTCGTCACACCGCGACAGATGATGCTGGGCGGTGCTGCCTGCATGGTTCGGTCGGGCTTCTAGCGTAGGCCCCGCGTCGCTGTCGACAGGTGACTTGCTTCGGGCAGGCGGCTTTCAGTGGCCGTGCTTCCAACAGGCCACCCTTAGTGGCCGTGCTTCTTGTCGTAGTCCGCTCCGTTCGGCAGCGCGAGGATCGCGGATGCGTCCGCCACCTCGAGCTTGAGGAGCCAGCCCTTGCCGTAGGGGTCGCTGTTGAGGAGCGACGGGTCCTTCGCGGCGTCCGCGTTGACCTCGACGATCTTGCCTGCTGCGACCGAGTAGATCTCGCTCGTAGTCTTGACGCTCTCCACATCGCCGACGATTCCGCCGGCCGCAACCGCCGTTCCCGCCGGCTTCATCGCCACATAGGTGATGTCGGTGAGGGCGTCGGCCGCGTGCTGCGTGATGCCCATGGTGACGGTGTTCCCGTTCACTCGGAACCACTCGTGCGTGTCGGAAACGCGGCAATCGGAGGGGGTGGACATGCGGGATCCAGGGTCTTCTTGAAGTTGGGAGTCAGGCTCGACGGCGCAGCGCGATCGGTTCGCGCGGCCGCGGGGGAACGATGATAACGAGGCGTCGAAACCGCGTTGGCGTGGTCTGAATCGAAGTCCGAGAACATATGTGCGGGTTGTTTCGGGCCGGTTTCGGAACTCCGGCCCCGGCTCCAAGTGGCGGCGGCAAGAAGGGTTGAAGCATGCCGTCTCCGATGCAGGGCGGAGGGCCCGCGCGTGGTAGACTGCGATGCCGCCTTCCGCGGCCGCATCTCACACGACGGCATCGCTGCGAACGCGTCTTGTCCCCCGATCCAGCCTGCCGGCCCATCAACCGAAACCTCCCGTGCAACCAGAGATCCTTCTCACGCTCTCCGCGGGCTCCGTCCGACCGCTGCTTGCCAACCCGCAGGCCTTCGAGACGGACGACCTGAAGTTGCCCCAAAGCGTGTTCGAGTTGCCAGAGTTCGTGGCGACGGACCTGCAGCTGCGCGGGCTGAACCTGCCCACCGATCTGCTCAAGGGCTTCGGCCTTCCCGAGATCGACAAGCTGCGCGACGCGGCCGATCGCGCGCACTGCCCCGTGCTTCTCGTCGTCGAGGAGCCGGCGATCGACTTCACCGAGCGTGGTCCGAACTGGGCCAAGGCGATCGAGCGGCTCAAGCGCCTCGGGCTCGCCGCCAACCGCCTTGGTTGCCCGTCGATCGCCGTGCGCGCGCATGCCGCCGACACCGACGCCGCGCTCGAGGCGACCGCCGCGGGCGTGAAGCTCGCGCTCAAGGAACTCGACAAGTTCGATCTCAACCTGCTGCTCGCGCCGCACGAGGGGCTCACCTACACGGCCGCGCGGATGACCGATCTCATCAAGAAGATCGGTGGATTCCGCATCGGCAGCTACCCGAGCTTCGCCCACGCGTTCGCATCGGGCGATCTCGAGAACACGCTGCGCAAGCTCGCTCCGTACGCGCCGGCGATCGCCGCGAGCGTGCGCGGCTTCGACGAGAAGACAGGCGAGCACGACGGATACAGCCTCGAGGCGTGCGTCGACTGCGTGCGCAGCGTCGGCTACGGCAACACGCTTGCGCTCGACTTCGTCGGGCGCGGCGAGGAAGCCGCCGGCAAGAAGTCCGCGAAGAAGCCTGCGAAGGTCGACATCATCGGAACCCTGCTCAAGGCCCGCATCCAGCTCGAGGCCGCCACATCGGAACCCGAGCTTGCCCTCGACGAAGAGGAGGAGTGAGTGCTCGCCGTGCCCGCCGCGCTCTCCTTCATCGTCACGATCGACGGACCCGCGGGAACGGGGAAGTCGACCGTCGCGAACTCGCTCGCCAAACGGCTCGGCCTTGAGTTCCTCGACACCGGTGCGATGTACCGCGCCGCCGCGCTCGAGGCGCTCGATCGCGGCATCGATCCGGCCGACGGGCCGCGCGTCACCGAGCTCATGCGGTCGCTCGAGCTGTGGTTCGACTGGAAGCACGATCCGCCGGATCTCTTCGTGAACGGAAAGCCGGTCGGCGAGCGGATCCGCACGCCCGAGGTCACGCGCGCCGTGTCGCTTGTCGCGTCGAATCCGTCGGTGCGCGCCGAGATGGTGCGCGCCCAGCGCGGCATCGCGCGCCGGCATCCGAGGCTCGTGACCGAAGGGCGCGACCAGGGCTCCGTGGTGTTCCCCGACGCCGATGTGCGCATCTACCTCGACGCGCGGCCCGAGATCCGCGCGCGGCGTCGCGTCGAGCAGCTCGCGTCGAAGGGGATCGCGACGACCGAGGCCGAGGTGCTTGCGCAGATCCTCGAGCGCGACCGCATCGACTCGACGCGCGCCGACGGCCCGCTGGTCTGTCCGCGCGGCGCCGCCGTCGTGGACACAAGCGACATCGATGTGCCCGAGGTGATCGACCGGCTCGTCGAGATCGTGCGCGTGCGGGCGGGCGAGGCGCTTTCCGCCACCGAGCGTGCGCCGCGCGGGCACAGCGGCGGGGCGAGCGCATCGTGACTGCGACCCGGGTCCCCGTGCTTCCCAATCCGTTCGATCACCGCCGGCGCGTTCCGGGCCGCGGCTTCATCGCGACCGCGTGGTGGGACTTCTGCGCGTTCTGCTGCTGGAGCGCGCTGAAGCTCTGCTACGGACTTCGCCGCACCCACCGCGAGCGCGTCCCGCGCACGGGCCCGATCCTCGTGATCTCGAACCACCAGTCGTTCCTCGACCCGATGATCAACGGCGTCACGGTGTGGGACCGCCAGTTCACGGCGCTCGCGCGCGACACGCTCTTCGTCGGGCCGTTCGGCTGGCTCATCCGCTCGGTGCATGCGCAGCCGATCAAGCGCTCGGGCGGCGACCTCGAGGCGATGCGCGTCGCGATCAAGGAGCTCGAGGCGGGCCGCGTCGTGATCCTGTATCCCGAAGGCACCCGCTCGCAGGACGGCGAGATGCTGCCGTTCAAGCGCGGCGTGATGCTGCTCGTCAAGAAGGTCAAGCCGGCCGTGCTCCCGATGGGCGTCGACGGCGCGTTCGAGGCGTGGCCTCGCGGCCGCAAGCTGCCGAAGCTCCGCGGCAAGGTCGTCTGCAGCTGCGGCGAGCCGCTCGACGGCGCCGCACTCGCGGCGATGCCCGAGGAAGAGGCGCTCGCCGCCATGCACGGGGCGGTCTCGGCGGCCCATGCCGACGCGCGGGCCGAACTCCGCGCCTGGCAAGGCGGGGGCGCGCCGTGAGCGGAGGCGAACCCGCGATCGCGCTGCGCGACGCCGCGTGCGCGGTCGCGCTCGGGCTCGTCCGCGCCGGACATCAGGCCTACTTCGCCGGCGGATGCGTGCGCGACCGGCTGCTTGCGCGGCCCGTCAAGGACTACGACATCGCGACGAGCGCGCGTCCCGACGAGGTGAAGGCGGTCTACCCGAAGGCGCGCGGGGTCGGCGAGGCCTTCGGCGTCATGCTCGTGCGCCACGGCGGCCACACCTTCGAGGTCGCCACCTTCCGCGAGGACGGTCCGTACCAGGACGGCCGCCGGCCAAGCGAGGTGACCTACTCGACCGCCGAGCGCGACGCCGCGCGGCGGGACTTCACCATCAACGGGCTCTTCGAGGACCCCGCGACGGGCGAGACGATCGACTTCGTCGAGGGAGCGTCCGACATCGCAGCGCGGCTTGTCCGCGCGATCGGCGATCCGCACGAACGGATCCGCGAGGACCGCCTCCGGATGCTGCGCGCGGCCCGCTTCGCGGCGCGGCTTGGCTTCGAGATCGAGAGCCGCACCTTCGACGCGATCGCGTCCCACGCAGGCGAACTGGCCTCGGTCAGCGCGGAGCGCGTCGGCGAGGAGATCCGCGAGATGCTCGCGCACTCGAACCGCGCCCGTGCCGCAGATCTGGTCGAGGCGCTTGGTCTCGACGGCGCGGTCTTCGGGCGCCGCGGCGCTCGGAGCGGACGCCGCCTCGAGGCGCTGCCGGCCGAAGTGCCGGTCGGAGGCTGGACGACCGCGCTCGCGGCATGGTGGTTGGATCGCTGCGGCGCGGCTTGCGAGGTGGGCGTGCGCCAAAACGCCGTCTCCGAACTGCGGCGCCGCCTCGTCCTCTCGAACGACGAGACCGACGCGCTCGGCCATGCACTTGCGATCCGCGAGGTGCTGCTCGATGGATTCGGGCGGCTCGGCGTCGCCGCCCGCGCGCGCATGATCGCCCGGCACGGCTTCGATGCGGCGGTCGCCCTCGTCCGGGCCGAGGACGCGGCGCTCGGGGCGGAGTTCGCCGGGCAGGCCGATCGGGAACTGCCTTCGCGCGCGCTTCCACATCCGCTCCTCGACGGCGCGGTGCTCATCGCCGCCGGCTACAGGCCGGGCCCGCGCTTCAAGGAGTGGATCGACCTTGCGATGGACGCCCAGCTCGAGGGTCGGATCGGCTGCACGGCGGACGCGCTCGCGCTGGTCCGCGATGCCGAGAATCGGGCATAGGTGCGTCGGAACCCCCTCGGGAGGGGCCGTTCGGCCGTGCACGGAAGCGGATTTCGACGGAGTTCGCGAAACAACGGCGCAACCGTCGCGGGCGGGGGTGTAATATCCACCACTCTCTCCCGTTGGAGCGTTATTCCATTGGAGGGGGCCTCTTGCGACTTCCCACCGAGCACCACATGCGAACCAACATGAACGCGATGAACTCGATCGCTGCTTGCCTTGCCGTCAGCCTCTCCGCAGCCGTCGGTGGCGTCGCGGCCGCCGATCAGGACGGCGCGCCGCTTCCGTCGACGCTTGCGACGCCGAGCGTGTATGTCGTCCCCCTGAAGGGCCAGATGGGCACCGACATCGCCCAGCAGCTGATGAAGCTCTATGTCGAGGACATCAAGAAGGTGAAGCCCGACATCATCGTGCTCGACCTCTTCAGCGCCGATTTCAACCAGAACTTCTATCTCCCCGACGACGATCAGGCGGAGTTCGGCTACGCCAAGCTCGAGGAGTACCGGGACATGGTCAAGATGTTCCGCGAGGAGCTCCGCGACATTCCGCAGGTGATGTGGGTCGAGGACTCGGTCGGCTACGGATCGCTCCTCGCGCTCGCATGGCCGAACCTCTACATTCGCAGCGACGGCCGCCTGATGGGTCTCTCGCGCGTGATGGAGCGGGCCGGCAGCTGGGACGACCCCGATGTCGCCTCCAAGATGCTCCGCGCCTCGATCGGCGTCGCGAACGGCTTCCTGCAGCAGGGTGGATACCCGCTCGTGCTCGGCGAGGCGATGATGATCCCCGACGAGAAGCTCTCGATGAAGTTCGAGGGCCGCAAGGTCGTCTGGCTTCCAGACACCACGGGCGTCTGGCTCGTCGATGGCAGCGAGCAGGGCGTCGCCAACTTCAGCGCGACGCTTGCCGAGGAGTCGGGCCTTGCCGACGGCATGGCCGACGAACTCGACGACCTCATGTTCCTGCTCGGCTACCGCGAGTACAAGAAGCTCGACAACGGCGAGAAGATCGGCGCGGCGTACCTCGAGGACTGGCGCAAGGCGCTCGAGCGTTGCCGCGAGTGGCTGCTCGACGCGGAGGAAGTCGATGGAGACGCGACGGGCCTCGGCAAGCGCAAGGGCCTGCTCGAGAAGGTCGTCGCCGCGATGAAGCAGTACCCCGCGGTCGAGTTCCGCATGCGCATGGACGGCTATCCCGGCCGCCTGCGACTCGAGCTCGAGATCGACAACCTCCGCAAGGAGATCCAGCGCTTCAAGGACGCCGAGAAGGCGAACCGCGGAGCCGGTGGCGGCAGCAGCGGCGGCGGCGGCGGTCGCGGCCTCGGCGGCGGCATGGGTGGACGCCGCGGTTCCTGATCGGATGATGGAAGCGTGCGCGCGCGAGGCGCGTCTTCAGCGCGCGTTGGTTTGTTCAGCCAGTACCCGCGACCCCGGTCGCGATCGACAGTCGACAGCACACGGAGTTCAACAGTCATGAATCTTGCAACCCTCGTTCGCTCGGCCGCCGTCCTCGCGCTCTCGCTTGGGCTCGCGACTTCGGCCTTCGCCGCGGATGTGAAGCTCTCGAACGGCTCGGTCTGGAAGGGCGATGTCGGCGCCAAGGTGCGCGCGACCTATCTGCTCAACGGCAAGGAAGCGACCATCGAAGGCACCGTCGTCAAGGCGGAGAAGAACCTCGTGGTCGTCGAGGTGATGGAGAACGGCAGGGCCGTCCGCCGCACCATCGTGTCGTTCGACCTGCGCAAGCTCGAGACGATCGAGGAGGGCGGCAAGGGCGCCCCCGCGCCGTCGGACCCGGCCGCTCCTGCGGCGAAGCCCGCGACGGGTGGCGCGAAGGGCGAGGCCGCCAAGGCTTCCGGTCGCAAGGAAGGCGCTCGGACCGACTCGCCGACCGCTGCGATGCCGCGCATCTTCGTCCTCCCGATGGAGGGCACCGTCGGCATCGGCATGCGTCACGACGAGATCGAGGCTGTCGCCAAGGAAGCCGACAAGTACGGTCCCGGTCAGATCATCGTGCTTCTCATCGACAGCGGTGGTGGTCTCGTGCTCGAGGGCGACCGCATCCACGAGACCATGAAGGAAGTCAAGAAGCGCCACCGCATCGTGGCGTGGATCAAGAAGGCCATCTCGGCTGCGGCGTTCACCGCGCTGCACTGCGACGAGATCTACTTCATGCGTGTCGGCGCGCTCGGCTCGATCACGATGTACTCCGGAACGACCGCGATCTCCGGCCAGCGCCTCGACGCGTGGCTTGACAAGGTCGGCGAGGTCACCGAGCTCGGCGGCCGCGCGGCGATCGTCGGCAAGGCGATGGTCACCAACTCGATCGAGTGCAGCTACGACCGCGACGAGAACGGCAACATCACCTGGTTCGACAACATGCAGGGCAAGTACGATCTGTCCGACGCCACCGAGAACCTGACGCTGAACGCGGAGAACGCGCTGCACAGCAAGTTCTCCGACGGCACCGCCGACACGGTCGAGGAACTTGCCGCCGCGATGCAGCTGAAGGAGTGGAAGGAAGAGGACGCGGGCCGCAAGATCTCGCAGAGCTGGAACCGTCTCGTCAAGCAGTGCGTCGAGTCGAAGATCCGCCTCAACAACGACATGAACAACCCGGCCGGCAGCGATCAGGAGGCCGTGCTCGGCAACCAGATCAAGACGCTGACCGAGATCATCCGCTGGTACGAGCGCTGCTACCCGGCGATGGTGTACGAGCAGCCCAACTTCCCCCCGAGCGACATCGAGGGCCAGGCTCCGGAGCCGATCAAGCGCGAACTCGCCCGCATGAAGCGCGAGCTCGGCGAGATGAAGAAGCGCGAGCGCAACTGACGCGCCTCGACGCGAATCGACGAGCCTTGACGCGAATCGACGCGCCTCGCGGCGCGCAGACCACA
>JBKCZS010000153.1:0-14630 GCA_046337925.1 bacterium | reverse complement strand
CGCCGGGGGCCCCCCGCGTCGCGGTGGAGCGCCATCACCCCGACGCGGCGGGGGCGGCGGCCCGCCGCGGGGAGAAGGACCTTGCGGTAGGCGAGGCCCGCCGCCGACATCGCCAGCACCTCGTTCTCGGAGGTGAGGCGCGCGTAGACGATCGTGCCTGCGAACGCCCCCGCGAAGGGCAGCGCGAACTGGAGCATCGGCACCGACGCAAGCGCCACGAACTGCAGCAAGTCCTCGGGGCCAAAGAGGTTCTGCATGATCGGACGGATCGCCGCCCCGAACGCGATGACCGTCACAAGGACGCTCGCGGTCAGGAGCATGACGCGGAGGAGATCCGCGACGATGTGCCGGAAGAGGATGCGCGGCATCGGAGCGCTGCATCGTCGCGATTCTCGGTCGATCCCGCAAGCGCGGCGCAGACCGCGGAATCCGCGCATCCCGCGCGGGCGGCGCGGGGCCCACGACCGTCACGACGCGCACAGGCCTCTCAGCTCAACCTGGCTGGATGTGCGCGGACTGCCGTCTGTGCGGCGTCGCGTGGCGCACCGTTTCTGTGAAATCGGCAATACGCTGCTATGACAATTCGCCCCGATGGCCGACAAGACTCGTGGGAATGGCTCGCCCGCGCGTGCCATTCGCCCGCCCGAGCCGGATTCTCGCCGAGGCAACCATGACACGCGACAGCTTCACGGTCCCGACACGACGCCGCTCCGCAGGACTGACCTTCCTCGAGGTCATCATCGCGGCGTCGATCCTCTCGATCGCCGCGATCGCGGTGCTCGAGCTCCTTGCATCGAGCGACTCCGTCAGCCTCACCGCGCGTCGGCAGGCGCTGGCAGCGGTCGAGGCCGAGCGCGCGCTCGAAACCTGCGCGCAGGCGATCAAGGATGGCGACGATCTGCCGACCACCGCGTCGCTCCAGACCGGCATGCAGGGCGAGGCGCTCGCAGGCTGCACGCTCGCGGTCGCCGCGACCAACACCACCGAGGAATTCACCATCCCTCCCGCGGGCCCGACCGGCAACCCGCGGGCCGTGCCGATCAAGCTGCGCTTCCTGGTCGCGACCGTCGAGGCTCCCGATGGGGAGACCCTCGTCCGCCTGGAGCGCGCCGTTCCTGTCGAGTCGTTCTAAGGGAGTCGATCCGTGGCGGTCCATCGTGGGGTCATCCGGGGATTCACGCTCATCGAGGTGATGTTGGCGACGATGCTGCTCACGATCGTGGGCGCTGCGATCGCCAGTTTCCTCTCCGCGATGGCGGGAGGCAGCGAGGCGCGACGCAACATCTGCGATCCCGCGCTCGAGTCGGCGCTCGCGCTGCGTCGCTTCAAGAGCATCGCGCCCGAGTTCCGGTTCGTGCTCCGCACGGAGGTCGACGAGACGCTGGTCTGGATGTCGGACCTGGTTCCGAGCCGCTCGGTCCACACCAGCGAGGCTGGGATCCTGCGTTTCGACGACACGGAGGGCGTCCTGCTGCTCGAAACCGTCGATCCCGCCTACCTCGACCGAAACCGGGCGCAGGAGCGCGAGTACCTCACGAACCAGTACGAGCAGTTGTCGGATCACCTGAACAGCCTTCGCACGGCGGGCGCGCTCGTCGCGACCGTCGTCGCCGAGGGAGTCGACGCGGTGGAGTTCGCCGCAGATCCCGACGAGGCCGGCGGCGTCCGGGTCACCTTCACGGTCGAATCGCACGAGACGACCTTCCTGCTCGCGCCTGCGCCAGCCGAGGAACCGATCGGATGAACGCTCAGCGATCCAACGCAAGCCACGGACGCGCGCGGCATCGATGGTGCTCTGCGCGGCGCGCGTTTTCGCTCATCGAGGTCCTGATCGTGGTGCTGGTGCTCGCGATCCTCGCGTCGCTCGTCGTACCGAGCCTCGCGAACGCCACCGCCCCGCTTCCGCGCACCATCGCCGACCTCCTCGAGGCCGACTTCCGCCGCGCGCGGACCGAGGCGATCGGCACCGTCCGTGAGATGCAGATGGTCGTCGGCGCCGATCGCGACCGCTGGTGGCTGCAGCCCTCGGGCCCGCTCGAACCCGCCCGCGCGGTGCCGGCATCGATGCGCATCCTCGGGAACGACAACCTCGCGCCGTTCGCTGGAATCCGCCTCGAGCCCACGATCGACGGGCGCACTCCGTCCAACGGACCGGTTGCGTTCGCCATCTTCAGCACGGAAGGCCTGCGCACCGCCACGCGGCTCGACCTCGCGCTCGTCGCCGCCGCCAACGCGCAGACACTGAGCGAGTGGCGCGCGCAGCCGCAGCGCTCACAGCTGACGGAAGTGGATCCGAACGACGACGATCAGGACGACGACGACCGACAGGGTGGCGGGACCAACCAGGTTCGATGAACCAGAGGAACGGGGGAAGCCATGCAACGCAACGATCTTTCCGATGACTCGACGGCCGTGCGGAAGGCCTCGACGCATCTCCTGAACCACCTCCACCCGGGGCACGCGCGCGGCATGGCCGTGCTGCTTGCGCTCGTCGCGGTCGGGCTCGCGCTGATGATCGGTCTCGCCGTCTCGACCACGCGCGACTCGAACACCTCTGCGAGCGGAGGCCTTGTCCTCGCGACCTCGACCCGCAGCGCGAGCGCGGGCGCGCTCGACATCGCGGACTTCATCGTGCGGCGGCATTCGCAGTCGGTGGCCGGCGCACCCGCGCCGGACGCGCAGTTCGTGTTCCAGCCGAGGCAGGTGGGCAACTTCACGCTCTCGGCCACCATGCGCGACCCCACCACCGGTGGCGCCCCGACGGCGGATTCCGTCGGACTCGCCCTCTCCGCATCCGCCGCATCCGGGGCCGTCTCACAATCGACGACCGACACCGTGCGGATCAACTGGGGAGACAACGAAGACCGCGTCGACATCGATCTCTCCGAGTTCGCGCTGTTCGCCAGCACCGCGGCGTCTGCCACACCCACGATCCAGGTTGGGCAGGACTCGGAGATCTCGGTCTGGCGCAAGGCGCCGCTTGCGCGGCTTGGCGAGCCTGTGCTCATCGGAACGCGAGAACGGAAGCCGCAACTCGTCTCGTTGGACCCTCGGGCCCGTGTCCTCGGCCACGCCGTCGTCCACCCGGGTCCATTCGCCGGCAACTCGGAGCAGTTCGACGAGCAGCTCGCAAACCAGGAGTTCACCCTTCCCGAGAACCTCCAGGTGCCTGCGACCGCCTGGCAAGGCGTCCCCGCGACGATCACATCGATCCCGTGGGCGCGATTCGCGGCAGAGGTGAATCGACCGCTCGCCGATGGCACGCTCCCGCATGTCCAGACGGCCTCGCCGAACGGGGGTCGATTGCTCGACAACAGCCGCGTCACGATCGCCGCGACCGATGTCGCGAGCCTTCAGCCGAACACGCAGCTGCCCGTCGGTACCTGGCGCGTCATCCACATCGCCAGCATCCTTCAGCTGCGGAACGCACGGTGGCGGTTCGAAGTCCCCACCATGCTCGTCGTTACCGGCGGCATGACGCTGGTCGACTCCGAGTTCACCGTGGGTCCGAACGGCGCACTCACCATCAAGACCTGGGGGCGCCTCCTGCTGCAGAACTCGCGCATCGTTCCCGACGACGGCAATGGCACGACCTCGCATGCCGCCGACGGAACAGCCGACTACGGCGCCTTCGGCGCGTCGCGAGTCGTGGTCGAGTCCATCAACGGCGAGGTGACCCTCGAGTCGCGCAGCGTGCTCAAGGGCCAGGTCTATTCGTCAACCCAATTTGTTCGCGTGACGAGCAACAGCGCCGTCTACGGTCGGATCCTCGGCGCTCGGATCGAGCTCGGCACCGCCGGAAGCGTCTACTACGACCCGCAGCTCAACTCGGGCCGAGGCTGGACCAATCCCGAAAGCGGCCTCTGGTGGAGACGCAACGAGCTCAGGCGCGAGGTACGGGGGGTCAACGTGCTGAACGATGCGCACCTGGCGACCTTCGTCGAGCGCTCGGGCCTCGCCGTCGAACTGCCCGAGAACGGGATCATCGCCACGCAGCATGTGTCGGCAGCCGGCGGCACGGCGCGCCTGACCACCAATGTCGCCGAGGCTGGGGCGGATACGACCGCCGCAGGCAGCATCGCCCAGAGCGTGACGCCGACGGCCACGCCTGTCGTCTACCCGGACCGCTTCATCGTCGTCCACGGAGTCCTGCGCGACTTCCGCGAGGCAGGCTCACTCGAAGGACATCCCGACTTCGACAATCCTCTCCTCGCAAGAGGCGCGTCGTGGGGCACGCTGGCGCCCGGCCTCGTCGAGCACGAACTCTCGCGGGACGGAAAGCCGGTGCTGGCAAAGACGAAAGTCAGGCCCCTGCAGAGCCTGCCGATCGATTCCCGCGGACGACCCATCTGCTGGAACGCCTTCAACAGGAGCCTCGGAGATCGGCCGGGTGTGACTGCCCGCACGGAGTTCAGCTATGTCAGTTCGCCCGAGTCGTTCGCAACCTGGTTCCGCGACACCCCGGGCGTGAATCTCGCGGAGCCGTTCCGCATCGTGATGCAGCGCGCCCTCACGCGCGAGGGCGTGACGACCTATGTGTTCGATACGAATTCGGCGCCGCCCTTCCAGTGGGACGGACCAGGCCCGCAATTCGACGGCTTCTTCCCCGCCGAAAATCGGCTCTTTGGCAACTCGCCGCTCGTCGAAACGCTGGTCGGCAGGAATCTCGTGTCGATGAACCGCAACTACCACTTCACGCTCGAGCTGAACCTGGAGTTCACCTACCGGCGCGGCACCGGCCAGGCGTTCACCTTCGCGTCCGACGACGACCTCTGGGCGTTCATCGACGGGAAGCTCGCCATCGATCTCGGCGGCATGCACAACAACATGTGGCAGATCGTCGAACTCGACCGCCTCGGCCTCGAGGAGGGCAAGACCTATCCCATGAAGGTCTTCTACGCCGAGCGTCGCCGCCCCTACAGCTACTTCCGCATGGCGACCACCTTCCCGATCGCAAGCCCGATCCCGAAGGCGCCGCCGCTTTCCGATCCGATGGGGCCGCTCGCGATCATCGACCGCCAGCGAGACCTGACCCGCAAGGCGTTCTTCGCGAAGAAGTGATGCGCGCTGCGGCGCGGGGCACTGCGCCACCGCGCCGACGACCGTTCATGCGGGCGGTGCCGAGAACGCGCTCGCCGCTACAGACCGAACCGAATCTCACCCCGCGGGCACACACCGCGGGGTGTTTCTTCCGAGGGGCCCACG
Source organism: bacterium (assembly GCA_046337925.1). Classification (GTDB taxonomy): domain Bacteria; phylum Planctomycetota; class Phycisphaerae; order Phycisphaerales; family SM1A02; genus QWPT01. Next base: position 9,425 of record JBKCZS010000153.1, on the reverse strand, counting down.
CGCGGTTCGATACTTCCATCACGAACTCGCGCCGATGTCGAGAGTTCCGATGGCGCCGACCGTTCGGTGCCGTTCGTCCCGAGAGGATCCGCACTTCACGGAACCGCTGTGCCTCGCGTGTCGTTCCAACTTCCGATCGCCTCCGTGACGCTCGTCCATGGCAGCGCCTCGCGCCGCCATCGCGCGCGGCCGCTGCGCGCCTTCACCTTCGTCGAGGTGATGATCGCCACATTTCTGCTCGGCATCGTCGGAACGGCGATCGCGGGCTTCCTCTCGGCGCTGGCGACCGGAGGCGACGCACGGCAGCGTCTCTCCGATCCGTCGATCGAGTCGACCCTCGCCATGCGGCGCATCCAGGTGCTTGCGCCCGAGTTCCGCACCGTGCTGCTCGCGACGGAGGATTCCGCGCTGATCTGGGCGACCGACCGGATCGCGAGCCGCTCCGTGCACCTGAGCGAGGTCGCGCTCGTGCGCTTCGACGCCGATGCGGAGGAGCTTCTCTTCGAGACCGTCGATCCGGACGCGCTGGCTGCGGATCGCAGCCTCGAGCGCGAGTATCTGATCGGACAGCACGACTCGATCCTCGGTCTCTTCGATTCGCTGCGTCTCGACGGCCTTCTCATCCGAGAGGTGCTCTCCGAGGGAACCGAGTCCGTGGAGTTCGATGAAGTGATCGGATCGCCCGGCATCGCCGATGTCGTCTTTGCCGGCGCAGACTCGGCCGTCCGCGTCCGCCTCGCCCCCAGTGCGATCGAGGAGCCGCTCCGATGACCGCCGCAAGACCCGACGGAACCCGCGCGCGGCGCCTCCGGCACGGCCGGCTGATGCGTGCCTTCACCCTCATCGAGATCCTCGTCGTGGTGGCCGTGATCGCGATCCTGGCGTCGGTCACGCTCCCGACCCTGGCGGGCGCAACCGCGCCGCTCGCCCGTCCGATCGCCGATCTCATCGAGGACGACCTGCGCCTCGCGCGGTTCGAGGCGATGGGTTCGATGCGCGAGACGGTCGTCGTGGTCGGTGCGGACCGCGACCGCTGGTGGCTGCAGCCCGCAGGCGAACTCGGGGCGGAACGCGCGCTTCCCGCGACCATGCGGGTGATCGGCCTCGACACCCTGACTCCCTACCAGGGCCACCGCCTCGCCATCACCGTCGATGGCGAGGACCTCCCCGTCGGCGACGCCATGTTCGCTTCGTTCGACTCGGACGGAACCCGCAACGACTCCACCGTGCGCTGCGCGCTCGTCTCGCCGCTCGACCAGCGCGAGCTTGCGGCGTGGCGCCTCGAGGCGCGCCGCACGCGGATGCGTGAAGAACAGGAAACGCCGTGAGCGCGCCCGCGCCCTCATCGAAAGCAAGCCCACCATGAACGATCACGAGTCCCCCGTCACCGGTCATCGCATTGGAACCACGCGCGGCCACCGCCGCGGCATGGCGGTGCTGCTCGCCATGGTCGCCGTCGCCCTTGCCGTCATCATCGGCCTTGCGGTCGCGTCGAGCCGCGACTCGACCACCTCGGCGAGCGGCAGCATCACCCGTGGCGCCGAGCTTCGGAGCGCCTCGAAGAGTGCGCTCGACATCGCCTCGTTCATCGTCCGGCAGAACTCCGAGGTCATGGGCGGGAACCCCGCAGACGACTCGCTGGAGCTCTTCCAGCCAAAGCAGATCGGCTCGGTCACGCTGTCGGCGTCGATACAGGATGCCAACACCGACACGAGCCCGACCGCGTCGACGGTCGGACTGCGGTTCACGGCGAGCGCCGAGCAGAACGGCCTGAGCAAGTCGGTCCGCGCGCTCGCGCGGGCGCAGTGGGCGGACACCGTCGCGCGCGCCGATCTCGACCTCTCGGAATTCGCGGCCCTGGCAACCGATGATGGCTCGCTCGACATCCTCGGCGCGTCGGAGGTCTCGGTCTGGCGCGATGCGCCGCTTTCGCATCTCGGCGAGCCGATCCTGATCGGTACGAGCACGCGCGACTCCGCGGCCGTCACGATCGCGAACTCGGCGCTGCTTCTCGGCACGGCCACCATCAGCAGCGGACCGTTTCCGACCTCCGAAGCGGCCGCCGACCTGCTGCTTGCAGACGGCGCTTGCCCGATTCCTGCGGATATCCATGTCCCGGCGGCACCGACGCAGGGAATCGCGGGCAGCTACGAGTCCATCGAGGCCGAAGCCCTCGAAGACTCGGTCAACGACGCGGTCGGCACGACCGTGCCGCGCATCCGCGTGTCGGGCACCCATTCCCTCATGAACGAGATGCGGGTGCAGGGACCGATCGACCCTGGAACCTGGCGCGTAATCGCGTTCGACGGCCCGCTGACGCTCGATGCCGCCAAGTGGACCTTCGAAGTGCCGACGATGCTCGTCGCAGCGGGCGGCATCACCCTCGTGAACGACTCGCGGCTCCAGATCGCCTCGGGCGGAGCGCTGACGATCATCTCGAACGGCGATGTCACGATCGACAACTCCTACATCGGCACGGAGGTCGCCGACGGGGCCGCGCGGCCCGATGCCGCCGGCAACGCGGCCTACGGTGGCGTCGGCGCGTCGCGCGTCTCGATCTACGCGCAGCCCGAGCCCGCGTCGACGGTCGTGGTGAGCGCAGGCAGCGTCGTGATGGGCGAGATCTACGCGCCGCTCGCGCCCGTCTCGGTCGACGATGGCAGCGCCGTGTACGGCCGCATCCTCGGCGGCTCGATTACGCTTGAGGACGGCAACCTGTTCTACGACCCCGCCCTCGACAGCGGCCGCGGCTGGCGCCACGCGGAGAGCGGCGTGTACGAAGGGCCGAACGATGTCCGCGACGCGGTCCTTGGCGTCACCGCGCTCAACGACGAGTCGCTCGCCGCATTCACCCAGTCGACCGGCATCGCGGTCGATCTCCCGGGGAACGGCATGATCGCCACCGTGCATGTCGAGGCGGCGGGCGCGTATCAGGCTCCGACCACCGCAAACGAAGTCGACGGCGGCGTTGCTGAGGACGGCGCGATGCTTCCCGACGGAACCGGGCTCCCGGGCGGCGGCGCCAGCGCGTCGACCTACCCAGAGTTCTTCGAGATAAGCGGAACTATCCGCGACTTCCGCGACTCCACCCAATGCGGCGGACACCCGGACTTCGACAACCCGAGCCGCGTCTCGGGACATCGCGCCGGAATGGTGAAGACGCTGCTTTCGGCGGACGGCAAACCGCAGCTGCTGACCGGGTCGGTGAAGGCGATCCGCACGCAGTTCAGGGACGCCCAAGGAAATCCGATCGCACCGACGCAGTACAACCCGTCGCTCGGGGATGTCGCAGGCACGCTGCACACCTCCAACTACCGCGCGATCGGAGGCACCTCGACCTTCAACCAGTGGTTCCGCGACACCCCTGGCGTCAACCTGTCGGAGCCGTTCACGCTGCTGCTTCGCCGCACGCTCGATGGTTCCGGCCGCACGACCTATGTGTTCGACTCGCTGCAGGCCGAGCCGTTCATCGACGACGGCGATGGCCCGATGCTCGACGGGTTCTTCCCGATCGAGGGACGGCTCTACGGCAACTCGGGCATGCGTACCGCCAGCGGCGTCACTCGCGACCGCAACTTCTCCTTCACGCTGGAACTCGAGTCGCAGTTCACCTACCGGGCCGGCACGGCGCAGACCTTCACCTTCCGCGGCGACGACGATGTGTGGGTGTTCATCGACGGAAAGCTGGTCATCGATCTCGGCGGTATCCACGGCCCGATCTCGCAGGTCGTTCACCTCGACCGGCTTGGGCTCGTCGATGGCCAGACCTATCCGCTCAAGCTCTTCTTCGCAGAGCGGCGTCCGACAGGATGCAACTTCCGCATCGCGTCGAACTTCCCGCTCGCGAGCCCGCTGCCGCCTCCGCCTCCGGCCAATCCCCTGCTGGCCCTCGAGACGATCCTCGCGCGCCAACAGACCGTGCGCGACCTTCTCGCGGCCGGGCAGTATCCGAGGCCGGCCGAAGCGGCGGAGCTGGTGACGATCCGCGGCGGCCTCGCCGGGACCCAGTGAGTTCTCGCTCCCGCCCTCGCGACCCACGCAACCGGCATCGGCCGCATCGCCCGACACAGGCCGTCCTCGTTCCGCGGACGAGTGTCCTCCGGGCGCAGGTCCGCTTCTTTCGCGGCCACGGAAGTCCGATGACAGTCCCACGGGACGGAGCGTCCGCAGCATCCGCTGCCGACCGATGCCCCGATTGAGGAACCCGCCTTGCCAGCAACCGCCCGCACTTGCACGCCCAGCCGCCGCGGCCTGACCTTCGTCGAGGTGATGATCGCAGCCTCGATCCTGGCGATCGCTGCGATGGCCTCGCTCGAGCTCCTCGCCGCGTCCGACTCGACCAGCCTCGCGGCGCGCCGGCAGGCGCTCGCCGCCATCGAGGCCGAGCGCGCGCTCAGCACCGTGGCCGACGCGGTGCGCCGCGGCGGAACGATTCCAAACGCGGAGACGCTCTCCGATGGTCTCGTCGGCGAAGCGCTCGGCGGTTGCTCGATGACCATGGTCGGCAACCCCTCCGTCGTCTCCTTCACCATCCCGAGCGCGACCCCCAACGGTCCATCGCGCGAAGTCGATCTCTCCGTCATGAACCTCGTCGCCGAGGTGCTCGACCCTGCGGGCGAGACCCTCGTCCGGTTCGAACGCGCCGTACCGCTTCCGTCAGGAGGAGGTTGAATCCGATGCGCCACGGGCGCAGCCATCTCTCCGCCAGCCGCCTTCGGGCTGGCTTCACCCTCATCGAGGTCATGTTCGCGACCTTGCTGATGAGCGTGGTCGGCATGGCGATCGTCGGGTTCATGTCGGCGTTCGCATCGGGCATCCAGGTGCGCACGACGATCAGCGATCCGTCGCTCGAGGCGTCGCTTGCAACGCGCCGCCTCGCCTCCGCGGCTCCCGGATTCGCGTATGTCCTGCAGGTGAATGGCGCGCGCGCGGCGATCTGGCTCGGCGATTCCGTTCCGAGCCGCATGGTCGACCTCAGCGAGATCGGCCTCGTCCGCTTCGACGAGACGACGGGCATGCTCGTCCTCGAGACCATGGATCCGATGGTCATCGCGACCGATCCGCTCCTCGACCGCGAGTTCCAGTTCAGTTCCTCCACCGACTTCATCGGGGCCATCGAAGACCAGCGCGAGAACGGCCGCACGGTGCGCAACATCCTCGCCGAGGGCCTCGAGTCCACGCAGTTCTCGACTTCGGGCGTTCCTGCGGGTCACGCCACGATCGCCATCACCCTCGAGGCGGGTTCGGCGCGCATCGCGCTGAGTCCCGCGTTCGTCGAGGAGCCAGTCCGTTGAAACAGGCCGCGCTCCAACTCCAATGCGTTCGCCGGCGCCTGGCGCGGGCCTTCACGCTCGTCGAGGTGCTGATCGTGGTGACGCTCCTCGCGATCCTCGCCACCCTCGTGGCGCCGGGCCTCGCCAACGCCACCGCCCCGCTTCCGCAGACGATCGTCTCGACCCTCGAGATCGACATGCGACGCGCGAGCATCGAGGCGATCGGCCGGCTCACCCCCGTTGCCTTGGTCGTGAGCGCGGATCGCAGCGGATGGTGGGTGGCGGAGCGACAGAATCTTGGCACGCCGATCCCGGGAACCACCAGGGTGCTCGGCAGCGGCTCGCTTGGGCCGTTTGCGGGATACACGCTCGATGTCACGATCGACGGATTGGAGCCCCCCATCGGCGACGCGGTTCTCTGTGAGTTCAACACCGTTGGCGCGCGCAATGCATCGCTCGTGATGCTGCAGCTTCTGCCATCGATGACCAAGAGCGAGAGTCCGACGATGCAGGACACGGGAAAGGTGTGGAGGCTCGAGGCGGAACGCACCCGCTTCGAAGACGACGAGGACTGAAGAGAAGGACTAAAGAGAAGGACTGATGGATAGGGCTGATGGACGGGAGGCGAGTCATGAGGTCTGAGGATTCGGTCAGTCAACCCGCCTGTGAACCAGGCAAGCCACACGACGCCGCGCTCTCCCGCGGAGCCATGTCCAGGAAGGACGATTCAATGCACACGCCGCAATCGCCGGTCATGCTTCCACCCGCACCCATCCGCGCGCACGCGCACCGACGCCCGGGATCCCGCGGCGTCGCGGTCATCCTGGCGCTCGTCGCCGTGGGTGCCGCCGTGGTGCTGTCGCTTGCGCTCGCATCGACACGCGACCAAGGCGCCCTGACGAGCGACAGCATCGTGCGGGTCGCTGCAGCGCGCGCGGCGTCGGCCGGTTCGCTCGACCTCGCCTGCGCGCTGGTCGAGCAGCACGGGCTTTCGGGCTTCGACAATGTGACCGTGCCGAACGCGACGCTGTTCCCGGCGGTCACGATCGGAAGCCGCCAGTACTCGGCCGACATCGTGGATCTCGCGACCACCAATCCGATCGACAGCGACACGATCGCGGTCCGCATCCTCGCGAGGGCCCAGTCGGACGGCGTCACCCAGACCTCGACCGCCATCGGGCGTCTCATCCAGCCCGACACGGTCGTGCGCGCCGATGTCGACCTGTCGGAGTTCGGCCTGCTGACCACGAGCGACGCGCCGGGCTCGCTGCGATTCTCCGACAGCTCGACAGCGGGCGTGTGGGCCATCGCGCCGCTTGCGCAATTGCGCGAACCCGTCATGATCGGCTCAAGCAAGCTCAACGAAGATGCGCTGGTGATCGGCGGCAGCGCCCGCCTCCGCGGCTACACCGTGCTCACGCAAGGCGAGTTCCCCGAGACCGACGAGGAGTTGAACGACGCGCTCGCCGAAAAGGTCTACCCGCTGCCGCATGAGGTCCATGTGCCCGAGGCGCCGCGACCGGGCAGGTCTGCGTTCGCCTACGACTACGACCTCGCGACGGCGACCTTCTTTGAGCTCATGACCCTCTTCAATCCGCCCGTGCTTCCCGCTCCGGGCGTGCCAGCAGGCTTCAACGCCGCGCTCGGCAACATGAACCTGCTCGGCGATCTCGACCTCACCGCGACCGGTTCAATCGATGGCGCGAGCGGCCCCAACACGCTCTTGGTCTCGAACTACACCGACCCGGCCGGCGTGACATGGCGTCAACTCGACATCTCGGGCGACCTGCGTCTTGGCGAAGGCGATGTCATCGAGATCCAGGCCCCCACGCTCCTCATCGTGCGTGGAGACCTGTACATGAACGAGGGCCTGATCTCCGTGGCGGAGACCACCCCGTTCACGCTCGTCGTCTTCGGCGATATCCAGATCACCAACTCGCGCGTGGTGCTCGAGCCGTTCTTCTACGGACCGGGCGACCCGCTGGTCGAGTACCACGGCGTCACGGACATCATGATCTACGCCACGATGGACGGCCGCGCGAGCCTCTCGGACAACAACCCGAGCGACCGAACCTTCGATGTGGAGAGTTCGACAATCATGGGGCAGATCTATGCGCCGAGCCGCACCGTCCGCTTCGGCGAGAGCCAGCTGTTCGGCCGCGCCCTGGCCATGGACATGGAGTTCTATCACGACTCCAGCTTCTACTACGACCCTGCGCTCAACGAAGGGCGCGGCTGGTCGAACCCGACGAGCGGCCTCTGGGAAGACGCCGCGACCCCGCGGGCGGAAGTGATGCGCATCGCCGAGCTGACCGACGCCTCGGTGTCGCTCGGCACCGCCGACGACGGCAGCGACGCGGCCCTCGACCCGTCGGGAACGGTGGTGGCGATCGATCCGCCTGCCGGACGGATCGTCGTTCCGGCGCACGCGGCGTTCGTCGGAGGAACCCCGAGAAACTACGACGACATCATCCAGTCGATCCTCGAGAGTGTCACGCCCCCCGACGATGTCAAGGGCGGAGGACCTCCGAACACGATCATGCTCGGCGCGATCGTGCGCGACTTCCACGAGGAGCGCAGCCCGAGCGGCCACCCGGACTTCGAGCGGATCGTCCGCAACGAGCGGTCGTTCATGCAGCTCGTGCAGGCCGCCCTCGATTCGAACGGCAAGCCGCTCTACACCGGAAGTCCCATGGTCAAGGCGAACGCCTACAAGTACGGAGCGGATGAGGTCTGCTGGGCGATCGCTGCACCAAGCGACGCGCTCGAGCCGGTGATCGATAGCGTGGTCGAGCAACCGGCGCTGCCCCCGGGGCCCGAGGAGCCTCCGCCGTCCGATGTGCCTCCCGTCAAGGACGAAGATACCTTCGCATCGTGGTTCAAGGACACGCCGGGCGTGAACATGTCGATGCCCGTCGCGGTCGAGTTCACCACCAACGGGCAGTTCCGCGAGTTCAAGATCGATGAGAAGAACAACCCCGTGCAGGGCAGCCTGTACGGCGATCTCCCCGCGCTCGGCGATGCAGGGACACGCGCCATCGGCAACGGGCACTTCACGATGGAGTTCGCGCTGGGATTCAAGCGCGACACCTCGGCCCCGGGCGGTGGCCAGACCTTCATCGTCCACACCACGGGCGACGCGTTGGTGTACATCAACGGCACGCTCGTGCTCGAGGTCGTGTCGAAGAAGGGCAACCCCCTGCAGTCGCAGAAGGTGCCGATGGATCGCCTGCCGATCGAGAACAACGCGTACGGGGAGATCCGGATCTTCTACGCGAACCGCAGCAAGGACAATCCGCACCTCGAGTTCAGCGGCAACTTCCCGATGTGGCAGGATGTCGACTGGCTCACTTCGGCCAAGTTCACCGAGCCGGCCGCGGCGAGGCAGACCATCGCGCGCGTCGCCGAGCGTGCGGTCGAGGCGAAGGTGGCGGGTACCCTGATCGACGAAGAGACACTCTTCGCAGAGCGCAGCGGCAACTGGAGCCGCAGGGCCCAGCCGGCGAATGCGTCGCCGATCGTCCCCGTGCTGCCACCGCCCGGCTCATGACAGCCTCGTGATGCCGGCGGGGCGCGCGGCCGCCTGCCTTAGCGCAGGCCATATTCGCCGCCTGCGCTAGCGCAGGCCATATTCCTTGAGCTTGCGGTACAGCGTCCGCTCGCCGATCCCGAGCATCTGCGCGGTCAGTTCCCGGTTGCCCGAGGTCATCGCAAGCGTCTGCCGGATCGCTTCCTTCTCGAGCTTGTCGAGCCCCACGCCTGCGAGGCCCGTACGGGTCTGCGCGGGCGCGTCGGCCGCGTCGTCGCCCGAACGGACCTCGTCGGGGATGTCGCGCAGGTCGATCGTGTCGCCCTGCGCCATCACCACGAGGCGATGGATCAGCTGGAAGACCTCGCGGACATTGCCCGGCCAGTCGTAGGCGACGAGTCGCATCATGGCCGGCTGCGTCACGGTCGGGCGCGCGCGGCCGATCTCGGCGGAGTACTTCCCGACCGCGTGGTTGACGAGGAGCGGCACATCCTCGCGGCGGTCGCGCAGCGGCGGGATGTGGATCTCGGCGCCCTTGATGCGGAAGAAGAGATCCTCGCGGAACTGGCCGTCCGACGACATCTTCTTGAGATCGCGGTTCGTCGCGCTGACGAGGCGCACAT
>JBKCZS010000152.1:0-8392 GCA_046337925.1 bacterium | reverse complement strand
CCGCCACCGCCAGCACCGCGGTCGACAACACCGCCGAGCCGATCGCGAGCGGCATCAGGCGGCGCTCGCGCGCGTCGCGGCGTGGTGACGCGACAGTGGCCGCGGGCATCGGGCCGTCGTCACCCGCAACCACCAGCGTGTGGCCGTTCGCCTCGATATCGGCGACCGACGGCAGCGTCGGCATCTGCGCGGCGCGGAACGCCGCGTACTCGCTCTCGCTGCCGCAGTGCCACGAGCCCTGCTGCGCAGGGCGCAGCACATCGCGCGCGCCGTGCATCGACACGCCCGAGGCGACCGAGCAGATGTCTGCGGGCGTCGAGATCGAGAGCAGGCCGATGCCCCAGCGGCAGCGCAGGAGGTCGGCCGGATCAAGCGACGCGACGAGCCGCAGCACCGCGTCCGATTCCGACTCGGAGACGACGCCGATCGCGCCCGCTCGCAGCGCGCCGCGCCAGAGGTCGACCAGCCGCAGAACCTGCGGATCGCGCGGCGCGGGCTCCGCGCCCACGGCCGCGATCCGCGCACCGCTCGCCGCCGTCGCGCGCGCGTCGAGCCAGAAGCGCGCATCCGACGCAAGCTGCGGCAGCGCGCCGACGCACGCGGCGTAGTCGCGCGCCTCGACGAGAAGCGTGATCACCTCGATCGTCGGCCGCCCCGCATCGTCGACGCCCGCGGGCATCATGCGCGAGATCGCAAAACGCCCCGAACGCAGCGCGCGGCCCGTCATCACCGCATGCGTCTCGAGCCGTGCGATGCGGTCCGCGGTCGAAGCCTCGCCGAACTGGAAGCTCTCGAGCTCGCGGGCCTCGTCTTCGCGCACGCCGCGCGACGACGCGACGGTGCCGTAGCCCCTCGTCGAGCCGAACACATGCGTGTCTGCATGGATGTCTGCGTGCGCCATCAAGCTCCCCTTCGAACGATTCACTTCTGGCTCAACGCCAGCCAGGTCACGACTCCCACCAGGCCGAACAGCATCACCATCGCGATGATGAACACCGTCCACGACCTTGTCGACTCCCGCTCTTCATCGACTTCCGTCTGCGCGAGCGCAGCGGCAACCTCGGCGCTCATGCGCTGCGCCTCGCGCGCGAGGCTGACCGCGGCGCTCGCCTGCATCATCTCGAAGCAGTAGCGCAGCGGCTCCACGACATTCTCCGCAGGCTTCTCCGCGCGGGGCATCGGCTTTCCAAGCGCGTTCTCCGTCACCCGCACCGCGGCGGACGCGAACACGCTTGTCCTCTCGAGGCTCTTGAACATCTGCCCGAAGTGCCGGTGCGCGAACTCGCGCACACCGCCCGCCTCGCGCAGCAGCGCCTTGTTCGCGTCGGTCTTCGTCAGCACGACGGCGATCGGAACCGTCGCCCCATCGACGCCGGAGCGGATGCGCGCGGCGGCCTGCGTGAGCCCAAAGGTGTCCTCGTGCGATTCCGTACCGCCAGCCGCAACGACCGCGGGATCGATGAGGAAGATCGCAGCCGCCGCGCGGTCGATCGCGGCGAGCAGTTCAAGCGCATCCGGATCGTCGGAATCGTTCATGAACGCCTTGCGGAACACCTCGCCCGGATAGTCGAGCGCGGTCAGCACGCGCTCGCGGCCGCCGTAGGTCACGATCAGCTCGGCGTAGCTGTTGCCGACCGTCGCCGCGGGCCAGCGGCCGGCGCGTAGTTCTTCGATCACCTTCATGAACTGCGTGTGCGCGGCGCCCGAAGTCGCGCGGCACGACATCTCGACGACGCGGCGGCCGTTGGGCGACTCGTCGGCGCCGAGCATGCGGCCGTCGACGAGCCTGCATCCCTGCCAGAGGGCTTCGTAGAGCCGAGCGAGGTAGATCGTCTTTCCCGCGCGTCTGCGGCCGATCACGACGATGCGGTCGCGACGAGGTGCCGCCGCTGCGGGCAACGCCGTCATCGCCGCGACGGAGGGCGGCGCCTGCTGCGTGGACGGAGACGGCGGCGGCAGCGGCGGCGGCGGAGGCGAGGAACCGTTCACAGGCGAAGCTCCTTCACCTCGAATCTCCATGCGGCATGTACGCCGCGCTGCGTCCGCATGCGTTGCATCGATCTCTTCGCTGAACCCTGACCTTTCATCATGTTGCGCCCCGCCGTTAGACTAACAGAAATCGATCCGCGCGAACTCGTTCGAGAGGCGCCCGTCGAGACAATCGGTCCGGATGCCGCCGCGGGTCTCGCTCGGCGGCGCCGGTGCATCGGACATCACGCCACAGGAGGACAAGATCATGACTCTCCAGTTCGCGCCATTGCGCATCGCGCTCGCATTTCTCACGCTCCTTCTGGCAACCGGGGCGCCCGTGCTCGGCGCGGTCGAGCGGCTCTCGCTTTCCGAGCCCGTCGCAGAGCTCGAGAAGCGGCTCTCGACGCCGCCGAGCGCGCCGCCGCAGCCGGGCGTGCGGTCCCCGCAGGGCGCGCGGCCCGAGATCGCGCCCTACGCGCTCGTCCTCGACCGCGACTCGCTCGACCCGAAGTCGACCGATGCACTGCTGACCGCCATCGCCGATCTCCGTGCGGCGGGCGGCCGCGTCGTCGCCATCCGCCCGAAGACTCCCGCGCCGTCCGCGGGAAAGCCGATCGACGGCGGCGTCGCGGTCCTCGCGCTCGCGTGCGACGCGCTGGCGTTCGAGTCGGGCGCAACGCTCGCGGGCGCGACGGCGGACTGGTGCACCAGTGCGACCAAGCGCACGGAGCTCGCCGAGAAGCTCGCGCGCCTCGGGCGCATCGATCCCCTGCTCGCCGCGCGCGTGATCGACCCCGCGACCGACCTGAGTTGGAACAGCGCGAGCGGATTTTCGGCTCGGAAAGCGGGCGAAGTCGAGCTCGCCACCGCCGGCCAGCCGATCGAGCTCTCCGCAGCGACGCTCAACTCGATCGCGATCGAGGCGAGGGAGTTCAAGAGCGTCTCGACGGCGATCGCTGCAATCGAACGGGGCGAGCTCCAATCGCGAGACCCTGCGGGACCAAAGCGGTCGGCGCCCGGCATGGGTACCGGCGCGGGGACAGGCGCGGGGACAGGCGCGGGGACAGGCGCAGGCGCCCCCGCTGCGCCTCCGCAGGACTCGGGTCGCGGCGCGGGCCCGAAGCTCGACCCCGAGATGCAGGCCAAGGTCGACGCGAAGCTCAAGGAATACGCCGCCGCGCTGTCCGAACTGAAGCGCGATCTCGACGAGTTCGACAGGTACTTCACCGGCTCGGCAGGCACCTGGACCACGGAGAACAGAGGCCTGAAGGAAGTCTGGGAGGACAAGAGCGACAACACCCGCCACGCCGACACCAAGGTCAAGTGCGAGCGGCTGCAGCGCTCGCTCAAGGAGAATGTGACCTCGCTCGGGCGCATCCTCAAGTCGGTCGATCGCATGGTGAAGGACCGTGAGAACCCGGTCTACACGCGCCTCAAGGCGAACCAGGAGTCGCTCGACGGACTTCGCGAGGCGCTCGAGCGCAACAAGGTCGACGACTACGAGCGGTTCCGCAACGAGGCGAGGAAGCTGAAGTAGCCGCGCGCGGGCGCAGAGCGCGGCGCGGCATGCTTCTATCATGCCGACCCAGCCGCCCTGAGACCCGCCGTGCCAGATCCGATCCTCGGACTTCCCCTCGTCGCCGCGCGCACCGTCGAACGGTGCGACGGATGCCGCACCGAGCGGCCGCTCGGCGCGAGCACGGCATGCCGGTGCGCGCAGCCGCGCTGGCAGCGCTTCTGCACGAAGTGCGTCCGTACGATCGAGGCGGCGGTCTGCCCCCACTGCCTGTCGGTGGCCACGGAGAACGGACGGCAACTGCGCGCGAAGCTCGAGAAGATCCTCGTCGTCCGCGGCGGCGTCGCGGGCGCGATCGACCATCACGCGCGGCTGCGGGCGCGGGTCGAGCGCACGATGGCGGAGTTCTCGCTGCACACCGTGCTGACGCCTGTTCCCGACTGGGCCACGCGCCTGATCGACAAGTCGGTCCCGCTCCCGCCGGGCGTCGAGCATTCGCGCGTGAAGATGGGTGCGGTGAGCAACCTTCGACTCGAGGACGCAGGCGTGAGAGTGGCGCTCGACAACCTCGGTTACGCGGGCTTGCCCGCAGAGGCCAAGCTCCGCGGGGCGATCGAGGCGGGCGACTCGGCCGCCGCACAGATTGCGGAGTGGGACGGAGTTATCGCCAACGCCTCACAGGAGGCAGAACTTCGCTCCGCGTCCGAATCGCTTTTGGCGTCCGACACTCTTGCAGGCACCCTTCTCGAGTCGATCAAGAAGAGGGATGTGACTCGCGTGGTCGACGCAGCGGTCCGCAGGGGACGCGCCGTCGATGCGTGCAGGCACGCCCTCGGGATCGCCTGACGCGCGCGACGGGCCCCCGAACCAGTTGTGGACACCGACGGGAATCCGGCGGGAATCTGATCGAACGGGCCAGCAAGACGGTCTTGCCTCATGGAACAAGGCGGCATCCGCATCACGGTCTTCCTTCTTCTCGGCGTCGCGGGATTGACGGCGCTGTCGTCGCTCGTCGGCTCGGGCGATCCTGCGGAAGCGGTGGCGTCCGAGGACGCGGTTGAGTCATCCGACGAGATCGACCTCTCGGCGGCGCCCGCTGAGCGGCAGATGGATGTGCGCCCCCCGCTCTCGTCGCCGGGCCGGCATCAGACGCCTTCTGCGCTCGAGGACTTCCTGAGCGCGGATCACACGCTCGCCTTGCCTGCGCCGCGCCCCGAGCGACACGATTGGACCTGGGAGGACGACTCGGTGCAGCTGGCCTTCGAAGCCTGCAAGCCGGTCGCGCGCGATCCGCTCGTTCCCAAGGTGAAGCTGTCCGTGCAGGCGCCGATCGACTTCGACGCGCTCGGCGCGATCGAGCAGCACTTCGGCTTCGATCCGAAGGACGTCTTCACGATCGAAGCGGCGATGGAGGACGAGGTCGAGTACTCGCTCTCGAGCCACCTCGGCGACGAAGTCGTGGCCGTGCTCGCGAAGCGCGGCATCCTGGTCGAGGATTCCGCGATCCGGGCCGACTTTCCGTGGCTCGTGCGCCAGACGGCGCCGCATCTGCGGCCGCTCGCACAGGCGGTGGTCGAGGAGTGGGCCCGCTCGATGCCGAAGCCGAGGGAGAGCAAGACCCCGCGGCCGGGCAACATCATGCGCTCGGACACGATGCTCGAGGCGCTGACGAGCTTCGTGCAGCGCGCGGTTCCGTACGACAGCATTCCGACGCGTCTCCAGGAGTTCGAGCGCTGCGGCGTACGCACGCCCGGCCCGACGCTCAAGCTCGGCGCAGACTGCGACTCGAAGGCGCTTCTCCTCGCCGCGATGATCCGCAGCATCAACGACCGCCTGCCGATCGTGCTCGTCTCGCTCACCGTCGCCGGACGCCCGCACATGCTGATCGGCGTCGGCGTCCCCGCCCGCGACTGCGACGCGATCCTCGACTACCGCGGCCGGCGCTATGTGCTCGTCGAGGTCACGAGCGCCCTCGGCGTGGGCGTGATGGCGCCCGACTACAACGACGCGGTGCTCGAGCATTACACGGTCATTCCGTAAACGAGCGGCGAGAGGCGGACGGGCCCGTTCCACCACCCAGAGCCCGCTTGGCGCATCCGCACCGAACCGTGCGGGCGCTCGGCGACTGTTGCCAATCGGCCGCCCGAGCCGACCTATACTCCCGCCATGTCCGTCCTTACTTCATCAAACCCCGTCCTTTCTGACTCCGCCCTCGGTCACCTGATCGATGAGTCGGGTGGAGCCGTCCGCACCAACACCGCCACGATTCCGGGCGTCATGCAGAAGACCGGAATCTGCACCATCCTTGCGGTCGCCGCAGGCGCCGGCGCCTACGCGCTGGTCCCGAGCCTGCCGTGGCTGCCGCTGGCGGCCCTGTTCGGCTCGATGGTCCTCTCGCTCATCATCGGCTTCGCGCTGTACTTCAAGCCGGCGCTCGCCCCGATCGGAGCCCCGCTCTACTCGATCGTGCAGGGCGTGTTCCTCGGATGCATGAGCTTCGTCTTCGAGGGCATGCTCGCCAACCGCGGGATCACCGCGACGGGCGGCCTGGCGCTTCAGGCGTTCATCATCACGGGCAGCGTGATGGTCTCGATGCTCATGCTGCACACCTTCGGCATCATCCGCGCGGGTCCGCGGTTCACCGCGGTGCTGACGGTCGTGACCGCCGCCCTCGCGGTGGCCATGCTCGCGTCGTTCGCGGTGAGCTTCTTCATGCCGCTTCCCTTCATGTCGCTTGACGCGGCGTTCGAAGGCGGCAAGAACGCGTGGATCGGTCTTGCGATCAATGTCGGCATCCTGTTCATCGCGTCGCTGTGGCTCCTCGTCGACTTCGCGCAGATCGACGAAGCGGTCGCCGCCGGCGCCCCGAAGTCGATGGAGTGGCTCCTCGCGTTCGGCCTGATCGTGACGCTCGCGTGGGTGTACTTCGAGGCCCTGAAGCTCGCGTTCCGTCTTGCCGCCATGTTCGGTGAGCGGAAGTGAGTGCATTCGCACTCGCCGCCGCGCTGTTCGTGCTGACCCCCACCGCTGCGCCCGTCCGCATCGTTTCGGCCAGCGAGACCCAACTCGATCTCGAGATCCTCACGGCGCCGTCCTCCCAGGGCGGCGCCGTTGTTCGTTCCGCCGTTCGCTTCACCCGCGATTCGCGCGAGACCTCGTGGCGGCTTGCCGACGCCCCGTCCGGCGCTCGCGTTGCCCCGGATTCGGCGCTCGTCTTCGATGCGGCGGCACGCGGAGCGCTTCGACCCCTCGGGCCGGAGATCGCCTCAGCCGAAGGCGATTTCGCGCGCGTGCTGCCGCTGCCGGACGGCGATGCGGCGGTCGCCATTGTGAACGACGGCGCGGTGACCGCGGCCTACTTTGCGGACGATCTGGTGCCTGCACTCGTGGCTACGCAGACGCAACCGCGCGCAAAGCCAACGGCTTTTGCGTGCCTCGCCTGGCCGCTTTCCGGCGACGAGGGCGCGACGCGCCTGCTGCTGATCGCGCTGTGCGATCCGCGGGCGCGGGAAACCGCTGCTGCGCGCCTTGCGGCCGAACCCGTGCGGCGGACGCGCGATGTGCGCGCGGCGGACGCCGACGCGGCTCGTGCGGCGGTTGTTCTCGCGCAGCCGCCGATCGACCCGTCCGACGATTCCGAGATGGCGATCTACCGCTGGATCCACGGTTGCCTCGAGGCGACGCGCAAAGGCTCCTGAAGTACCCCTGCTGCGGCTATCGCTGCGATGGCGGGCTGCTCGGCCGACGAACGGCATCCGGCGGCAACGGCGGACCGGCCGAAGGCGTCCACGCGACATGCTCGGCGATCACTTCGAGGCCGTTCGCGCCGCACGCCCGTCGAATCGCCTCGAGTTTGGCGCGCACCGCGCCAGCTGCCTCCTCGCCGCCGAACCTCGCCTCCGCGATGTCGACGACCGCCTGGGCGAGCATCACGCGCCGCGCCGCGCTGTCGTCGCCCGCACGCATGCCCGATGAATCGTGTTCCGCGGCGAGGACGGCGAACGGCGTCGCCCAACTGGCGTCCGCGTTGGCGAGCAGGAGAAGCGCCGTCGCAAGCAGCAGCGCGCTGTCGCCCGACGAGAGAGCCGGCTTCCGCACGGCTTCGGTGCTTTCGCGGCGGAGGTCGGCGCACATGGCATCGAGCGCCTCTGCGGAGAGCGTCCCCACCATGCCTTCACGGAGCAGCTCGCCCACCACCTGCTGCAACTGCGGCCGCTCGGCGAGTGTGTCTCCGAAGATCATCTCCACCGGATCGATGCGCGCGCTTGCAATGGTGGCGCCGGCCCCGTCCGCACCGCTCTCGCCACGGGGCCATGCGAGCCAGAGCGCGAGTGCGACGGCCACTGCGAGCGCGGCGGCGGCGGGTCCCACGCGACTGGGTCGCGCGGCCGCCACCACGACCTCGCCCCTCGCGATGCGCGCGAGATTCGCTTCCACGCCCGGATCGTGGCCCGCGCGCGGAACACCGCGGAGCAGCCAGCGCATGATGCCCGCGAGCCTCGCGCGGTCGCGCTCGATCTGCGTCTCGAGAGTTCCCGCCGATCCAGCGCGCCGGCCGCCCTGCCACGAGGCATGGCCAAAGTCGACGACGCGCGGATCTCCCTCGCTGTCGATCAGGATGTTCGCGGGAGAGAGATCGCCGTGCGCGACGCCGCGCGCGTGACATGCGGCGAGCGCGTCCTGCACGGCCGACACGATGCGCAGGCACCGGTCGGCGTCGCGGTCGCGCGCCGTGGCCTTCCAGATGTAGAGCGGCACTCCCGTGATCAGCTCGGTGACGATGAAGACGCCGTCGGCGTCGGTACCTGCATCGAGGACGCGCGCGACGCCGGCATGGGAGATCGCGCGCGCGGCGCCGGCTTCGGCGAGACGCGCGTCGCGCTCGTCCGCGCCGCAGCGGATCAG
>JBKCZS010000151.1:0-8678 GCA_046337925.1 bacterium | reverse complement strand
TGGTGCACGGCACGTGCCGTGCAGTGCCTGGCACTGGACGGCACGTGCCGTGCACCAGTCTGGTCAGGCGGCGAAGGCCGCGACTTCGCTTGGCAGCGCTCGGATCCCCCGCCGCCGCGACTTCGCCACCGCGTACCGCATCGAGCGGTCGAACCGCCGCGCCACTGATCCCTTCGTCGGGAACCCCATCTCGTCCATGCGATCGATCGCGTACCGCCACGCCAGGTACTCCTCCAGGCAGCGCGGCTTGTGCACGCCCAGCCCGATCGCGTGGTGCCCCACCTCGTGCAGGAAGATCGCCAACCGAAGCGGGCTCGTCGGATACGGCGACTCGATCGTCCGCTCGACGCGTCCGTCGCGGTAGGTCCGCTCGATCGCGACGCCCGACAGCGAGTTCCGCCAGCGCTTGACCGAGAGGCCGTACTTCGACAGCATCGCGACCACGACCGCGTCGTACCGGCGCTGCGAGGGCTTTTCGTGATCGATCCCCCGCGGCGGCTTCGCCATGCGCCAGCCCGCGTCCGCCGACGCAACGGCGGCGACGACCGGCGCAACCGCGAGCGCGGACGCACGCCGCCTGCGCTTCGTCGCGGCCCCACCGACCTTCGTCGACTTGCCGCGTCTTGGCCGCTTCGCGACGCGCCGACCGCCCGCACCCCCGAAGAGGCCAAGCTGCTCCCGCGCGAAGTCAAACAGCAGTTGGACGAACGGCATCAGCGCCTTCTATCGGCGCATCCCCGCCTTCCGCTCGACTGCCGACCGATCACGCCCGTGGCGAGATCCGCTGTCCGATGACCTGCGGTCGCCCGCGGACGAAGTCGCCCCACGCCATCGCACGGCCGCCTGCCGGCTGCACCTCGAGGATCTCGATGGCACCCGTCCGCGCGGCCACGCGCCCATCGGCACCGACCACGCCGGGCTCGGCGCCCCCGCCGTCCGCCTCCAGCACGCGCAGCAACTTGACCTCGAGTCCGCCGATCACGACCGTGCATCCCGGCCACGAGTTGAGACCGTTGATCCACGCCCGCGCCGCACGCGCATCGCGCGCGGCCAGGTCGACCGTGCCGTCGGCCTTCGACAGTTTGCGCGCGCGCGTCGCCAGCGACTCGTCCTGCAGGGCTCCGGCCGCGCGACCGGCCGCCTGCTCGGCAAGCACGCCCGACAGCACCTCGGGACCGAGCAACGCAAGCGCATCATGCACCTCGTCCGCCGTCTCGCTCGCACCGATCGGTCGCACACGCGTCGCGTACACGAGCCCCGCGTCCATCCGCTCGGCGATCGAGATCACGCTCACGCCCGTCTCGGCACAACCGTCCATCACCGCGCGCTGGATCGGCGCAGCGCCGCGATACGCAGGCAGCACCGAGCCATGCAGGTTGATCGCAAAGACGCCGTCGACCAGTTCGCGCGAGAGCTTCTGCCCGAACGCGATCACGACCCACGCATCGGCGCCCACGCCGCGCACCTGCGCGACCACCTCGGGCGCGTTCACATCGGCCGGCTTGATGACGGGCAAGCCAAGCTCGGCGGCGCGCGCCGCGATCGGGGTCGGCGTCATCACCTTGCCGCGACCGGCGGGCCGATCAGGCTGCGTGACCACGAGCGCGATCTCATGCTCGCGTGCAAGCGAATCAAGCGAGGGAATTCCGAACGCGCCGGCGCCGAGGAAGACGAGCTTCATCGCGCCGCGCCTACCCGCCCGCCCGCTCGAGGTCGCGAAGCGCCCGGCGGTTTGCGAGCTTGTCGATCGGACGCATGCGGTCGATGATCAGCACGCCCTCGAGGTGGTCGAACTCGTGCTGCCACACGCGGGCGGGGAAGCCGTTGCTCTCGAGTTCGAACTCGTTGCCCTCGAGATCGAGCGCGCGGATCCGCGCGGCGCCCGGCCGCAGGATCGTGCCGCGGATCTCGGGCAGGCTCAGGCAGCCCTCCTCGAACGGCTCCACGGAGCCGGCGGCCTCGAGCACCGGGTTGATGAACACCCGCTCCGGCTCTTCCTCGCGGGCACAGGTGAGGAAGATCCTCACGCTCTCGCCGAGCTGGGGCGCGGCGATGCCCGCGCCATCGAGTTCGCGGGCCACGCGCCGCATGTCCTCGACCAGATCGCGGACGAATTGGTCGATGGTGGCAACCGGCTTCGCCTTCATGCGAAGGACGGGGTGAGGATGAACGACAATGCCGCGATCGCGCGCCATTCGCCCATCGTAGGGCCTGAAGGCCGAACGCGCCGCAGGTGCCAAAGCCGCCGCGAGCCCCTGCGAGGGAGATTCAAAGGGTTTGACCAAGGCCCCTCGTGGCGGGTACCCTTCCCCATCGGTTCAGGGGCTTTCCCGCGCGTCTGTCGCGGGTCGCGCCGGAGCCGCCCGGAATGAACCCGGGAACCAACTGAGGAGCCACGGATTGGGTTTCTTTTCCTTCGGTAAGAAGAAGCAGCCAGAGCAGGGTCAGCCAGAGACCACCACGCCCGCCGCCGGTGCGCAGCCCGCACCCGTGAGCGGCGCGTTCGTGGCCCAGCCCGACAAGGCGCGCAAGTTCTTCGACCACGCAAAGACCATCGCGCAGACGGGCAACTACGAGTACGCCCTGATGCTCTACGCGAAGGGCTTCCGATTCGATCCCGCCGGCATCCCTCGCCACGAGGAGTTCTACAAGCTCGCCGTCTCCTTCTACCAGACCGGTGGCAAGCCGGCTGGCCGCGACGAGATCAAGGAGCTCGACGGCCCGGGCCCGATCGACAAGTTCGTGCAGGCTGAGTACATCTGGGCGCGCGATGTCCTCAACATGGACGCCGCGTTCAAGATGCTCGAGACCGCCGGCAAGGCGGGCCAGATCGAGTTCGGATCGTGGATCGCCCCCAAGCTGCTCGATCTGCTCCGCAAGCAGAAGAAGCAGTCGAAGTCGATGTGGATGAAGGCGAAGACGCTCTTCACCGCGGTCGAGGCGTACGGCGAGGCCTTCGCTTGCGTCGAGGAAGCGGTGCGCGTCGACCCGACCGACACGCAGCTCGCGGCCGACCTCAAGGAACTCACCGCGCGTCACGCGCTGAAGCAAGGCGGCTACGACAAGGCCGTCGGCGGCGGCGGCAACTTCACCAGCATGGTGAAGGACGGCGCGAAGCAGCAGCAGCTGCAGGAACAGAACCAGATCGCGGCGAGCGAGGAAACCGAGGCCCGCAATGTCGAGCGCGCCCGCAAGGACTACGAAGACAACCCGATGTCGCCCGATGCGATCCTCAAGCTCGGCACGCTCCTGCGTCGCCGCGCGACCGAGGAGAGCGAGAACGAGGCGCACGCCGTCTTCATGACCGGCTTCGAGCGGCTGAACGAGTACCGCTTCAAGATGTTCGCCGGCGAGATCCGCATCATGCAGATGCGCCGTCGCGTCAACGCGCTCCTGAAGAAGGTCGAGGCGAATGCCGCCGACGCGGCCGCCAAGGCCGAGTACGACGCCGCGCGCAGGGAGTTCCTCGGCTTCGAGGGCGCCGAACTCCGCGAGAAGCAGAAGAACTACCCGACCGACCGCTCGATCAAGGCCGAACTCGGCCGCATCGAGTTCGAGCTCGGCAACTACGAAGACGCGATGGCCGCGTTCCAGGCCTGCAAGGACGAAGCCAAGCTCCGCATCGGCGCCACCCACATGCTTGGCCGCTGCTTCGCCGCAGAGGGCTGGCACGGCGAGGCGACCGGCGAGTACCGCGAGGCGCTGAGCGCGCTCGGCGCAGGCGAGGCCGAGCGCGAGCTTCCGATCAAGTACGACCTCATGGTGTCGCTGATGGAACTCGCGAAGAGCGAGAAGAACGGCAGCTACGCGCGCGAGGCGGGCGAGATCTGCTCCGCGATCGTGCGCCGCGACATCTCGTACCGCGACATCCGCACGAAGCGCAAGGAGATCGACGCGCTCGTCAAGGAACTGCCAGCGTGAGCCACCGCCCGCGCACGGTCGGCGTGATTCCAGCGCGCCTCGCCAGTTCGCGTTTTCCCGAGAAGGTCCTGAAGGCGGAAACCGGCAAGCCGCTGGTTGTGCATGTGCTCGAGCAGGCTCGGAGGGCCGTGTCGCTCGACCGCGTGCTTGTCGCCGCAGACCACCCCCGCATCGTGGACGCCGTGAAGGCCGCGGGCGGAGAGGCCATCCTGACCCGGGAAGACCATCCCAACGGCACCAGCCGCCTCGCCGAGGTGGCGGAGCAGATCCCGGCCGATGTGTTCGTGAACATCCAGGGCGACGAGCCCGAGATCGAGCCCGAGACGATCGACGCCGCCGTCGAGCTCCTCCATCGCTCCCCGTGGGCGGAGGTCGCCACGGTCGCGACTCCGTTCGGGCCAGGCGAGTCGGTCGAAGACCCGAACCTCGTCAAAGTCGCCCTCGGGCTCGGTGGGCGGGCGCTCTACTTCTCCCGCGCCCCCATCCCGTTCCATCGCGACGCTGCCCGGGGCGGCGCCCCCAAGGCCGAGCCGCTTCGCCATGTCGGGCTCTACGCCTACCGAACCCCCTTCCTGGAAACCTTCGTGACTTGGCCCCCCTCCGCCCTCGAGGAGACCGAGAGCCTCGAGCAACTGCGGGTCCTCGAGCGCGGACACGGGATCGCCGTCGCCATCCGGGCCGTCACCAGCCAAGGAATCGACACCGCGGACCAGTACGCCGCGTTCGTCGCCCGACAGCGAAGTCGCTGATCGCGGCCGACCCCACTTGCATTTCGGAGTGCTTCCTGACTACATTCGGGAATGCCCCACTCGGAAACCAACCCCGGCGATCTTCCTGACGGCTGCGGGTTCCTCTCACAATTCGGACGAAGCGAAGAGAGCACGGAGTGGCATTCGCCCGCGCCCGCGGGCTATCAACGCGGCCGCACGAAGTTCGTGGTCGTCATCGGAACCGTCATGAGCGGCCTCGGCAAGGGCATCTTCGCAAGCTCGCTCGCGAAGCTCATCAAGGACAAGGGTCTGTCGGTCGCCCCCATCAAGATGGAGGGCTACCTCAACATCGACTCGGGCACGCTGAACCCCTACCGCCACGGCGAGGTGTTCGTGCTGTCAGACGGGTGCGAGACCGACATGGACCTCGGCACCTACGAGCGCATCCTCAACCAGGACCTCACGCGGCGGAACTTCGTCACCGCCGGCCAGATCTACACCGAGGTCCTCGAGCGCGAGCGCCGCGGCGGCTACCTCGGCCGCGATGTGCAGATGATCCCGCATGTCACGGGCGTCGTGAAGATGCGCCTGCGCGAACTCGCGATGACGGGCAACAACGGAAAGCAGGCCGATGTCGTCTTCGTCGAGGTCGGCGGAACGGCCGGCGACTACGAGAACGGCTTCTACATCGAGGCGCTCCGCGAGCTCGCCTTCGAGGAGGGCCCCGAGAACTGCTGCTTCGTGGCGCTCACCTACATCCTCGAGCCGTCGATCCTCGGCGAGCAGAAGTCGAAGGCCGCGCAGCTCGGCATCAAGCGGCTCATGGAGGCGGGCATCCAGCCGAACATCGTCGCGTGCCGCGCGAAGAACCCCGTCACCGACAAGGTGATGGAGAAGATCGCGATGTTCTCGAATGTGCCGCTCAAGCGCATCTTCTCGATGCACGACCGCGAGAGCGTCTACGCGATTCCCGAGGCGATGCGAGCCGCAGGCCTCGACCGCGAGATCCTCTCGATCCTCAACCTCCACGACCGCACGAACCCGGCGAAGGAAGATGTCGCGCGCGTCGAGTGGCTCGACTTCTCGCGCCGCATCTTCGCGCCGCGCAAGCACAAGATCGAGCTCGGCATCACCGGCAAGTACGCCGCGCTCCGCGACGCGTACGCATCGATCGACAAGGCCATCGAGCACTGCTCGATCCAGCTCTCCTGCGAGATCAAGACGCGCTGGATCGACACCGGCGAACTCACCGACGACGCGCTCACCGCGAAGGTGCTCGACGGCGTGCAGGCCGTGATCGTGCCGGGAGGCTTCGGCCAGCGCGGCGTCGAAGGCAAGATCCGCTGCGTGAAGTGGGCGCGCACCAACAAGGTGCCGTTCCTCGGCATCTGCCTCGGCTTCCAGATGGCGGTCATCGAGTACGGACGCAGCGTCCTCGGACTCGCCGGCGCCAATTCGACCGAGTTCGAGCCCAACTGCGCCCATCCGATGATCTCGGAGCTCCCAGACCAGAAGAAGCTCGAAGGCATCATGGGCGGCACCATGCGCCTCGGCGCGCAGGAAGTCGTGCTCGAGCCGGGGTCGCTCGCCAGCTTCCTCTACGGCTCGAAGACCGAGATGCGCGAGCGTTTCCGCCACCGCTACGAGGTCGATCCGTCGTACATCGCGCGGCTCCAGGAGGCGGGCCTCCGCTTCAGCGGACGCCACCCGAAGTTCCCGATCATGCAGGTGCTCGAGCTCCCGCAGTCGGCGCACCCCTACTTCGTCGGCGGCCAGTTCCACCCCGAACTCACGAGCCGTCCGCTCGGTCCGAACCCGATGTTCATGGGTCTCGTCGCCGCTGCGATCGCGAGCGTGGAGCCCGAGTTCGCGCAGACCGACCTCGGCCGCCGCTGGGTGCGCAGCGCCCCGAAGGCCGTGAACGCGTGACGCCTCCCGGCGTCGGGTGCCGTCGATGGCCGACACGCTGACCAAGGCCGAGCGCAGCGCGCTCATGGCCCGGATCCGCGGCACGAACACGAAGCCCGAGGTCCTGGTGCGCTCGGCGCTCCACCGCGCAGGCTTCCGTTTCCGGCTGCACAATCGCTCGCTTCCGGGCCGGCCCGACATCGTCCTCGCGAAGCACCGCGCCGTCGTGTTCGTGCACGGCTGCTTCTGGCACCGCCACGGCTGCAGCCTCGCGAGCGAACCTTCCACGCGCAAGGCCTTCTGGCGCGACAAGTTCGCGCGCAATGTCGCGCGCGACAAGCGCACCGCCGCCGCGCTGCGGCGCGCAGGCTGGCGGGTCTTCACCGTGTGGGAATGCTCGCTGCGCACCGGCGCGCGCCGCGAGAAGGCGATCGCGCGCCTCCTGCGCCGAATCACGGCGACACGCTGACGATACATTGCCGCGCATGCGCATCACGCCGCCCGCCTCCGCGCTGTCCGCGGCCATCCTCCCGCTCGTCGCCGTCTCGGCCGCCACGCCCGCGCTCTTCGCGACGGCGCCCGCCGGCATGCCCGACGACTCGGTCGCGCGCGAACTCGCCTCGCTCCGCCATGAACTCGCCGAACTGCGGTCGCAGCAGTCCGATGCGTGGCTCACCGAGGAGCGCGCGGCCGAAGTGCGTGCGATCGTGGCCGATGTGCTGGCCGACGCGCGCACGCGCACGACGCTCCTCTCGGACGGCGCGACCGCGGGCTACGACACGGCACAAGGCGGATTCTTCCTGCGCAGCGCCGACGGCGGAACATCGGCGACGCTCTCCGTCCTCCAGCAGGTGCGATGGACCTTCAACTCCCGCAACGGCACGATCCCGCCCTTCCTCGGCACGAACGAGACGCACGGATTCCAGAACAAGCGCACGCGCCTCGCCGTCGCCGGCAATGTGGTCGATCCGTCGTGGAGCTACAAGATCGCGTACTACTTCGACTACACCGGCGACCCGGAGTTCTACACGGCGCCGTTCGTGCCCGCGAACGGCCCGGTGCTCGCGGATGCTTGGATCGCCAAGGACCTCGGCAACGGCTTCACCGTGACGGCCGGCCAGTTCCAGTCGGCGCACAACGCGTCGCTCGAGATCGACGCAGGGAACCTCCAGTTCATCGATCGCTCGACCGTCGCGTACTACTTCAACCTCGGCTACACGCAGGGCGTCAAGCTCTCGTGGGAATCGGACGCCCTCCGCGTGCAGGCGCTCTACGGCAACGGCCCGTACACGCAGAACCGCGCCTTCGCCCCGGGTTCGCCGGGATACGAGTACGGTCTCGGCGCGCGCGTCGACTGGAAGCTCGCGGGCGACTGGCGGCAGTTCGGCGACCAGCAGTCGTGGCGCGGCGAGGGCTTCGCCATGCGCGTCGGCGGCGCGGTCGAGTGGGACAAGATCAACACCCCGGGCGGCGCGAACGCCTTCATGGCGACGGTCGACGGCGCGATCGACTTCGGCGGCGCGAATCTCTTCGCGGCGGGCTATCTCTTCGATCCGCAGGGCGATGGACAGATTCCGCTCGGCTTCGAACTCGGGGGCGGCGTGTTCGTGTCCGACGGGGTCGAACTCGTCGCGCGCTACGAGTACGGCGACCTCGACGGCCAGGCGACCTCGATCACCGACAACGCCTTCTCGGCGGTGACCGCAGGCGCGAACTGGTACTTCGCCCGCAACCGCGCCAAGCTCCAGGGCGCCTTCGGCTACGCGTTCGACCCGATCGTCTCGGGCCAGTGGACCAAGGAAGGCGCGTCGAACAACTGGCTGCAGGACGCGTCGGGCGAAGACGGACAGTGGACGGTCCAGGCCCAGATCTCGGTGAGTTTCTGATCCCGAAGTCCCGCGAGCCCGCATCGGGAATCCCATCTCGCGATCGCGGCGATCATCGCGGTTACGAGACGCAGGCGACGCCGGCGTCCCGCGAACGCCGCGCGCGGACGCAGTATTTTCAGCCATCTTCGCGCGACAACCTTCGTCGGACTTGCGCGCATCCTTGCACGGATCACAGTTGTCAGTCCATCGGGAAGTCGTTGGGTCACTCAGAGGCATGTTGCGAGGCCGGCGCCTGCCCTCTCCGTGACTG
>JBKCZS010000150.1:0-3051 GCA_046337925.1 bacterium | reverse complement strand
AAGCACGCGCATCCAGCAGGCTCCGGCATCGACGCCGTCGACGACCGCGACGACGCCGCAGTCGGTCTCGCGGCCCCAGCCCTCGGCATAGATGCGCACGGCAGGCGACTGAAGGATCTCGACCGGCCGCAGCGGCGCCGGTGGAGGATCCCAAAGCGCCACATGGAGCCAGTGCCACAGTCTGTCTTGATCGGCCGCAACGAGTGGACGGAAGCGGAGCAATGGGGGTCTCACGAGTTTGGGTTTGGACGCTGCGGTGTGCGCGGTGGGCGTGGGCGTTTCCTCACCCAGTCGCGGGCACTGCCATTGGCGGCGTCAGGGTCACGCCGCAGGATCGATGATAAGGCGCCGCTCACGCTCGGCGGCGAACGCGAGGCACTGGAGCACGTCCTCGTGGGTGAGTTGGGGGAACGACTTGAGCAGGTCTTCCTCGGTCACGCCTGTGGACAGATGGCCAAGCACCTCGCCGACCGTGATGCGCGTGCCCTTGACGCACGGCTTGCCGAAGCGAACCGCAGGATCGATCGAGATTCTTGGGAACGCCGGCATGTCGAGAGAGTAGCACGGGCCTGAGTGAATCCAAGCGGTTGGGTTGGGCGCGCGTCGCTGGGTCGGCGTCACCGCACGATCGAGTTGAATCGGGCAGGTCTGCCGTCGATCCCGTCACAGCCGGCAGGTCAGCCGCCAACAAGCCGCTTGCTCATCACCACGCTCCTGTAGCACTTGCCCGGCCACTGGACCGTGTCCACCTGCGCGAAGCCGAGCCGTGCGTACAGCGCGACCAAGTGTGTCGCCGGCTCGGCGGTGTCGAGCGCGAGCTCTGCGAAGCCCGACTCGCGCGCCCAGCTTTCGCATGCGGCGATCAGCGCGCGTCCGATGCCTTTCCCTTGCAGCGACGGCTCGACCGCGAGCTGGTGCAGCGACGCGACGCTCGGCCTTCGGATGTACTCGCACTCGCTCTCGAGGTCCCGCGGCTTGCCGAGCACCGTGCCGGCGAGCTCGCCGTTCCACAGGGCGACGAGGCAGTGGCTGCCCTGAATCCTCTCGGCTGTGACCTCGACCGTCTGATCGACCGCGGTGAAGTTGAGCCCCATCGCGCCAAGCCGCGCGTAGCCCCGATGCAGCAACGCCGTGAGTTGCTCGAGGGAGTCGGTGCTCTGGAGGGGTCGGATGTGGAGCATGGCGGGGGGCGCTGGTGCTGCCGAGGGTTTGCGAATCGTACTGCGTGACTCGCTCCTCGCGAGGTCGTGGTTCGCCCGCCGGTTCAGCCAGAGCGGCGGGGCAGGTGTCGCTGCGCGCGCCTGAGCACTTCGATTCCGCACCGCTCGAAGCGGTGGCACCCATTTGGGCTGTCGCGGTCGGGCGTTTCTGTGCTCGCGCTGCGCGCTCGGGGAAGTTGGTGTCGCCGCCGAGGGCGCAGCCCGTGCACAGAACCGTGGCGGTCGACAGCCAAAAATGGGTGCCACCACTTCCAGTGGTGGTTGTGCGTGTGGACTCGGACGGCATCACACTGGCTGAGTCCGCGCGCGGTGTCGACCTGGTGTCGACCTGGCGTTGATGCGTCGGGTCGTCGAGCGGAGCCACGCTCACAGCATCATCACGCTGCGGCGGTGTCGAAGAACATTCGGTACGCGCGGTCGCCGATCCCGGCGGTGACGATGGGGATGCCCATGAACTCGTCCAACGGAGCCGGCTGGCCGCTGTGCGACAGTTCGGCGGTCGAGCCGCGTCTGCTCGGGGTTGCTCGTCCTCGGTGGCCTCCGCGACAAACCGGGCCTTCGGGCGACGGCGGTTGAGCCCGCGAGGCCTTGTGCGAGCGAATCACCCGATAATCGGGGGAACTTTCACGGCATGAGGAGGAATGGGATAATTGTCCGCCCGATTCGCGCACTCTGGGTTGTGGGTCCCGGGTTCTGGGTTACGTTGCGGGGCCGCTATTCGCCCTCTGGACGTGTGGCGCTTTGGTGTCCGCATGCGCGGACGCATCTGTCGCGTTACGAAAGGTTTGCCATGACTCGGAACTTCCACAAGCTCTCTCTGCTGCTCGCTTCTCTCACCGTGGCTTGCGCCGCAGCGCCCGCCTCGGCGAATCTCGTGCAGAACGGCAGTTTCGAGGATGCGCTGAGCGCTGCCGATTGGAACATCGTCGGAAATGCGGTGCGCACGGACAAGTCGCCGTACCCCTTCATCGCGAGCGATGGCTTCTGGGCCATCAACTTCAATAGCGGCGACAGCACTCCCAACGGCGTGCTCTCGCAGACCTTCTCGACCGTCGCCGGCCAGCAATACGACCTGTCGTTCGCCTTCGGCAAGTGGGCCTTCGGCGGCGGCACGGCTTCTCTGCAGGTCGAGGTCATCAGCGGCGGGTCGATCGTGCTCGACCAGCTGGTCAGCGACTCCACCGGCAGCGAAGGGGCCGAGGTGTGGAACTCGTACCAGTTCGTGTTCACTGCGACGGACGCGTCCACCACGCTGCGCTTCACCGATCGCTCCAACGCGACGGCGAGCTTCGACACGATTCTCGACAATGTGGTCGTCGTGCCCGCGCCGGGCGCCGCTGCGCTCTTGGCGGTCGGGGGCCTGCTCGCTGGGCGTCGTCGCCGCTAAGGTTGCGAATCCGTAACGCGTCGATGCCTGTCGTCGATCGCGTTGCCTCGTACCCGTACGCCTCGTGACCGCAAGCCTCGTGACCGCAAGCCTCGTGCTCGCGTGAATCGTGTTTCTGTGCGGATTCGCGAGTTCCGTGGCTCGGCGGTGTCGCTGCGTGCGCCTGGGCACTTCGATTCCGCACCGCTCGAAGCGGTGGCGCCCATGAAGGGCTGTCGCGGTCGGGCGGGTCTGTGCTCGCGCTGCGCGCTCGAGGACGTCGGTCTCGCTGCGTGCGCCTGGGCACTTCGACTCCGCACCGCTCGAAGCGGTGGCACCCATGAAGGGCTGTCGTGGTCGGGCGTTTCTGTGCTCGCGCTGCGCGCTCGGGGAAGTTGGTGTCGCTGCGTGCGCCTGGGCACTTCGATTCCGCACCGCTCGAAGCGGTGGCGCCCATTTGGGCTG
>JBKCZS010000149.1:0-11571 GCA_046337925.1 bacterium | reverse complement strand
GTCGGCGAGGTCGTCGGCCTCGAGGGCGGTTTCGGCTGCGATCTCGATGCGGGCGTCGACATCGCCGTTCGGCTTGCGGGGGATCTTCACGCCGAACTTCTCGAGCCAGCCGCCGTTGCGGTTCGACTGGATCTGGTGGCTCCACGCGGGGCTGTCCTCGCCGGTCGCGTTCTTCAACGGCGCGAACTCCTCGGTGCGGCTCGTTTCCATCACGAGCGACTTCCTCGCGATGCCGAGGGCGTCGAACACAAACGCCTCGAACTTGATCGCGTTCGGCTCCGCGGGCTCGACGGTCTTCTTCTGGGTGTCGCACCAGTAGGGGACCTTCTTCTTCGCGCGGTGGAAGGGCAGCGCGAAGTCGCCTTGCGTGAGGCGCTGCATGAACGCGACCGAGATCGCGTGGATCGCGATCGAGCCGGCGTTGAAGCGCAGCTTGCCTTGCGCGTCGAGCGAGTTCGTCAGCTCGGCGGGCATGTCGCTGTACTCGATCACGACGGTCTTGCCGCCGACCTCGCAGAAGACGCCGACCTTCTCGGCTGCGTCGCGCTTGGCGACCATCTTGCTCGACATCTCGCCCGACGAACCTTCGCCCGACGCGTGCAGGCCGAGGAACACCGGGTCCGCGATGCGAACCATCGGGTTGTCGACCTGGAAGTAGCTCATGTGCTCGACGCCGCGCGCCTGCATGTCCTCGAGCGCGCCGCTCGCGTGGAGCGCGCGGATCGCGCCGCCGTGGCCGTCGGGGTTGAGCGCGAGCGACGCCGGCGTCTCGAGGATGAGCTTCCCGTCGAAGGTGATCGACGGCATCGTGCCTTGCTCGAAGAGGAAGGTGTCGGCGGGATTTCGGCCGAACCAGTTGTTGTCGCGGAAGAACGCGCGCGTGTCGGCGCTGTTCAGCGGGCTCGTCATGATGTACCACGGGAGCGACCGGCCGTAGCGCTTCTCCGCGGCCGCGATCTGCTCTGCGAACACGCGGAAGAGCGGCTTTCCGGTGACGACCGTCGCTGGATAGGTGCCCTTCGGGCCACGCCAGCCGAGGCGTGTGCCCTGGCCGCCGGCGACGGTGAACACGGCGATCTTGCCCGCGCGCAGGAGCTCTTCGCCGTGCGCGCGCGCGGCACCCGCCGGGCTTCCGAGCGCGACATACGGTGCGGGCTTCACGGCCGCGTAGTCGGTCTTCGCCTCGGCGCCGCCCTTCACGAGCCGCGAGATGAGCGGGAGGTCGATCGCCGCAAGCTGCGCGAAGAGCGCCTTGCGATCGGCGGGGGGAAGCGCGTCCGCATGGCGCAGCACATGGCTTTGCCCGTGGGAAGCGACGGCGTCGGCGAGGGTTCGTTCGGCGTCAGAGAGCATGGGGACTTCAGGGGCTCGGCGGAAGCGGCTTCGACCAGCCTTCGGGACGGTGGCGCACGATGAGCCCGGCGTGCAGGTAGATGACCTGCTCGCAGACATTCGTGCAGTGGTCGGCGATGCGCTCGATCGACTTCGTGATCGTGAGGAGGCGGAACGCGTAGTCGACGGGCAGCGTGCCCGCGGCGACCTGCTCCTGCGCGGTCTTCATGAGCTGCTTCTTGAAGCTCGCGACGGTGTCGTCGAAGAGAAGCACTTGCTGCGCGAGGCTGACATTGCCCGAGGCGAGCGCGCGGTTCGAGTCGCGCAGCATGCCGATCACCGAGTTCGCCATCACGCGGAAGACATCGGGGATGCGCGCCGGCAGCGCGACATCGGAGAGGACGGCCTCGGCGATGTCGACCGCGCAGTCGGCGACGCGCTCGAGCTCGTTGTTGACCTTCACGATCGTGAGGACCGATCGGATCGACTTCTCGTCGGTCACGCCCATCGCGAGGAGCGGGATCGAGGCGCGCTCGATCTCGACATCGACCCGGTCGATCTCCTCGTCGTCGGCGATGACGGCGCGCGCCTTCTCGCGGTCGCCGTCGAAGTAGCTCTCGACCGCCTTGAGGGTGATGGCGAGGACGCGGTCCCCCTGCGCGACGATGTCGGAGCGGAGGTGGGCAAGGCTTTCGTTGAAGTTCTGCACGGCTGCGCGAGTATACCTGTCGCGCGTATGCTGACGGCCTCTCGGAAGTCCCTGATCCATGCCTGAACTCTGCGTCAACATCGACCATGTCGCGACCGTCCGCCAGGCCCGTCGGACCTACGAGCCCGATCCGGTGCTGGCGGCGACCGAAGCCGAGGCGGGCGGCGCCGACGGCATCACCGTGCACCTGCGCGAGGACCGCCGGCACATCCAGGACGCCGACCTCCCGCGGCTGAAGGAGGTCGTCCGCACCAAGCTCAACCTCGAGATGGCGGCGACCGACGAGATGGTGGGGATCGCGATCGCGCTGAAGCCCCAGCTCTCGATGTTCGTGCCCGAGCGGCGCGCCGAAGTGACGACCGAGGGCGGCCTCGATGTCGCCGGGCAGGAGGGGCGCATCCGCGAGGCGGTCGCGCGCCTCAAGGGCGCGGGGATCGCGGTGAGCGCGTTCATCGACGCGGACGAACGGCAGATCGCGGCGGCGGCGCGGGCGGGGTTCGACTTCTGCGAGATCCACACGGGGCCCTACGCGCACGCGGTGCACGACCACGGCGCGACCGATCCCCGTGCGCAGGCGGAACTTGCGAAGGTTCGGCGCGCGGTCGAGGCGGTGGGGGCGGCCGGCATGCGTCCGAACGCCGGGCACGCGCTCAACTACGACAATGTCGGCGCGATCGCGGTGATCCCGAACCTGCGCGAACTGCACATCGGCCACGCGATCGTGTCGCGGGCGGTGTTCGTCGGGCTGCGCGCGGCGGTCGTTCAGATGAAGGACGCGATGAAGGCGCGGTGAGGTCGCGGGCGCTTGAGTCGCGCGTTTCCTGCAGGAATCTCGCTACACTCCGCGCCATGATCGAGTTCCGTGGCTGCTACACCGCAATCGTCACGCCCTTCACCTCGGACGGCATCGCCGTCGACGAGACGCGCCTTGCCGAGCAGATCGCCTTCCAGGCCGATGGCGGCGTGCGCGGCATCGTCGCGTGCGGCACGACCGGCGAGTCGCCGACGCTCGAGGAGGACGAGCACCGCCTCGTCGTCGAGACGGCGGTCGAACTCGGAAAGAAGCGCGGGCTGCAGGTGATCGCGGGTGCGGGGTCAAACTGCACTCGCCACGCGGTTGCGCTGCAGAAGCTCGCGTTCGAAGTGGGCGCCGACGCGGGGCTGCAGGTGAGCCCGTACTACAACAAGCCGTCGCAGGAGGGGCTGTACCGCCACTTCATGACGGTGGCCGATTCGTGCCCGCTGCCGGTGATGCTCTACAACATCCCGGGCCGATGCGGCGTCGCGATCAACCCCGACACCGTCGCGCGGCTTGCGAAGCATCCGAACATCGTCGCGATCAAGGAAGCGACGGGCTCGATGGACTCGGCGAGCGAGATCCGCCAGCGCTGCGGCATCACGATCCTTTCGGGCGATGATTCGCTGACGCTTTCGTTCGCGGGCTGCGGCAGCGCGGGCGTGGTGAGCGTGGTGTCGAACCTGGTGCCGGCGCGCGTACAGGCGCTGTGCGATGCGTTCCTCGGCGACCGCTTCGGCGAGGCGCAGGAGATCCACCGCGGGCTTTTCCCGCTCGCGAAGGGCCTGCTTTCGCTCGATGTGAACCCGGTGCCGCTCAAGGCCGCGATGCGGCTCCTGGGCCGTGATTCGGGCGCCGTGCGCCTGCCGCTTGCGGAGGCGTCGAAGGAGACCGTCGTGAAGATCACCGAGATTCTCGCGAATGCGGGGCTGCTGAAGCTCGAGGCGGTCGCGGTCGAGGCGAAGCAAGTGACGCCAGCGGCTTCGACGGTGCGCGCGTGAGTTCGCCGCAAACGCCCGTGAATCCGCACGACGCGCGGTCGATGCCCTACAAGATCGCGGTGCTCTGCTACCTCTACGACACCGAGGGGCGCTTGCTGCTGCTGCATCGCCGCAAGCCGCCGAATCGCGACATGTATTCGCCGATCGGCGGGAAGCTCGAGATCGCCGATGGCGAGGGGCCGCACGACTGCGCGCTGCGCGAGATCCGCGAGGAGGCGTCGGTCTCGCTGAAGCCCGACGAGATCAAGCTGATCTCGATCGTGAGCGAGCGGGCGTACCAGGGCGAGGAGCACTGGCTGATCTTCCTCTTCGAGGCGACGCGGCCGATCCGCCCGGACGAGATTCCGCACTCGGAGTTCGACGAAGGTCGGCTCGAGTGGCATCGCGTCGAGGATGTCGAGAAGCTACCGATCCCGGAGACGGATCGCGCGGTGATGTGGCCGAATGTCTGCAAGCACCGCGGCGGGTTCTTCATGGTGCACATCGATTGCGCCGAGCAGCCGATCAAGCCGCGGATCGTGGAGTCGTGGCTGTAGGTGCGGGCGCGGCGGCGCGCTGAAACCGACGGAGCGATTCGCGGAAGGGGTCTTCATGAGCAACTCGGCTGGTACAGGACAGGGAAGCGCGGGAAATGTGATCGCGGCGATCTGCAGCTTCTTCATTCCCGGGCTTGGACAGCTCGTCCAGGGGCGCATCTGGGCTGCGCTCCTGATGTTCGTGCTGGCGGGCGTGGTGTGGTTCGTCAGCCTGGGCATGCTGGGCTGGGTGATGCACCTCGTGGCCTGCATCGAGGCCGCCCGTTGGAAGCGGCGATAGGCGGCTGAGCGGCTGCAAACGGGGCTTTCCGACCAGTTTTGGCGCGCGATTGAGAGACGGCTTCGTGCCGGGCGGAGAGTTCAGGGAGGCGTGCATCGCCCCCTGAACCCTCTCTCGACCTCCCAAGCCAACTCAAGATCGGAGCACCCGCCATGCAGCCCCTCGCCAGCCGCCACTCGAAGACCCTTGCCGCCGCCATGCTTTCGCTTGCCGCGACCGCCGCCGCCAATGCGGCGATCGTCAGCACTTCGGGGCCGGTCGTTCAGATCGCGCCACCCGCATCGGCGGTGTCGTTCGCGCTCCCCGGAGGCCCGGTGTACTGCTGGGACGAGCAGTCCAACGCGGCAGTGCCCTCGGCCGGCTTGGCGGTCAACCTGCTCGGGAACGGAGCGTGGACCGGCCCGGCGCCGTTCAACGCGACCTACTTCGGCGGCGCGGTCGACTCGCACATGATCCATCTCGACGCGAGCGGTGGAGTCTGGACGGCCACTGGCACCGTGACCTTCAGCAGCGCGATCGTCGCGGTCATCTACGACAACGCGCTTCTCGCGGCATCGGACTCCCTGCTCGGCTCGGCCACTGCATACGAGCCGATCGGGTTCCTGCGCAGCACCAACTCCTCGCTCTTCCAGAACTTCATCCAGGTCAGCGGCAACCAGATCAGCTTCACGATCTGGGCCTCCTCGGTGAATCTGCCGAACCGAATCGCCGAGTTCCGGGTGCTTACCGATGCGACGGTTCCCGCGCCGGGCGCGATGGCGTTGCTCGGTGTCGCAGGCGCTGCCTGTGGCCGCCGCCGCCGCCGCTGAACGCCTCAAAGGCGATCCAAACGCGCCTTGATCGAAAGTCGAGTTCCGCGGGCGGTGCGGTCTGTGCGGGCTATGAGGCCTGTGCGGACTGCGCCGCCTGTACGCATTTCGAGGCTTGTGACGGTTGGTGGAGCGGTTTCGGGTGATCGCGCGCCTGCCTGCGGCGGGTCCCTTGCCGTGCGGCGACTGCGGAGTAGTCTCGGCTCGCCCTCGCGCGGAGTCTTCCGTGCGCAGGGGCGAGCGCGATGATGCACCAGAAAAGCGGGAACAAGATGCGAGAATATGCGACAGCGCCCGTCGCGGCTGCTGCCGTGGCGGCGTGTCTCCTGATCGAGCCGTCTGCCCACGGCGCGATCGCGGCTTCGCTCGTCGGACGCATCGAGGGGCGCGTCGAGACTTGCGCGTTCAATCCGGCGCTCGGCTGGGACTCGAACGCCGCGTCCAGCCCGCTCGCACTGTCGGCGTTCCAGAACGACTTCGAGCAGTCGAACGGGAATCCGTTCCGAAGCTGGGCGCTTGAACTCGGGCCGACCGTGGATGGTGGCGCGGTCTACATCTTCGACCCGATCGACTTGCCGGGAGGTGGGATCGCGGGCGCGCGCGCGGTCGTGCTCCGCGACCTGTTCGCGCGCTGGATCGATCCTTCGACCGAGCGGGTCGCGGGCGGGACGGAAGGGCGTGCTGCCACCGCAGCGGCGTTCCAACTCGCCGTCTGGGAGATTGCCAACGAGAACTTCGGGACGAACGATGCTGCGACGCTCGTCAGCCGGATGTCGATGACGACCGGCGCGTTCCGCGCACTGGCATCCGCCGAGACCGCCGCGCGGTATGCGGCGATGACGGCGACGCTTGGCGTGGGTGGCTTCCGCTCGCACGAGCTCGAGGTGCTGGCCAATCCGGTCGCCCAGGACCAGGTCCGCGTGGTGCCTGCACCTGCGGCGGTGATCGTGCTGCTGGGCGGTGCACTGGGGGCGTGCCACAGCCGCCGCCGTCGCGCGCCCGGCGTTCGCGTGGGTTGAGATGTGCGTTCGACGGGGTGGGCCGCGAGCGCGTACGCTTGCGATCCGCACGCATGGGACCTGCGACCGGCCGATCGGGCCGGGTCGACGGTCCACGCCAGAGCCACGATGTCCGTCGATCTCTCGCCACCGAACCTGCCCGACTACCCGACTTCGCGACCGGTCGCCCAGATCGCGCGCGAGTGGACCATCGACCCGCGGATTCCCGGCACGGTGAAGGGTTTCGACGCGCCTTTCTTCCAGGCGGGGCTCGCCGGCTACTCCGACGGCGCGATGCGCTTGGTCGCGCGTCGGCATGGCGCGCCGTTCTGCGTGACGGAGGCGTTGCTCGACCGCACGCTCATCAACGGCGGCAAGGGGAGGCGCAAGGAAGACCCCGATCTCCTCGCGACCGAGTGCGGCATGGGCGAGATCGAGGACAACATCGCCGCGGGCCTCGACGACCATCCGATCGCCGGGCAGGTCATGGGCACGATGCCCGACGAGATGGCGCAGGCCGCCGAGATCCTCGTCGGCATGAACTACGACGTGATCGATGTGAACCTCGCGTGCCCCGTGAAGAAGATCAAGAAGGCAAACCGCGGCGGGCACTTCCTGGCGTACCCGGACGACGCGATCGAGATCCTGCGTGCGGTGCGCGCGGTCGTGCCGCGCGAGATCCCCTGCACCGTCAAGCTGCGGCGCGCCTATGACGACACGCCCGAGATGGCGGAGCGCTTCGAGCAGATCTTCGCGGCGACCTACGAGCTCGGCTACGCGTGGGCGGTCGTCCACTGCCGCACCGTGCAGCAGAAGTACCTCGGCCCCGGCAAGTGGGAGTTCCTGCGCGACCTCGTGCGCCGGTACCCCGACCGCGTGGTCTTCGGCTCGGGCGACATCTGGACCGTCGACGACATCTTCCGCATGCACGACTACACGGGCGTGCACGGCGTGTCGGTGGCGCGCGGATGCATCGGCAACCCCTGGATCTTCACGCAGGCGCGCGCGCTCATGCGGGGCGAACCCGCGCGCGAGCCGACGCTCGCCGAACAGCGCGCCGCGCTCGAGTCGCACTTCGAGCTCGCGATGCAGCTCCACGGCGAGGCGGCCGGTGGCCGGCGCATGCGCAAGTTCGGGATCAAGTTCGCGGCGCACCATCCGCAGGCGAACGAGGTCAAGACTGCGTTCATCGACTGCGAGACCGTGTCCGACTGGCGCACGACGCTCGAGCGGTGGTATCCGCGCGGGTGACCTGGCCGCGCGGCCCTGGTCGCCGCGCCTTCAAGGCGGCGCCGGCTCGCGTTGCGCGGCCGCGACGCCCGTGTGCCCGGTCGGCAGCGCGAAGAGCGCGGCTCCGCGGCTCGGCGCGACCGACTCCTCTTCCACGAACAGGTGACCGACGATCGCGATCGCCTGCTGCGTGAGCGGCGGGTGCGCGGAAGCCACGGGCACCAGGCCCGTCGCAGGAACCGTGCCGAGCGCGCAGCTTGAGCCGAATAGGCCCGACGGCAGTGGCCTCGGTGCGTTGAGCGCGGCGTCGAACCCGCCGCGCGTCAGCGAGTAGACCCACGCTGCGCCGGCATCCTCGACCGCCGCCGATCGCAGGCCGCGTTCGAGCGCGTCGGTGCTCGGAGCCCCGATCACGAGCAGTCCGTCGCGCAGCGCGAGGACCTGTCCGAATCCGTGCGCCGCAGGTGCGTCAGGCGGATCGATGCGTTTCGGCGCGATGTCGGGCCGATCGAGATCGAAGAGGTACACGCAGCCGATCGGCATCGCGCTCTCCGAAGTGTCGCGCGCCCGC
This sequence comes from bacterium, assembly GCA_046337925.1. Classification (GTDB taxonomy): domain Bacteria; phylum Planctomycetota; class Phycisphaerae; order Phycisphaerales; family SM1A02; genus QWPT01. The sequence goes on along the minus strand of JBKCZS010000149.1, from coordinate 3,309 downwards.
GGCACGCCGACCGCCAGCACGCCGTCATCAAGCGCGATCGCGAGCCCGAACCACGCCGAAGGTTCGGGAACCGGCGCCGTCAGCACACGATCGAGGCGAAAGCGAGGGCGGGAATCGGTTCCGCCGCCGCCCGTCTGCCGGTAGAGGTAGACCGCGCCCGCTGCATGCACCGCCTCGCGACCTGCTTCGGTCGCGACATCGTCGCCTGGGCTTGCGACCGCGAGGAACTCGCCGTCGAGCGCCACCGCGGCCCCGAACCACATGCTCATGCGGGGTGTCGGCGGGGAGAGCGACGCGACCTCCGTCCAGCGCGCACGGTCGACCGCACCCGTCGACGACGCGGTGCGCTGGAAGACATGCACGCGCCCCGCGTCGAACGCGCCGACCGCGTCGTGGCGCGGCGCTCCGACCGCGATCCGTGCGCGTTGCGCGCGGTCGAACGCGATCGCCGCACCGAACGAGGCGCCGGGCTCCGGAGCGTTCGCACAGAGACGCGCCGTGGGCCGCCCCGGCCTCTCCCCGTCGGTGACACGCTCGAAGATCTCGACCGCTCCCGCCATCGCGCCCGCTTCGCCGCCGCCGGCGTTCGCGCGATCCGCGCCGACCGCGAGGAGATCGGTGCCACCAGCATCGGGGCAGCGCGCAAGCACCGAGACGCTCGCGCCGAAGTGGTCGCCCGGCGCGGGCGCGCTGGAGACCACCGTCTGTTCCGCGCGAACGGCGAGCGATCCGTCGCGATCGACGCCCATCCGATGGATCGACACGAAACCTCGGCTCAGCGCATCGTCGCCGTCCGTCGGCGCAGCGACCGCGAGCAGGCCGCCATCGGCGGCGACCGCCTGCCCGAGGCGCCTGATGTCGGGGCGCTCCGGCCCAATGACGATGGCCGCATCGAGCGGGGGTGGGGTCCGCGCGATCTCGGACGCTTCGCCCGCGGCGAGCAGCGCGAGCGTGCATGCTGCGGCGGCGAGCATGCGCGCGCGCCCGAGGCGCCGCACGCTCCCGTGACGACCGCGTGGGTCGGGCCAGCCTTTGCCATGGGACCACCTTCGCCCGCCGCATCGCGTTGCAGCGGGCGTACTCCGTTCTCCCGGTTGTCCGGACATCGTTCCTTTCCGCCTTTCCGTCGGTTGATCCGACCGCGCGACGCTACCACGCGCGGAGAGGGGGTCGCGGAAGTCCGTAGTTTTTACGGAAGGATGTTCGAGTCCTCGGCTGTCGCCGCGTTGGTCCGGCCGCGGTCCGTGTCGTTCCTTCACAGATGTAAAACCTCATTGACACTGCGGCCGAGAGTCGCGACGATCGCGTCGTCCGCAAACGGCCGAGCGGCATCGGGATCGGCGGCAATCTGGTTGCGCCGCCCGAACCCACGGTATGGCCACCGATCGAGGAGACCGCATGTCCGACTCTGAAAGCACCTGGACGCTCGACGACTCCGCCCGCGCCTCGAACCCGGGAGGGACGCATATCAAGCCGATGGTCTGGCTCTCGCAGTACCCCGCCTGGCCGATCATCTGGATCAGCCTGGCGGTGCTGATGCTCCTGCTGGCCATCCTCGTCCACTGGAGCCTCTGGATCGGCTTTGCGGTGCTGCTCGCGATGAACTGGCTCTACTGGAGACGCGTGCGCGATCAGTTCATGTATGGCGCGGTGAATCCCGCAGTGATCGTCTCGGAGAATCCGATGTTGATCGCCGTGTTGACGGATCTTTCGAAGGGAACCGGGAACTTCCCTGTCGTCAAGATCATCCAGAAAGACCTTCCTGAAGTCGAAGGGCGGCGCTGGGTGCCAGGCACCGCGCTCGCCACGGTGTCGCTCTACACGCGGCATCGTGACGACAGCATGCCGCGATGGGCGGACTTCGACCCGCGCCCGCTGGTGTGCGCCACGGACGACGCGTCGGACATCGACGCGGTGACACGCTCGATTCCACCGGAGTCATGGGATGAACTCGCGGCTGCGATGAAGCAGGTCCCGAGGCCCTTCGCACGCGGCACTTTCCATCTCTTCAAGGACGCCTGAGCGGCGTGCATGGAGCGCGACAGCGCGGCCGTTCGGTTTGCTAGACTCGCCGCATGAGCTCGACCAACGCACGCGGCGGCTTCTTCGCCTATCACGACGGACAGCAGGAACTCGAGGGATATCTCGCACGGCCCGCGAATGCCGGCGCGCGCACGCCGGTCGTGCTCGTCGTGCATGCGTGGGGCGGGCAGGACGACTTTGCGCGCACAAAGGCCGACATGATCGCGTCGCTCGGCTACATCGGCTTCGCGATCGATGTGTACGGCAAGGGGCGGCGCGGCAGCTCGCCCGAGGAGAACTCGAAGCTCATGATGCCGTGGGTCGAGAACCGCGGCGCACTGCGCACGCGTCTTCTGAGCGCGGTCGATGCCGCTGCGGGGATCGACGGCGCCGACGCCGCGCGCCTCGCGGTCATCGGCTTCTGCTTCGGCGGCCTCTGCGCGTTCGACCTTGCGCGCGCGAACGCGCGAGGCGTGAAGGCTGCGATCGGTTTCCACGCGCTCTTCGGTGCGCCGAATCTCGGCGCGCAGGCGCCCATCGGCGCGAAGGTGCTTGCGCTGCATGGCTACGACGATCCGATGGCGACGCCAGAGCAGATGCTCGGCTTCGCGAAGGAGATGACCGAGGCGCAGGCCGACTGGCAGGTCGTCGCCTACGGCGGCACGGGACACGCGTTCACGAACCCGCATGCGCATGACCGCGCGAGCGGCATGTTCTATCGCGAGGTCATCGCCGACCGCGCGTTCGCCGCGATGCGCGGCTTGCTTGCAGAAGCGCTCGCGTAGCCCTCAACCCTTTCAACGCACGGGATTTTCCCGCAAGTTGCGCGCGAGGGGTTCCGTCGAACTCGTCCCCGCGCGATACTGCGGACATGCGTCCCCGCGCCTTGGCTTTGGATCTTGCAGTCGCGTTGGCGGCGTTTGCCGCGGCGGCCGTGGTGCATCCTGCGGCGGCTCTGGCGCATGCCGGCGCGGGGTCGGTCGAGCGGGTCGACTTCGACCGCGAGGTGCGTCCGATCCTCGCCGCGAAGTGCTTCACCTGCCACGGGCCCGACGCCGAGTCGCGCAAGGCAGGCCTGCGGCTCGACACCTTCGCGGGTGCGACGGCGGCGTTGAAAAACGGCGTGCGCGCGATCGTTCCGGGGGATCCCGACTCCAGCGTGATCCTCGCCCGCGTCACGCACGCTGACCCAGCGAAGTTCATGCCGCCCGACGGCCGCGAACCGCTGGCTGCCGCGGAGGTCGAGACGATTCGCCGCTGGATCGAGTCGGGCGCCGAGTACACGGC
>JBKCZS010000148.1:0-19451 GCA_046337925.1 bacterium | reverse complement strand
ATCGAGAACCGCATGCGCCTCCTGCTCGAGGTCGTCGACGCGAACACGGCGGTCTTCGGCCCGTCGCGCGTCGGCGTGCGGCTTTCGCCGATGGGCAGCGCCAACGACCTCCCCGCTGCACCGGACGACGAGGAGTGCATGCGCCGCGTGGCCGAGGAACTCGGCAAGCGCCGGCTCTCGTACCTCCACCTCTTCAACCACTACTGGCCGAAGGACCGCTGGAACGGCCCGTTCACCGAGCGCCTCTGCCGCGAGATGAAGGAACGCTTCGCAGGCCCCATCGTGCTCAACGGCTACAGCGCCGAAGTCGCGGCGGCCCAGGCCGACCTCGACGCTGGCCTCGGCGATTGCATCGCCTTCGGCAAGCTCGCGATCTCGAACCCCGACCTCCCCGAGCGCTTCGAAACGGGCGCGCCGCTCGCGCCGTGGGACGACACGACCTTCTACGGCGACGACGCGCGCGGATACAACGACTACGCGCGCGCTTGAGGGACTATCCGCACACATCGTCGACGGACGCGCGCGCGAGCTCACCGCCGCGATCGCAAGTGTCACTTGGCCTTGTACGATGCGACGGATGAGTGCGCCGCATCCCCTCTTCAGGCCGAAGGACGAACCGGCCTGCAGCCGCTGCGGGTTTTCGCTGCGCGGGCTGCGTGGAAGCGGCCGATGCTCCGAGTGCGGCGAAACCTACGACGCGCGCTCGCTCGCGACGACATCGCCCACGCGCACGCGCGCCGTCGTCTATGTGCTGCTGCCCGTCGCATGCGGCCTCGTCGTCGGCGCAACGACGCTGCTGATCGTCGGCGGCCCCGACATCTTCTCCGGTCGCGTCGAGTACTTCCTGTTCGCGTTCCTTCCCTACGCGGGACCTGCGGTGTTCCCCACCGCCTTGTGGAGCTCGTGGCGCGGCATCCAGACGATCCATGCCTTCCAGAGCGCCCAGCCGCCCAGCCAACGCGAGCGCCCGCTCTCCGTCGCGCTTGGCTGCGCGGGCACCGGCATCGCGGGCATGATCGCGGTCCTTGCGTTCGGTGGACTTGTGCTCCTCGGGATTTTCCTGCTGGTCCCCCGCTGAAATGCCTGACCGCGGCCTTCGCGCCGCGTCGCTTGCGTCATGCGACGCTGTACGATGCAACAGATGGAGAAGCCTCACCCGCTCTTCTCGCAGTCCTCGGAACCGCGGTGCCGGACCTGCGGCTTCGCGCTCACGGGCCTGCCTGATGTCGGCGAGTGTCCCGAGTGCGGGCGTCTCTACAACTCGGCCAACTCGGTCGCCTTCGACCCGCCGTCGCTCGGTCGTGCGCTCGGACATCTTGCGTTGCCGCTCGCGCCGGCGTTCCTCGGGATCGCGGTGGGACTCGACCTCCTCTCGCGGGACCGCGGCTCGGGCGGGTACTTCGCCTTCGGCCTGCCGTGGATCATCGGCGGCGTCGCGTGCGTGATCTGGGCATCGGTACGGGCGACGCGATTCCTCCGCGCGCTTGCCAACACGCAGCCTCCGAGGCAGGAAGGCGCGTCGACGAGGATGTTCCTCTCGCGCGCGGGCATGTCGATCGCGATGCTGATCACGGTCGTCGCAGGCCTGGTCTGCCTTCTGCTCTCGCTCGCCTTCATGTTCTGCCTCGGAACCCTTGGTCGCTAGCCACGCATGCGCCTCAAGTCGACCACGAGCCGCTGCCCCGTGTGCCTCGCGCAGATCCCAGCGGAAATCACGCGCCGCGGCGACGCCGTCGTAATGACGAAGCACTGCCCCGCGCACGGCGCGTTCGAGGCGACGCTCGCCGCCGACCACACGCGCTACTACGCGTCGCAGGGTTCGGGCGCGTGCTGCAGCCCTGCCGACGGCGCGAACGGCGGCGGCTGCTGCGCGCCCGCCAACCCGAACGCAGCCGATCCGTTCGAGCGCCTCTCGACCTGCGTCGCGCTCATCGAGATCGTCGAGAGCTGCAACCTCTCCTGCCCGACCTGCTTCGCGTCGAGCCCGCACGGCGTCGGCGACGACCTCGCGTACACGCCCTCGCGCGAAGTGCGCCAGCGCATCGCGGGCGTGGTCGCGCGCAAGGGCTTCATCGACATCATCCAGCTGTCGGGCGGCGAACCGACGCTGCACCCCGACTTCTTCGAGATCCTCGAGTGGTGCCTCGCGCATCCGAAGATCGGCTACATCCTCGTCAACACGAACGCCGTGCGCGTCGCCACCGACGCCGCGTTCCGCGAGAAACTCGGCGAACTCCGCCGCGCGCGCGGCAAGTTCGAGCTCTATGTCCAGTTCGACGGCGTGCAGGAAGCGGGCCAGCGCGAGCTGCGCGGCGCCGACCTCCGCAAGGTGCGCGAGCAGGCGATCGACACGGCCGGCGCGCTCGGCGTGCCGAGCACGCTCGCGATGACCGTCACCGACGAAACCCTTCCGTTCCTCGGTGAAACCATGCGTTTCGCCGTGCCGCGCCGCCATGTGCGCGGCATCAGCTTCCAGCCGCGCTTCACCTCGGGCCGCATCGAGGTCACGAGCTCGACGCTGCCGATCGCGCGCAGCGCAGCGCGGCCGCTCTCGGTCGGCGACATCGTGCACGCGCTCGCCGCGCAGGCGAGCGAGTTCGTGAGCGCCGCCGACTTCACGCCGCTTCCCTGCGGCGACCCGAACTGCCACACGATCGGCTACATCCTCCGCACCGCGAACGGCACCGTGCCGCTCTCGCGCCTCGTGTCGCTCGACGCGTTGCAAGGGTTCCTCGCGAACCGCGTCGACTATCGCCTCGAGGATCTCGCGAAGTGCGGCTGCGAGACGGAACCGCTCGGCGAGATCCTGCGAACGCTGGAGCAGTCGCACGGAACGCTCGGCGCAGACGCTCCGTTCCGCATGTTCATCAAGCCGTTCATGGACGCGTGGACCTTCGACCAGGACCGCATCGACCGCTGCTGCACGCATGTCATCCGGCCCGACGGTTCGCTCGACAGCTTCTGCCGCTACTACCTCGAGGGCGGCGAGCCTGGGTTCCGCGCGCGGCAGGCAAGGAAGGCCCATGTATGAGCGATTCGCAGCCGACCCCGCCCCCGCCCTCCCGTTTCGCGGGCGCGGATCGCGCTCCCGCGGCCACCGAGCGGACTCATGACCTCTCTTGCGTGCAGTGCGCGTTTCTCCTCACAGGCTTGCCCGACACGGGAATCTGTCCGGAATGCGGCACGCCGTACGCGCCGAAGTCGCTCCCCGCCATCAGGCCGCCCACCACGCTCGACCGGGTCTTCATGGCGCTCTTCCCGGGGGTCATCGGCCTGTTCGTCATGCTCGCGATCTACGCGTGCTTCCTCGGCATGGTGTTCAACCCGCGGGGGCGCGTCATCTTCCTCATCCTTCTCGTCGGCCTGCTCGCGTTCCTCGTCGGCGCCGGCCGGTCTGCCTGGAACATCGCCGCGCTGATCGAGGGAACGCTGAAGCGGAATCCCGACCTCGCCTCGACACGGCCCGCGATGTTCGTCCTCGCACTCCTCGCCAAGGCGATCGCGGCGCTGGTACTCATCGCCGTCGGCACGGCGGCCCTGATCGCAACCATCGTGCATGTAAGGACCTGGATCGAATAGGCCGTGTCTAGGCCCTGTCTGGGCCGCACGCACGCCCGAATTCTTGAATGCGCACGCGACCGACTTATGATGCGTCGCCGTGGCCGACACCCGCCATCCGTTCTTCATGCGCTCCACGAGACCGGCGTGCCCCGTCTGCGACTTCACGCTGACGGGCCTCGCGCCGCGTGGAAACTGCCCCGAATGCGGCGCGGACTACGAGCCGTCGCGGATCGACCCCGTCGTCGCGCCGAAGTTCTGGCCGACATTCTGGGTCACGATCGCACCTCTGGTTCTGGGCTTGGCCGTGGGGATCCCCCTTCTCGTGTGGAAGGCGGTCAGCGAGGACATCGACCCGCTCGCGCTCATCACGCTCAAGCACTGGAGCTTCGGCCACTCGCTCATCGGGCTCGGGCTCGCGGTCTCCGCAGCGAGCGCGACGCTCTACTTCGGCGCGCTCATCGCGACCGAACCCGGCCGCGCGCCGCCGCCACTTAAGACGAGGGTGTTCGGCTTCATCGCCATCCTCGTCTTCGCCCAAGTGGCCGCGCTCGCGATGACCGTCTCGCTCCTTCCGATCATCAGCTGGATCGTCGGGCGGCGCTAGGGTCCGCTCCGTCCTCGGTGCGATCTGGAGCGGCTGCGACGGTCGTGCGGCCATCTCCCGCGCGAATCGCGCGCCGAGCCTGCGGACCGCCTTGCAGACCGTGGCCGAGAAACGACCCTCGAATTGATGCGTTCCGTCGTTCGCCGCCGTTTCTCCCCGCCAAGCCGGGCCGCGCGCAACATCCGCTGGGCCGCGGTGGCGCTGATCGCGCTCTCGCTCGCGCCGGCGGATTCGTCCGACCACGCGACGCCGGAAGCCGACGCGACGCTCGCTGCGGAAACCACACCGATCGATGAACTCCCGTGGGTCGTCGACGGCAGCGAGTTCGACCTCGCGCTCGACCATGGGGCGGACGCGCTTCCGCAGGAGTGAACCTCACGCGAAGAACACGCCGGCCGCCGCGATGAGCGCCGCGGCCAGCAGCGTCGGAAGTGCGGTGCGGAACAGCGCCGCATTGCCGACCGCGCGCGTCACGATCAGCTTGAAGACCGTGTTGACGAACAGCGCCACGAGCACCGCGCGCGTACCGAGTTCGGCGGCGATCGACTTGTCGGTGACCTCGTGCGCGGTGCTGACCGCGATGGCGTCCATGTCGGTGATGCCGGCCGCGCCCGCCGCGACCAGGAACATGCTCGTGCCGCCGTACTCGATGGTGGCCTTCGTCACGATGCGGATCAGGACGAACGCTCCCGCGAACGCGAGCGCCGAGCGCAGCTGGGTGGGATTGCGGGGCTTCGCCTGTTGCGTCTGCGAGTCGCGTCCGTCGGCCCGCAGCGCCAGCCAGCCTCCGAACAGCGTGACCGCGGCGATCGCCCCAAGCCACCAGCCCGCGCGCTCGAACAGCGCGGGAGACACCAGGCCGATGAGGACCAGCAACCGGGCGGGAAGCACGCCGCAGGCGAGCAGCGCGGTCGCCGCCGCAGCCGCCGTGCTCCCCTCCTCGCGGGCGCGGCGCGATGCGCCCACCGTCGCGGCCGTGCTCGAGACGAGTCCCCCGAGCAGACCGCTTGCGACGGTTCCCGCGCGCGCGCCCAGGAACGCCTGCGCGATGTAGCCGACGAGGCTGAGCGACACCACGAGCACCACGAGCATCCACGCGGTGCGCGGATTGATCGCGTCGAACGGACCGATCTCGCGGTCGGGCAGCACGGGCAGGATCACGAGCGTGATCAGCACGAAGGTCGCGATCGCGCGCACATCTTCCTTGCCGAGGCGTCGCACCATCGCGTGCAGCGGGTCGCGCAGGTAGAGGATGAGGAAGAGGACGCCCGCCGCCACGATGGTGACGGTTCGTTCGCCCAGCACCGCGAATCCGCCGAGCAGCGTGGTGGCGACGAGCGCGAACGCCGTCGTGAGGCCGATGTCGCGGACGGTCTGGCCTTCGGCGGGCGCGGTGCGCGCGCTGATGCCGCCCCAGACGCCCGCGGCGCCGGCGAGCGACGCCACGATCACGAGCGGCCACGGCGTGACGCCCCGTGCCGAGATCATGGCGCACAGGCCGCCGATCAGGCCCGCAAGGCCGAAGGTGCGCACGCCCGCGACGGTGTCGGGATGCCGCTCGCGCTCCAGTCCGATGAGGAGCCCGATGCCGAGCGCGATCCCAAGCGAGACCACCGCCGGCGGAAAGAGCTGCCGCCACCAGGGCACATTTGCAGCCTCGGCGTCCCACCATTGGGCTGTCGCGGGAGCCAGCGCGTCGAGCATCATTCCAGCGTCGAGCATGGAGCGCAGTGTACGGGCATGGTGCACCCCCCACGCTCGCGGTAGCCTCCCCGCCATGCCCGAGCCGTCCAACTCTTCCGATGCCCTTGCGCGGGCCGTCTCGCTCGCCGACCTCGCGGCGCTGGCCGAGCACTCCATCGAGCGCACGGCGTGGGACTACTACCGCTCGGGCGCGTGGGACGAGACCACGCTCGCGGCGAACGAGGCCGCGTGGCGCAGGTTCGAGGTCCACTTCCGCGGCATGGTCGATGTCTCGGCCCGCACGGCCGCGACCACGCTGTTCGGCCGGGCCATCGCGTCCCCGCTCCTCGCGGCTCCGACCGCCATGCAGAAGATGGCGCACCCCGACGGCGAGTGCGCCACCGCGCGCGCATGTGCCGCCGCAGGGATTCCCATGTGCCTCTCGAGCCTCTCGACGACGGCGCTCGAGGAAGTGCGCGCCGCCACCGACGGCCCGCTCTGGATGCAGATCTACATCTCGCAGGACCGCGCGTTCACGCGCGAACTCGTCGCCCGCGCCGAGCGCGCGGGGATCGACGCCTTCGCGGTGACCGCCGACACGCCCGTCTGGGGAATCCGCGAGCGCGACATGCGCAACGGATTCCGCGTCCCCGACGGCCTCCGCATCGTGAACCTCGAGCGTCCCGGCGGGCCGACGGGCCACTCCGGCGTGGGAATCGGCGGCGCCCTGTCCTGGACGATCGATGCCTCCGCGAACTGGAAGGATGTCGAGGCGCTCGCCTCGTGGACCTCGAAGCCCGTCGTCGTGAAGGGCCTCTGCCGCCCGGACGATGTGCGTGCCGCGTTCGACGCCGGCGCGCGCGGCGTGTGGATCTCGAACCACGGCGGGCGCCAGCTCGACGGCGCCCCGGCGACCGCCAGCGTGCTCGCGGCCTGCGCGGAAGCCGCGAACGGCCGTGGCCCCGTCGTCGTCGACGGCGGCATCCGTCGCGGGGTCGACATGCTGCGGGCGATCGCCCTCGGCGCCGATGCGGTGGCGGTCGGCCGCCCGATCCTCTGGGGCCTCGGCGCGGGCGGCGAAACGGGCGTGGCGCGCGCCCTCGCCATGCTGGCCGGCGAGTTCGAACTTGCCCTCGCGCTTGCCGGCGTCCGCAGCGTCGAGGAAGTCCGCCGCCTGGGAGCCGACCTCGTCCGCGCCTCAGGCGCCCGATGAGCGCCGAACGGCAGCAAATTGCATTATAGGACGCTCTTCGCCCATCCAAGCCACTTGGACTCTGCAGGGAGAAAAGATATTGGCCAGACCCGTTGGATACCCCGAACGGGTCGGACCCTCTTGCATGACCTTTGTGAGGGCGGGGCGAAGAACTGCGCGAAATCGTCCCGACTTTCCTTGGCACGGGCCGATCCCGTGGTAGTTTCCGATTCGGAGGGTCATACGGGTTTTTCCGTATGGACGGTCTCCATGGTCTGAGGTCAGCAGTCCGGTGCTGACGAAAAGGGACGAACGAGCGGGAACTCGTTCGTGTGTAGGGAGAGTCGAAAATGGGTTCCATGTCACGCGCTGCCGCGCTTGCGGCCGCCGCGTTCGTCGGTCTCCAGACCGCTGACGCTGGCTTTGTCTATTCGTCTGCCCTTCGTTCCGTGTCGACCACCGCTGGCGCTTCGAGCGACTCGGGTTCGACTGGCGCCTTTGGCGTCTGGTTCGATTCGGCCTTCAGCTCGTCGTCGGGCCTCTCGGCCCTCGCGAACCAGGGCTCCGACCTTGCGATGAACGAGATGAGCTTCGTCGGCGCCTCGCAGGTGCTCGGCGGTGCCTCCGGTGCCGCGAACGCCTCGAGCATCGCCGACATCACCTTCACGGTGGCGCCGGTCGATCCCACCTCGGGCCTCGTCGACATCGCCTGGATCATCGGCCTCAGCGAAGACTTCGCTGGCGGCGGCAACGCGAGCGTGTTCATCCGCCTCACCGATGTGACCACGAGCACGGTCCGCCTGCTCCTCTCCAACGACACCACGGCTGCGGGCAACCTCACCGTGACCGCTGGCAACACCTATCGCCTCGAGGTCTCGTCGACGACGAGCGCGAGCGCGACGGGCAGCGCCTTCGGCAGCTTCAACGCGAACTTCAGCATCGTGCCCGGCCCGGCCACGGCAGCGCTCCTCGGGATCGCCGGCCTCGTCGCCAACCGCCGTCGCCGTCGCTGAGTTCCGCCGCTGAAGTCTGTCTTCCTCGTCCTTTCTTCCGGGAGTTCCTGCCATGACGAAGTTCTGTCTTCTTTCGATCACCACGGCCGCCGCGGCGCTTTCCGCCGCTGCGTCGGCTGAGGCCGGCTTCGTCTACGCGTCGTCGCTGCGAGCCATCGCGCTCATTTCGCCTGCCGGTATCAGCTCCGTGGCGTCGTCCTCGTTCGGCGACTTCCTCGAGTTCCGCGCCTACAACGCGCCGTCGGTCTCTGGTTCGGTGCAGCAGGGCTCGACGCTCGGCGTCGACTCGATGAGTTTCGGCGCGTTCACCCAGCTCTTCTCGAACGCCGCCAACTTCGGCGGTCCGCTGGATGCCAACAGCCTCTCGAGCGTCGTGTTCACGGTCGACAGCTCCATGCTCGCGGCCATCAGCGTCGGAACCGCCTTGCAGTCTTCCGGTGCGGGCGCCGCCAACGGCGTGTCCGTCGTGCTGCGGGAGGTCGCGACTGGCAATGTGCTCTACTCGGCCAACAGCAGCGTGAACGACACGCTCGAGCTGACGCTCGTCTCGGGCCTGAGCTACCAGCTCGATGTCTCGACTGCGGCCAGCGTCGCCTCCGGCGTCGGCAATTCCTTCACGAACTACTCCGTCTCGATCAGTGCCGTGCCTGCGCCCGGCGTGCTCGCGACCTTCGGTCTTGCGGCGATGGCTCGCCGCCGCCGTCGCTGACGAATCCCTTTTGAGCCTCCAGCGACGCGCACGGTCTCCGTGCGCGTTGCTGTTTTTGCCTCCGGCGGGAGGCACAGCTCCGCGGCCAAAAGCAACGCCGGCGCACCTCTCGCAAGGCGCGCCGGCATCGATTCTTCAGGCCGCTCACTTCGCCGCGGGCGGCGTCGACGACGAGGTCGGGGCCGGAGCCTGCGGTGCGGCAGGCGCTACGGGCGCGGCGGGCGCCGTACCGCGGTTGATGGTCTGGAAGCGATGCACCATCGAGTGGCGGTAGGTCTCGCCCGGGCGCAGCACGACATTGGGCCAGCCCTCCTTCATCTTGCCGTCGGCCCCCTGCTTGTTGATCGAGTCGGGAAACGCCTGCGTCTCGAGGCAGAGCGCGCCGTTCTTCTGGTAGACCGCGCCATCCTTGCCCGGGATCCCGTCGAGGAAGTTGCCCGTGTAGAACTGGATGCCCGGTTGGTTCGACCACACCTCCATGATGCGGCCCGACTTCGGCTCCATCAGGATCGCCGACAGCCAGAGCCCGTTCTGCTTCGGGGTCTGGTCGAGCACGAAGTTGTGGTCGTAGCCGCCCGGATCGTCCTTGGTCGCGGGCATGCCAGCGAAGTCCTTGCCGATCGGCTTCATCACGGTGAAGTCGAGCGGCGTGCCGGCGACGGGCGCGATCTCGCCCGTCGTGATGAGCGTGGCGTCGACGGGCGTGTAGCGCTTCGCGGGGATCATCAGCAGGTGCCCGAGGATGCTGCCCGAGCCGTGACCCGCCAGATTCCAGTAGGAGTGATGCGCGAGGTTCACCACCGTCGGCTTGTCGGTCGTCGCGCTCATGTCGACCTTGAGCTCGTTCATGTGGGTCAGCGTGTAGACCACCGTCGCGTCGACATTGCCGGGGTAGCCCTCTTCGCCGTCGGGCGAGCGGTAGGTGAAGGTGATCGAGGGGCCGTCGGCGGTCATCTTGGCCTCGCCCTTCCACACGACCTTGTCGAAGCCCTTCACGCCGCCGTGCAGGTGGTTCGCGCCGTTGTTGGTTGCAAGCGTGTACTCGGTGCCGTCGATCGAGAAGCGGCCCTTCGCGATGCGGTTCGCGCAGCGTCCCGCGGTGCAGCCGAAGTACTGGGTGCGCGCGACATAGTCGGCCGCGCTCGGCCGGCCGAGCACGACATCGTCGAACTTGCCGGTCGAGTCGGGCACCTTGAGCGACACGATGATCGTGCCGTAGTTGGTGATCTCGGCCTCGGCGCCCTGCGCGTTGCGCAGCGTCCAGAGCTGGACGGGCTTGCCGTCGACGGTGCCCCACTCCTTCATGACGATCTCCGACGGCGGGAACACCGCCTTCGCGGGGGTTGCGGCGGGCGGCTGCTGTGCAAAGGCGCAGGCCGCGAAGGCGAGGGGCGCGAGGAGCGCGAGGGTGACGGATGCTTGCATGAAGTCTCCTGGGAAGGATAGTTCGATTCGGAGAGGACTTAGCCCGACGGAGCGGCGGAACGCTCGAGCCGGCGACTGAGGAAGCGGCGGACGCCTTCGTCCGCGGCCACGCCGAGCAGGAGCACGGCGCCGATGACCGCGAACTCGAGCTGCGACGAGAGGCCGACGAGGATGATCGTGGTGCGGAGGACCTGGAGCGTCGCGGCGCCGAAGATCACGCCGATCACGCTGATCTCGCCGCCGCGCAGGCTGCAGCCGCCGAGCACCGCCGCCGCGATCGCGTAGAGCTCGTAGAAGTTTCCGAAGTCCGACGGCTGCGCGCTGCTGATGTCGAAGATGAAGAGCATGCCGCCGAAGCCCGCGAGCAGGCTGCAGCCGACATACGAGCAGGTGACGAGCCACGCGGTCGGGATGCCCGAGTAGCGCGCGGCGCTTTCGTTGCGGCCGGTCGCGAGGAGCCAACGGCCCCACACCGTGCGCGAGTAGAACACGCCGATCACGATCGCGAGGATCGCGGCGGGGATCACCGTCGCCGGAAGCAGGAAGTTCTCGATGCCGGGGATCTCGAAGCGGCCGGTCGCGAGCGCGCGCAGTTCGCCGTGCTCGCCCATGAAGCCCTGCGTCTGGTCGCCCGTCATCCAGCGCGCGATGCCTCGGTAGAGAAGCAGGCCGCAGAGCGTCACCAGGAACGGCTGCAGCTTGAGCCGGGTGATGAGGAGTCCGTGGAAGAGCCCGATGCCCGCAGACATCGCGAGCACGGTCGGCACCACCGCCCACGCCGGCCACTCGTGCTCGATGAGGAGCCACGGCGTCATGATGCCCGCGAGGCAGACGACCGAGCCGATCGAGAGGTCGATGCCGCCGGTCACGATGACGAGCGCGGCCCCGAGCGCGAGGATCGAGTAGAGCGCCGTGCGCTGCGTCAGCTGCATCAGGTTGATGCCGGTGAGGAAGTTCTCGCCGTACAGCGACGCGAACACGAAGATCGCGAGGAAGATTCCGATGATGCCGAGGGCCTTCTTCATCGATGGGCTTTCTCTCACGGACGGGGCTTCTGGGCTCCGCCCCCGGTCGCCAGCTGCATGATCGCGATTTCGGTCGCCTCGTGTGCGGGCAGCTCGCCCGCGATGGACCCGTCGTGCATCACGACGATGCGGTCGGCAAGCAGCAGGACCTCCTCGAGCTCGCTCGAGGCGAAGAGGACCGCGCTTCCCTGCTCGGCCAGGCGGCGGACCTCGGCGTGGATCTCGGCGCGGGCGCCCACATCGACGCCGCGCGTCGGCTCGTCGAGGAGCAGCACCGCTGGATCGATCGCAAGCCACCGCCCGATGACCGACTTCTGCTGGTTTCCGCCCGAAAGCGTCTGGACGCGCCGCGACGGCTGCGCGGGCCGCAGCTGCATGCGGCCCACCATGCGGTCGACCAGCCCGCGCTCGCCGCGCGAATCGACGATGCGCGCGCGGCTCGAACGGTCGATCCACGCAAGCGACATGTTGGTGGCGACGGAGTCCTCGAGGAAGAGCCCGTTGCGCGCGCGGTCCTCGGGCACGAGCGCGACTCCGGCACGGACGCGCTCCGAGGCGCCCGCGCCCAGCGCGCGGCCGTCGAGCCGCACGATGCCGCTGCTTGCGGAAACGCCCGCGATCGCCTCGAGCAGCTCGGTCCGGCCGGCGCCCACGAGCCCCGCGAGCCCGACGATCTCGCCCGCACACACGCCGAGCGATGCGGGGATGCGACGGCGGTGCGTGGTCACGAGCCCCTGCACCTCGAGGCGAAGCGCCGCGTCGCCCGGCACGGCGCGCCGTTCCGCGCGCGCGATGTCGCGGCCCACCATGAGCCGCTCGATGGCGGCGCGGTCGTACTCGCCGCGCGCGAGTTCGCCGGTCTTGCGCCCGTCGCGCAGCACGGCCACCCGATCGGCGATCTTCATCACCTCGTCGAGATGGTGCGACACGAAGACGACGGCCACGCCCGCGCGACGCAGTTCGTCGAGGATCCCGAGCAGTCGCTCGGTCTCGTGCATCGTGAGGCTCGAGGTCGGCTCGTCGAGGATCAGGACGCGCGACTCGGTCGAGAGCGCCTTCGCGATCTCGACGAGCTGCCGCTGGGCGATGCGCAGCGTGCCGCAGAGCGTTCCGGGATCGATCGCGAGCCCCACGCGCGCGAGCCACTTCGCGCTCTCCGCGCGCATCTTCGCGCGGTCGAGGAACCCGAGGCGCGACGGCTCGCGCCCGAGGTAGATCGCGCCCGCGACATCGAGGTTCTCCGCGAGGTTCAGCTCCTGATGGACGAGCGCGATCCCGGCGTCGGTGGCGGCGCGAACGCCGTCGAGCGTCACGGCGGCGAGCGCGCCCGGGCCATCGGCCACCTCGAGCACGCCCTCGCTCGGCTGCACCACGCCCGAGAGGATCTTGAGCAGCGTCGACTTGCCCGCGCCGTTCTCGCCGACGATCGCGAGCACCTCGCCGCCGCGGATGTCGAGGTCGACGCCCGAAAGCGCGACGACGCCCGCGTAGCGGCGGCCGACGCCGCGCACGCGGAGGAGGACCGGTCGTTCAGGCGTCATGCGCGGCGACGGACGCGATTACTTCGCGTCCTTCCCCGCCTTGATCTTCGCCTTGAGGTCCTTCCAGAACGCGTCGGCGTTGTCCTTCTTGATCACCTTCGCGGGGATGTTGATGACGCCGTTCTCGGGAACCATCGACATGTCGCCCTTGGTGAACGCGAGGAGCACGCGCACGCTCTCGAAGCCGTAGCCGTACGGATCCTGCACGACCGTGCCGAGCACGAAGCCTTCCTTGATGGCGGCGATCACATCGGCGCCCTCGTCGAAGGCGGCGAGCTGGATCTTGCCTTGCTTACCCGTCTGGCGGAGCACCTCGACCGCGAGGGTCGAGTTGTATTCGAAGAGGCCCGTCATCAGCTTGAGGTCGGGGTGCTTGATGATGACATCCTCGATGTTCGCCTTGGCCTTTGCGCGGTCGAACGAATCGGTCCAGGTGCCGACGATGGTGTAGCCGGCCTCGTTGATCACGGTCGCGGGCTCGTCGTAGCGCGTGGGGTCGGGCGTGCGGCCGAGGAGGCCGTCGATGAAGCCCTGGCGCCGGCGCTTGGCGTTGTCCTGCTCGAGGCGGCCGATGAAGATCGCGACCTTGCCGCCCCCCGCTCCATTCTTCGTGCCCTCGCGCGCGAGCTTGCCGCACATCAGGCCCGCCTCGTAGTTGTCCATGCCGATGTAGCAGAGGCGCGGAGCCTTCGGCGCATCGGAGTCGTTGGTGATGAGGATCGACTTCTCGGCGACGAGGTTCATCACCTCGACCTGGTTCGCGGGGTCGATCGGGCTGACGGAGATGCCGTCGATTCCCTTGATGACGAGATCCTCGAGCATGCGCTTCTGGTCGGAGAGGCCGCCGCCCGGGAACTCGACGGTCACATCGCAGCCGAGCTGCTTGCCCGCGGCGATGGCGCCGGCCTTCGCGATCGTCCAGAAGTCGGCGACGCCGTTCGACACGAACGCGACATGCGGCTTGGCCTTGGGATTCGCCTTGAAGGCGGCGATGCGCTCCTTCTGCGCCGCGACCAGCTTGGCGGCGCCGTCCTGCGGCGCGGCGGCCGCGAGGCCGAGACCGATGGATGCGAGCGCGACGAGAGAGATGACCTTCTTCATGGGATGCTCCTCTGCATAGGCTTCGGGTCAGACGACCGTCATGCCGCCGTTCACATGGATGTCCTGGCCGGTGATGAATCCCGCCGCGTCGCTTGCGAGAAAGACGCACGCTCCGCCGCAGTCGCTCGGCACGCCCCATCGGCCCATGGGGATGAGGCGTCGGTACGCCTCCTTCTCGTGCTCGGGATCGTTCGCGTGGCGCTCGACCGGAATCCAGCCGGGCGCGATCATGTTGACCGTGATGTTGAAGGGCGCGAGTTCGCCCGCCATCGAGCGCGACCAGCCGACCTGCGCGCCCTTCGCGGCGACATAGGCGCTGAAGGGCGACACGCCGCGGTTGAACACCTCGCTCGTGATGTTGATGATGCGGCCCCACTTCTGCCGCTTCATGTGCGGAAGCGTGGCGCGCGCGAGGAGGTACGGGCTCTTCACGAAGAAGTCGAGCATCGACTGGTAGAACTCCCAGTCGTACTGCTCGATCGGCTTCAGGGGCTGCGCGGGGGTCGCGTTGAGGACGAGGATGTCGATCGGGCCGAGCTTCGCCGCGATCTCGTCGTTGAGGCGCTTGACCTCGGCCTCGTCGATCACGCTCGCGCGGAAGAGCCCGCCCTTGTAGCCCGCGGCCTCGTACTCGGCGAAGGTCTTCTCGGCCCAGTCCTTCCCGTGCGCATAGTTGAAGGCGACCTTGGCGCCGGCCGCGCCGAGGGCGAAGGCCATCGCCTTCCCGAGGCCCTTCGACGAGCCTGTCACCAGCGCCACCTTGCCATCGAGACGGAAGTTCGGGACCTGCATGGATCGGCCATCCTACAGAATGCCGTCCCGAAGTCGAGGATTCAGGCTCGGAATTGCCGTCAGGCCGCGGCCGCGGGCCGGCCGGTGTTGCCCGCGTAGGTGACCGCCCGCCACAGCCACTCGAACGGGCCGATGCGGAAGACCGACAGCCACGCCGTCGCGAAGATGACGAGGGACAGCCACACCGTGAAGGCGATGAGCGCGGCCTGCGCGTCGGAAACCGTGCCGAACCACGCGAGGCCCCACCACGAGGCGAGCGTCACGCAGACCAGCGACTCCGCGAGGTACACCGTGAACGACATGCGTCCCGTGCGCTCGAGCGGCGTGGCGATGAACGCCGGGAGCTTCGGGCCCCACTCGACGATGATCGCGGCGTAGCCGAGCGGAAGCGCCATCGCGCCAAGCGAAACGAGCGCGAGGTACGCGGCGCGCGCCGCCACGCTGTCGAAGCCGAAGACGAGCGTGGGCGCCACCGCGCAGATGCTGAGCGTCAGGCCGACAAGGATCGCCGGCAGCGCGATGCGGCGGCGGGCCGCCGAGCCCTCGGCGGTGAAGAAACCTGCCTTGAACGCGTAGACGCCGCAGAGCATCATGAAGAGCGACTGCCAGCCGTAGCTGAAGAGCGCCGCGACGAAGCCGTATGCGTAGAGCACGCAGCGGAAGACGAATGCGTCGGAGGCGGGCCCTTCCGCGAACGCCGCGCGCTCGGCCTCGATCCAGATGGGGTTGTAGGGGTCGAACTGCGCGGCCATCATGGCGTCGAGGCCGCGCTCGACGAGGTCGCTTGCCGCGATCTCTGCGGGCGCGGGTTTCGCGGCCAGCATCGAGAGTCCGACTGCAGACAGCGCTGCCCCGGCGAGGGCGATGAACGCGACGAACCCTGCGACTCCGACGATCAACCATCCGAGCGTCTTCTGCGGGAGCCGAGTGGCGACCAAGGCGATCACGCCGAGGAACGCGTAGAGCATGAGGATGTCGCCGTACCACACGAGCGACCAATGCAGGATGCCGACGAGCGCGAGGATTCCGAGCCGCCGCAGCCCAGCGGGCCACGGGCTCTCTCCCTGCGTCTGCGCCCGCGCGGCCTGCATCGCGAGGCCGAAGCCGAACAGCAACGAGAAGAGCGAGATGAACTTGAAGCTGCAGAATGTCTCGACGAAAGCCCATGCCGCGGTGTCGGCGCCCGTGCGCTCGCTTCCGTCGATCGCGGTCGACGGCTCGAGCGCGAACCCCAGCGGGGCGAAGAAGAACCGCACGTTCACGAGGAGGATGCCGAGCAGCGCGACGCCGCGCGCGATGTCGACGCCACGGATGCGTTCGGCGGAAGCGATGGGCGCGAGTGTCATGGCGGCGATTGTAGTGACCACGCCGTACATGCCGCCCGGCGCGGGCGGTTCACGCCATCAGCTCGCGGATCGGCTCCGCACCCTCCACGCCGACGAGCTTCTGGTCGAGCCCCGCGTAGAAGTAGGTCAGGTGGTTCGGGTCGAGCCCGAGGCACGCGAGCGCCGTCGCGTGGAGGTGCTTCACATGGAAGCGCTGGTCGACGCCGGTCGCGCCGAGTTCGTCGGTCTGGCCGATGCTCGTGCCGCCCTTGATGCCGCCGCCCGCCATCCACATCGTGAAGCCGAACGAGTTGTGATCGCGGCCCGTGCCCTCGGCGTACTCGGCCGTCGGCTGGCGGCCGAACTCGCCACCCCAGATCACGAGCGTCTCGTCGAGGAGGCCGCGGCGCTTGAGGTCCTTGAGGAGCCCCGCGATCGGCTTGTCGGTGCGGCCCGCGTGGAAGTCGTGGTTCTTCTTGAGGTCGCCGTGCGCGTCCCATGACTCGTCGTTGTGGCCGCCGCCCGAGTAGATCTGGACGAACCGCACGCCGCGCTCGACGAGCCGCCGCGCGAGCAGGCACTTGTTTCCGAACTCGCGCGTCTGCTCGTCGTCGCAGCCGTAGAGCTCCTTCGTCTCCTTCGTCTCGAGCGACATGTCGACAGCCTCGGGCGCCGTCGACTGCATGCGGTACGCGAGCTCGTAGCTCTCGATGCGGCTCTCGAGCTCGGAGTTGCCCGAGCGGAGCAGCGCATGCCGCGTGTTCCAGTCCTTCATCTTGTCGAGCATCGCGCGCTGGAGCGCCACGCTGCGGCCGTCGGGGTTCGCGAGGTCGAGGATCGGCGGGCCTTCGCCGCGCAGCACCGTGCCCTGGTACATCGCGGGCATATAGCCGCTCGACCAGTTCTTCGCGCCCGAGATCGGGCCGCCCGCGCTGTCGAGCATCACCACGAAGCCGGGCAGGTTCTGGTTCACGCTGCCGAGGCCGTAGTTGACCCACGAACCCATCGCCGGGCCGCCGAGCAGGCGCCCCGAGTTCATCATCAGCATCGCGCTGCCGTGGATCGGGCTGTCGGCGTACATCGACTTGATGAACGCGATGTCGTCGACGCAGGTCGCAAGATGCGGGAAGAGGTCGCTCACCCACGCGCCCGACTGGCCGTACTGGCGGAACTTCCACTTCGGGCCGACGACGCGGCCTTCGTTGCGGTCGCCGCCGCGGCCCTTCGTCTTCACCTTGATCGTCTGGCCGTCGTACTTGTAGAGCTCGGGCTTGTAGTCGAAGGTGTCGACATGGCTCGGGCCGCCGTAGCAGAAGATGAAGATGACGCTCTTCGCCTTGCCGGGAATCATCGCCGGCTTCGGCGCCATCGGATTCACCGGCCCGCCGGGAAGCGGCGTCACGCCGTCGAACGCGAACGCCTGCTTCGACAGGAAGCCGTCCTTCGCCAGCATGCCCGCGAGCGCGACCGAGGTGAACGCGCCGCCCGCCTGCCACAGGAACTCGCGGCGCGTGCGGCCGCAGAAGGTGTTGGTCGGCTTGTCGAGGGGATTGCTCATGGGTGCACCTTCGTGAAACGCCGTCAGTCGATGTACAGGAACTCGTTGAGGTTGAAGAGCACGAGGCAGAGGCTCGTCATCGCCTGCTCCTCGGTGAGCCCTTCCTTCGCCTTGATGTCGTCGAGGAACTTCACCGCCTCGTCGATCTCGCGCGGCTCGGGCGCGCGTCCGCTCGTCAGCCGCCGCGCGCGCTCGATCTGCGCGCGGATGTCGCCCGGGTACTCGCGCCCGACGCGCTGCGCGAGCTTCAGCGCCTCTTCGTTCGTGAGGTCGCCGTTCAGCATCGAAAGCGACTGCGTCGGCACCACGGTGTTGAAGCGCTGCGGGCACGGGCTGTCGAGGTCCGCGAGGTCGAACGCGGTGAGCAGCGGATGCTGCAGCGACCGCTTCAGCTTGATGTAGAGGCTGCGGCGCGTCCACGACTCGCGCTCGGTGAGCGGCCACACCTCGCCCGGGCGCGACGAGGTCGCGAGCACTTCCTCGGGCATCGGCGGCAAGACCGGCGGACCGCCGACCTTCGTGTTGATGGTGCCGTTCGCGACAAGCATCGCGTCGCGCAGCTCCTCGGCCGACACGCGGCGCATGCGGAAGCGGCTCAGGAGCTCGTTCGGCGCGTCCTTCGCGAGCGCGTCGGGCGTGGGCACGCTCGACATGCGGTACGCGGCGCTCGTCATGAGCAGGCGGTGCATCTCCTTGAAGCTGCCGCCCTTCTCGATCATCGTCGCGGCGAGATAGTCGAGGAGCTCCGGATGCGTCGGCTGCTCGCCGAGGCGCCCGAAGTCGTTGGTCGAGCCCGAGAGGCCGGCGCCGAAGTGGTGCTGCCACACGCGGTTCGCGACCGTGCGCCACGCGAGCGCGTTGCGCGGGTCGACGATCCAGTTCGCGAGCGCGAGGCGCCGGCCCGAGCTTTCGCCGTGCGCCGGCTTGACCGCAGGCTCGGGCTCGAAGCGCGCGGCGATGAGCGGCACCGCCGGCTCGACGCGGTCGCCAAGCGCATGCGGGCTGCCGCGCAGCATCACATGCATCTCGGATGGCTCGGGCTTCTCGCGCACCGCGAGCACCGTCTCGCCCTTCCAGTCGGGCATGCGCCACGCAGAGAGCTGCGCGCTCAGTTCGTCGAAGCGCTTCGCGGCCGCCTCGCCCGAGCGCGCGAGGATCGACGCGCGCGCCGCATCGTGCGACGCGAGGCCGAGCGCCATCGCGCGGACTTCCTGCTCGCCGAGCACGCGGTCGTACATGCGCACTTCGTCGATCGTGCCCGCGAACGCGCCGCCACCCGGCAGCATCGCGCCGATCGCAAGCTTGCGCGGCGTGTCGAGACGCGCGGTCGAACCGCGCGCGCGGTCGACGGGCGAGCCGTTGACATACAGCACGATGTCCCCCGACGACCGCTCGCGCGTGAACGCGACATGGTGCCAGCGGCCGTCGTTGTGGCCGGGGCCCGAGCTGACGAAGGTCTCGGGGTCGCCCGTGCCCGCGCTCACATAGCCGTGCGAGATCAGCGAGATGCCGAAATCGCGCACGATTCCGGGCACTTCGGCGTCGACGAGGCCCTTGCCGAGGAACCAGCGGCGGTCGCCGTCGGAACCGCCGCCGAGGTCGGTGGTCTTGAAGAAGAACGCGATCGTGAAGTCGTCGCCGACCGGGCGCTGGATCTCCACGCGGTCGTCGCCGCCATCGAAGCGGAACGCCTTGCCGATGCGGCCTTCCGCCTCGAATCCAGCGTCGCGCACGCTCGCAGGCTTGCCGTCGGGTGCTGCGTTCACGGCCTGCGCGGCCTTCGCGTCCTCGAACGCGAGGTGCGCGACGAGTCCGTTCGCGGGCGCGGTGTCGGGGAACGCGGGCGACGCGGGGTCGATACCCGCAATCGCGCGGATCTCGGCGACGAGCGCGTCGCGCTTCGCGACAGCCGCGGCGATCTC
>JBKCZS010000147.1:0-4605 GCA_046337925.1 bacterium | reverse complement strand
GCCCCAGCACCTTGACGCGGAAAAGTTGGGCAAAACGCTGGGCCACGGCGGGGTCGAACTTCGACGGGTCGAACGGCCTGCCCGCGCCGATCCCGATCTGGGCGAAGCGCGCGAACAGCGCCTCTTCCGAAGGCACGACCGGCATGAACTGCAGCAGGAAGTTGAGGTACTCGATCGAGCCGATGCCCATCGCCTTCTCTTCGTCCCACCGCGGCCACGCGATCGCGGGCGCAGGGGCGGGCGTCGGCGTGCCTGCGAACTTCGAGAGCGGCGTCAGCGTGTACTTCGCCTGCACGGCCTGCATCGCGGCGATGTCGGCAGGTCCGTCGAGTTGCGTGCGCGTGAGCGTGCCGACGAAGTCGGTCTCGGCGCGGAAGACCTTCGTGATTCCCTTCGGCACTTCGCCCTTCCAGCGCGGGCCCGCGAAGAGGTAGTTGCCCGCGCCGCGGCCCGTGGCGCGCACGCCCGTGTAGGCGAAGTTATGGGTGTGGAGATCGAACCACTGGTTCACGAAGTAGCGCGGCGCAGGCACCGCGGGCAGCGATACGACGATCGGTTCCGCGCGGAGATCGAGCCAAGCCCACGAGTAGGGAGTGTCGTTGTTCGGCGTGACGATGTCGGTGTCGGCCGGCGTGTTGAGCCGCGCATAGTGGCGGAACTTGTCGAATCCCCCGACATAGCCCGGGAATTCGCGGTTCTGCGTCTGGTTGTACATCGTCTTGTAGCCCTGCAGCGGCGCATAGGCGTACAGCCAGGCTTCCTTGGCGATGGCCCGCGCCTCGGCGGGGGTGGGCGGCGCGGTTGGCGCGTCCTGCGTGGCCGGCGAGGCGCGATCGGGAGATGTCGATGCGCACCCCGCGACGAGCGTTGCCAAGGTGGTGACGGCGACGGCGGCGAGAATCGATGGGCGGATCGAAGTCATGGTGTTTCCGTGGTTTCCCGCGTCGCGCGGCGTGCGCGGCGGTGGCTAGTGCTGGAAATCGTAGATCGGGCCGAGCGAGAGAATCTTCGTGAGTTCGTCGAGTGCGTCGCATGATTCACGCAGGAGCGCGGGGTCGGCGAGATCCGAAGGCAGCAGCGATTCGCGGTAGTGCTTCGTGACCCACGCGCGGAGTTCGGCGAGCTTCGCCGCGTCGACGAGCACCGCGCGGTTCATCGCGCCGAGGTCGGCGTCGGTCATCGGCACGCGCAGGCGCAGGCACGCGGGGCCGCCGCCGTTGCGCATGCTTTCGCGCACATCCATGTAGATCACGCGCTTCAGCGGATTTGCGGCGTCGGCGATCACGCGGTCGATCGCGGCCTTCACGCGCGGGTTCTCCTCGCACTCGCACGGCGCGACGAGCGCCATCGAGCCGTCGGGCAGCGTGAGGAGCTGGCTGTTGAAGAGGTAGCTCTTGACGGCATCCTCGAGCGAGACTTCGTCGGCACGGATCTCGGCGACGACGAGCGAGTCGCCCACGATATTGCGCAGGCTCGCGAGCGTGGCGAAGCGATCCTCGAACGCAAGCTCGTGGCAGAGCAGCATGTTGCCGTTACCCACCGCGATCACATCGTTGTGGAAGACGCCGGCGTCGATGGCGTCGGCGTTCTGCTGGGCGAACACGCAGCGCGCGCGGTCGAGGAGCCCGAGTTGCGCCACGCGCTCGCTCGCGGCGAGCGTCTGGCGCGCGGGGAACTTCTTGGGCACGCGCGCGGCGTCGGGCGCGGTGCCGTAGACGAAGAAGTGGACGCCTGCGGTCTCGCCGCCGTTCGCGCCCGACGCCGTGAGGCGCGTGTGGTTCGCGGCGCCTTCGTCGCCATAGTCGGCGCGCTCGCGCGGGTCGGACGCGAGTGCCGCGTGCACGGCGAATCGCGATTCGTCTGCGAAGATCGCGCGCAGCGTGCGTTCCGTGACCGGAGGCTCGATCGCGCGGTGGAACATCTCGCGTAGGTTCGCGACGACGAGATGCGTGCGCCTGTCGTGCGTGTCGGCCGCAGGCATCACGGTCGCGGCGTTCGCGGTCCACATGGCGCTCGCGCTCGAGACGCGGGCGAGAAGCACCGGGTCTTCCTTCGCGAC
Source organism: bacterium (assembly GCA_046337925.1). Taxonomy (GTDB): domain Bacteria; phylum Planctomycetota; class Phycisphaerae; order Phycisphaerales; family SM1A02; genus QWPT01. The sequence goes on along the minus strand of JBKCZS010000147.1, from coordinate 2,546 downwards.
CTTGGCGAGGACCTCGGCATCGCTCCCGTCGAAGCCGCGCGCGCGGAGCGTCGGGATGTGCGGCCGCTCGTGCGGCGGAAGCACGCCCTGGACGAGGCCGAGCGCGGCGACCGCCTCCATCTTCGCAAGGCCCTGCAGCGCAGCCTTGCGGGGATTGCTGGCGGCGCCCTGATTGCGCGCGCTCGCGACATTGCCGTACGACAGCCCTGCGTAGCTGTGCGTCGGGCCGACGAGTCCGTCGAAGTTCACTTCAGGCATGGTTCACCAGCGCTCTGCGTCCGACTGCGGGGCGGAGGGCCACGCGGTCGTCTCGCGGCCGTTCACGCGCGTTCCGTTCTGGATGACGCTCGGGATGAAGGTGCTGAGGAAATCGTGCGGGAAGACGGGCGACGGCGTCGTGAGCGCGTCGAGGCGCGCGGTGTCTTCGGCGGAAAGCCGCACGGCGCACGCCGCGAGGTTGTCGTCGAGCTGCGCCATCGTGCGCGCGCCGATGATCGTGCTCGTGACGCCGGCGCGGTCCATCACCCAGCGGAGCGCGACCTGCGCGGGCGTCGCGCCGCGCGCGGCGGCGATCTCGTGCAGCGCGTCGATCAGGACATAGGTCTGCTCGGTGAGGTACTTCGAATCGCTCTTCACGCGCGTCGAGCCGTCGTCCTTCGGCCGATTGGCACGCGTGAACTTGCCAGAGAGCACGCCGCCGCGCAGCGGGCTCCACGGCGTGACGCCGAAGCCGCACTTGCGCGCCATCGGCATCAGGTCGTGCTCGACCGTGCGCTGGAGCAGCGAATACTCGATCTGGATCGCGATCGGCTGCGTCCAGCCGCGGAAGACGGCCTCATACATCGCCTGGACGCACACCCACGCGGGGTGGTCGCTGAAGCCTGTGTAGCGCACCTTGCCTTGCTTCACGAGCATGTCGAGCGACTGCATCGTCTCGTCGATCGGCGTGTGCACATCCTGGAAGTGGCACCACAGGAGGTCGATGTAGTCCGTCTTCATGCGGCGCAGCGAGTGCTCGACCGCGTTGAACATCGACTTGCGCGACGAGCCGCCGCCGTTCGCATCGCCTTGCCACATGTTGCCGCCGAACTTCGTGGCGACGACCACGCGGTCGCGCTTGCCGCGCCCCGGGCCGGTCGCGAAGTAGTCGCCGAGGATCGCCTCGCTGTGGCCCTTCGTGTACATGTTGGCCGAGTCGATGAAGTTGCCGCCGCGCTCGAGGTAGCGCGACAGAATCGCGTTCGAGGTCTCGACATCGGCGCCCATGCCCCATTCGAGGCCGAAGGTCATCGCGCCGAGGCAGAGCGGCGAGACGCGCAGGCCAGAGCGGCCGAGGGTGATGTAGTGGTCGACGGCAAGGCAGTTCGCGGAGTCGGACATGCAGGCAGGGTAGCGGGTAGGCTGCAGGAATGACGGCAATCGCGACCGCGACAGATCCGCGCAGCTGGACAGACGCGCACCTCCATGTGTGGGACGCCGCGACGCTGGCGGCGCCGTGGTTCGCGCAGGCGCCGCAGTTTGCGGGACGGTTCGATCTTTCGCGGTACGCGACCGAGGGCGGCGTCGGCGGGGGAGTGGTGTTCGTCGAGGCGGACATGGCCGCGCGGGACCGCGCGCGCGAGGCGGAGCTGTTCGCAGAGTGGGGCGCTGCGAGCGGACGCGCGTTTGCGACGGTCGCGGGCATCGAGCCGGGCGCTGCGGGATTTGCCGAGGAACTGGCGGCCATCGCGCGGGTGCGCGGCGTCACGGGCGCGCGCCGCGTGCTGCACGGCGGCGATGTGCCGTTCGGTGGCGCGCGGTTCGTCGCGGACCTTCGCGCGCTCGGCGCGGCGCGACTGTCGTTTGATTTCTGCGTGCGCTGGAGCGACCTCGCGCTCGTCGAGTCGTGCGCGCGCGAGGCGGGCGAGACCACCCTCGTGCTCGATCATCTCGGCAATCCGCCGCTGCGCGCGGGCTGGAGCTCGCCAGAGCGCGCGGAGTGGCAGCGCTTGGTCGTGCGCGTTGCGGCGTGCGGAAACACGAGCGTGAAGTGGTCGGCGATGTTCGAGAACGCCGGGTGCGCGGTGACCGCGGTTGAAGCGCGCCCGTGGTTCGAATGGTGCCTCGCCTGCTTCGGCCCGACGCGCATGATGTGGGGCTCCAACTGGCCGGTGTGCTTCGCGAACGCGCGGCTATCGCAGTGGATCGAGGCAAGCGCCGCGCTGGCTGGTGAACTCACGCCCGACGAGCAGGCTGCGATCCTCGGCGCAAACGCGCTGCGCGTACATCGGCTCGCGTGACGAGCACGAAAGGGAGCGGCCGCAGCCGCGACCGCTCTAACAGGTCCACCCGCCGTCGATCACATGGATCGCACCCGTCGTGTAGCTCGACTCGTCGCTTGCGAGGTAGACCGCGAGCGCGGCGATCTCGTCGGCGGTGCCGAGGCGGCCCATCGGCTGGCGTGCGATGAACGCGGCGCGCGCGGCGACGGGGTCCGCGTTCTGGTTGATGCGGTCGTGCAGGCTCGGCGTCTCGACGGTGCCCGGGCAGATCGCGTTGACGCGCAC
>JBKCZS010000146.1:0-52608 GCA_046337925.1 bacterium | reverse complement strand
GTGTTCGACGGCAAGGAAGGCGTCGAGGCGCAGTCCGAGACCGTGTGGCGCCAGGCCGACCGCTACGGCGTGCCGCGTCTCTGCTTAAGCAACACGATGGACCAGCTGGGCGCCGCCTGGGACTTCTCCTGCAACTCGAGCCGCTCGCGCCTCGGCGCCAACGGCATCGCCATCCAGCTTCCGATCGGCAAGGGCAACGACTTCATCGGCATCATCGACCTGGTGAAGATGACCGCCGTCTACTTCTCCGCCGAGGATCAGGGCGCGACGATCACCGAGGGCGAGATTCCCGCTGACCTCAAGGACAAGGCCGAGCTGTTCCGCGCCGAGCTCATCGAGAAGGCGGCCGAAGTCGACGATGTGCTCATGGAGCAGTACCTCACCGACGCGTCGAAGATCACCAACGAGCAGATCAAGGCGGCCATCCGCAAGGGCACCGTCGAGATCAAGTGCTTCCCCGTGCTCTGCGGCGCCGCGCTGAAGAATGTCGGCGTCCAGAAGATCCTCGACGCCGCGATCGACTACCTGCCGAACCCGACCGAGCGTCCCGACACGAAGGGCGTCAACCCCGACGATGTCAACCAGCCGATGACCCGTCCGCACGACCCGACCGCGCCGTTCTCCGCGCTGGTGTTCAAGGTCGTCTCGGACATCCACGGCGACCTCACCTACATCCGCGTCTACTCGGGCACGCTCGACAAGGGCACGCGCGTCCTCAACCCCGGCAACGGCAAGCGTGAGAACGTCAGCCGCATCTTCGAGATGCACGCGAACGACCGCAACGCGCTCGAGCAGGTCGACGCCGGCAACATCGTCGCCGTCATCGGCCTCAAGAGCTCGTACACCGGCGACACCATCTGCGATCCCGACAACCCGATCATCCTCGAGCGCATGACCTTCCCCGAGCCGGTCATCTCGATGGCGATCGAGCCGATCACCGGCGACGACAAGAAGAAGCTCGGCGATGCGCTCACCACGATCCGTCGTGAAGACCCGTCGTTCCGCTCGAACTACAACGAGGAGACCGGCGAGACCATCATCGCGGGCATGGGCGAGCTCCATCTTGAGATCATCAAGAACAAGCTCACGCGCGACATGAAGATCGGCGTGAATGTCGGCAAGCCGCGCGTCTCGTACCGCGAGACGATCACCGGCTCGGCCAGCCAGGTCCGCGGTCTTTTCAAGAAGCAGTCCGGTGGCCGCGGTCAGTTCGGCGACGCCGTCGTCGACATCAGCCCGATCACCCCCGAGGAGGCTGCAGCCGAGGAACTGAAGATGAAGAACGGCGTCGTCTTCGAGGACAAGATCTCGGGCGGCGTCGTCCCCAAGGAGTTCATCCCCTCGATCGAGTACGGCGTCCGTCAGGCCGCCGCCTCGGGCGTTCTCGGTGGCTACCCCGTCATCAATGTGCGCGTCCAGCTCGTGTTCGGCTCGTACCACGATGTCGACTCGAACCAGGTCGCGTTCGAGCAGGCGGGCATGCTCGCCTTCCGCGAGGCCGTCATGAAGGCGCGTCCGGCGCTCCTCGAGCCGATCATGAAGCTCGTGGTCACCACGCCGGACGAGTTCTTCGGCAACGTGTCGGGCGACATCGCGTCCCGCCGCGGCCAGATCGTCGACCAGGAGATGCGCGGCAACGCCCGACTCCTGACCTGCGAAGTGCCGCTGTCGGAGCTCTTCGGCTACACCACCTCGCTCCGCTCCATGACCCAGGGTCGTGCGACGAGCTCGATGGAGCCGCTGACCTATCGCGTCATGCCGGAGAAGCTCAAGGACGCCGTCCTCAAGAAGTGAGCGACGGCCGGGGCATCGTCCCGAACCTCCGCTCGCGTTCCACAACCCCCCACGCTGCCGACGCCCCCGTCGGCAGCGTTTCTTTTTGAAAGCCACCGCCGCGTCGCGCCAATCAGCCCGAGCCCTGCCCCGGCGCGGCATGGCCCGGACCCGTGAAGTTTCGGGTCCCCGCGCCTACCATGGCGCCCCATGGCGGATCCCCGCGGCGAACCAGAACCACTTGTCGAAGGCGGACAGTTTCGCGCTGAGTACGAGCGCGAGATGGGCCAGTGGCTCCGCCGCCGGCTCGGGTACCTCTGCATCGCCTATGCGGTCTTCCAGGTCCTCTCGGTCACCGCGCTCACGCTGAGTTCCACGGTCTTCCGAGGCGTCGACGAGGAACCGAAGCTGCCGCCGAGGCTCGAGCAGCGCGCCGACGAAGCGGAGCGCCGCGCGGAAGCGGGCCTTCCCCTCCGTCCTGTGGATGCGCGCGCCCTCGCTGCGCTCGAGGCTGAGAAGCGTCGCCTGGAGCGCGAGCGGGGCGCGGAAGCGGTGGTCTCGACGATCGACGCATTCGGAACCCTCATGCGCGACATCGCCGCGGACTTCCGAGACGAGCGGGAGCGCCCGCAACGGGCTCGCAGGCCCGCGAGGGAACGCATCATCGACAAGTGGTGGCTCGAGGACTCGCCTGGGACGGCCCCCGCGGTCGCGCGGCCCGAGGATGCCCCGGGTGGCGATGCACTCGCGGCCGACGATGACGATGGGAATGCGGACGAAGCGGTCGCGACCGATCTGACCTCGGCGCTCGAGTCCGCTGGACTGGATGCGGATTCGGTGGAGGCCGCGGCCGCATCGCTCTCGCTTCCGTGGTGGATCTGGGTGCTGACATCCCTGCCCATGTTCGGGGTGCTGGCATGGTTCGGACTTCGCGTCAGACCGAAGCTCTACACACGCGGCGAACTCGTGTCGGCGGCGTCGAGAATGATCCTCTCGCTCGGCCTCCTGAACTTCGGATTCGAGTGCGTCATGCTGCTCGCCAATCCGAGCGCGCCGGTCACGCCGCTCTTCTCGATCTTCGTCTTCCACCTCACCGCCTCGCTCTTCCTGCCGTGGAGCTGGCGCGAATCGCTCAAGCCCATCGTTCCGCTGCTCGTGTGCTGGCTGCTCCTGCGGCTCGGACTCGCGACAAGCGAGGACAAGTGGTTCGGATTCGTCGGCTCGCTGATCGGCGTGCCGTTCCTGTTCGCCCCTGCGCTCTTCCTGTGCTACGCGCGGCTGCGCTGGCACCAGCGGCAGTTCAAGTCGGGCTTCGTCGGCCGCCGCTTCCTCGAGATGCGGCGCGAGTTCATCCAGGCGCGCGCCGTGCACGAGTCGCTGTTCCCGAAGCCGGAAGACCTCGGTTGGCTGCGCTTCGACTTCGGCTACCGCCCCGCTGCCGACATCGGCGGCGACTTCATCCATTCCTGGACCGATGACAACGACCGCTTCCATGTCGCGTTGATCGATGTCACGGGGCACGGACTTGCGAGCGCGATGACGGTCGCGCGCATCCACGGCGAGATCGAGCGCCTCCGCGACGAACATCCCGACGATGGGCCCGCGCGCATGCTGTCGCGGCTGAACCGCTACTTCCAGCGGCTGCTGTCGCGGTACCGGCTCTTCGCGACCGCGGTCCTGATCACGATCGACCCGCGCACGGGCGAGATGCGCTACGCGAGCGCCGGGCATCCGCCGGTCTTCGTCCGGACGAAGAACGGCCTTCGCGAGCTCGAGTCCACGACCTTCCTCCTCGGCGCCGTCGACGGCGAGACCTTCGGCAGCGAGGAAGTCGCGATCCAGCTCGAGGAAGGCGATCGGGTGATCCTCTACACCGACGGTGCCTACGACGCAAAGAGCCCCCGCGGAGAGCGCTTCGGACTCGACCGTCTGCGGGAGATCCTGCAGCGCCCCGCCGCGCCGCCGAGCTGGACGGCCTTCCTCATGAATCTGGTGGAGACCTTCGAGGCGGGCATGCCCGAGGACGACCTACTGATCGCCGAGATCGCGTTCCGGAGCCGCAAGTCGGTCTACTCGAGCGTGACCGGCGACGATGTTCCCGTGCCTCGGTCGAGCCTTTCCGGAGCGGCCTCGTGACCCCGCGGCGCGTCCGCGAGCTGATGGACCGAGCGGTGCGGCTGGCGGCACGCGGCCACGGCGGCGCAGAGCCGAATCCGATGGTCGGCTGCGTCATCGTGGACGATGCGGGCAGCGTGATCGCCGAAGGCTTCCACCGCCGATGCGGAGGGCCGCACGCGGAGGTCGAAGCGCTGAGGACCGCAGGCGAACGGGCGCGCGGCGCGACGGCGCTCGTGACGCTCGAGCCTTGCGCGCATCGAGGCCGGACCGGCCCCTGCACCGACGCGCTGCGCGATGCGGGAGTCGCGCGGGTGATCTACGCGGTCGCCGATCCGAATCCGCTCGCAGCGGGCGGCGGTGCCCGGCTGGTCGCCTCGGGCGTCGCGGCCGAGTTCGTGCCGCACGAGGGTGCCCGCGAGCTTGCGCTGCCGTTCATCAAGCGTGTCGAGACCGGGCTCCCGTGGATCAGCGCCAAGTGGGCGCAATCGATCGACGGCGCGATCGCGCTTGCGAACGGCGACAGCAAGTGGCTGTCGTGCGCACGCAGCCGCCGCATGGTGCATCGCGAGCGCGGTCGGGTCGACGCGATCCTCACCGGCATCGGAACCGTGGTCGCCGACGACCCGCAACTGACAGCCCGAGGAGTGCGGCTGCATCGCACCGCGGCGAGGATCGTGTTCGACCCGGCGGTACGGACGCCGCCCGACGCAAAGGTCTGCGACTCGAGCGCACCGACGATCCTCCTTGCGAGCGAGTCCCTCGACCCGGCCGCCGCGCATCGCGCCGACGGACTCGTCGCGCGCGGAGTCCGGGTGCTCAGGCTCGGCCCGGGCGACACGATGCGCGAGCCGCTGCAGCTTCTCGCGAAGGAAGGCGTGGCGCGCGTGCTGGTGGAGGCGGGCGGAGGCGTCGTCGGACGCTTGCTCCGCGAGCGGATCCTCGACGAGGCGTGGGTGTTCATCGCGCCGCTCGTGATCGGCGACGACCTCTCGCGCCGCAGCGTGCGCGGCCTCACGCCGACCGTACTGGCCGAGGTGGAGCGCGCGCGGCTCCTGTCGGTGCGGAAGCGCGGCACCGATGCGCTTCTGCATTACCGCTGGACGAAGTGAGTTCACTGTCCGAATCGCGCGCCGAACTTCAACGCGCCGCGGGAACGACGATCACGCCGAGATCCCGCGGCGAGAGCGGAAGATCGATCGATCCGTGGGTTCGGAGCACGCCGTCGCCGTTCTCGAACTCGTAGCCGACCGACGCCCCTCCCGTCGCGCCTGCTGCGATCCGAACCGTGTCGAGCGCCTCGCCTGCGAATCCCCGAAGCGTGACGGTCGCGAGAGAGCGGTCGGTCGGGAACGGTGCGATCCTGACGCTCGATGCGCGGGTCTCGGTGAGCGCCGCAAGAAGCCGATTCACGGCGGCCGCGTCGGCTGTCCCCGTCGATTCCGGCGCACCGGGCTCCGAGACGGTGGCTGTCCAGCGATCGGTCTCGCGTCGGATCACGAGCCGTGCGTCCCCCTGCGTGACTTCGATCGCACCGACATCGGGCGACCGCACGCCCGTCGCGACGGTGTCGATCAGACGGTCCGCCCGCGGCGCGATGCCTGCAAGCACCGCAGCGGGAATCCGGACCACGGACTTGGTTCCCTCGACGAGGCCGAACCGGTCCTGTGCGCCGATCGAAACCGGATCTCCGACGCGGAGACGGAGCTCGCGTGCGCCGCTTCGCACCGAGAGCGCTGCGGCCGGGGGCTCGAGGCCGTACACCGCAAGTTCGGCAGGGTTGTCGACGATGAACCCCTCGCTTCGCGCGCGTCGGATCGCATCGAAGAGCTCTTCGCACTGCTGGCGATCGGCACGCGTCCGGATGGGGCCGTCGATCCGATACACCCGTCCGGCACGCGCGATTGCCGTCGTCGACTCGCCCGCCGAGAGCTCGACCCGGTCGATCTCGCCAAGGTCGACGAAGAGGTCGCGGCGGCGGAAGTCGCGTGGATCGCGCTCAAGCGCGAGTTCGTGAAGCGTTCCATCGACGACCTCGTAGCGAGGGCGCAGAGAGGCAGGCTCGAGGACGCGCGCATACGCACGGCCCGCCAGGCTGCGTCGTCCGAGTTCGATCACGACCCGGCGCGGAGGTCCGCTTCCGACGGACTCCTCCACCAGTTCGATCCGTCCTTGCGGCGGCGCGAGCCCTGCGGCGCCGAGCGCGGCGCTCGCATCTCCCGCAAGATCGACCGAGCGAACGCTCTCAGCCTTCATGACGCGCGCAGCGAACTGCCGCACCGACCAGCCGTCGAGCGCGTGCTCGATCGGGGCGGCCTGCCACCACCCGCCGTCGCGTCGAACAAAGCGATAGGTGACGCCGTCGCGCTCGAGCACGACCTCTGCAAGCCGCTCGGGATCGAACGCCTCCCGCGCCACCATGGGCTGGCGACCACCGGTCACCGCGACCTCGGTCTCGCCGAGGCGATGCGCCGCGAATGCGGCGATGGCCGCGAGCGCGAGCACGACGACCGCGCGAATGGCCCTCATGCGCGCCTCCTTCGGCCTGCGATCACGACCGCACCGAGCGCGATCGGTCCGAGGACCAGGACCGCGCCGTATCCGAACATCCAGGCGCGGCGCGGCGCGTCCAGCAACGCCTCGATGCGCGGGACCTCGCGTCCGCTGAGTCCGCCGTCGAGGAGATCGGGGCGCTTGGCGAGCCACGCAACCGATGCAAGCAGCAGTTCGCGATTCCCCGGATTGACAAGCGCCGTGCGACCGCCACCGAGGCTGTCGGAAAGATCGGCGAGGCTCGAGAGAAGCCATCCGCCGCTCGCCACGACTGCGGCGCGCTGGGTTCCCTCGGGCGTCTTCCGCTCTGCAAGAACGCAGACCGGAAGCGCGCCCTTCAGTCGCTTCGACTCGGGAACCTCGCGGACGCCATCGCCGTCGCCCCGCCAGTCGTCGGCGATCCACCGCTGCGCAGCAGGCTCGATCTCGACGGCGACGGTTGCGGAGACGCCGTCCGGAAGCGGATCGGCGACTTGGATCGCCATCGGCTGGTTGAACAGGATCGCGCGCCCCCGCAGACGGCTCGCAAGCGGCGATTCCGAGCGCACCCGCTCGATCAGCTGCCATGTCCGCACTTCGGGCGTGCCGTCTTCCCTTGCGACGAGTTCGAGCACGACCCGCGCGGCATCCACCTCGAGACCGAAACGGGCGAAGAGGCTCTCCCACGGATCCGGCTGCCCGAGCACCGCGAGCATGCTTCGCCCCGCGGTGAGCAGCACCGGGTGTCCATCTCCGAGAAGCGTCTCCGCTTCAGCGACGAGCAGTTTCTCCTCGCGGGAAAGTTCAAGCTGCGTCCGCCGCAACGCAGGTATCACGACGAACACCTGTGCACGGCCAGCCGGAACGACCGGACGCTCTCCGCGGCCAGGGGTCCACTCCGCGATCCCGTACCCCGCGCTGCGAAGCGCATCCGCGACCGCCACGAGGTCGTTGTTGTCCTGACGAGGACGGAGGAGCGAGTCCTTCTCGGCGTGCACGAACACGACCTGCGGCATCGACTCGGATGCGAGGCTGCGGATCGCGCCCGAAAGGACCTCCTCCCCGCGGAAACCCCAGCTGTAGCTGATGCGATCCGTCCCCTGCGCGTCGGCCGTCCGCGGGAAGATGCGCCACGCCGGGATGACGGCGAGCCGACCTCGGCCGACGACGACCGCAGCCTCGCCACCAAGCAGTTCACGACCCAGCGCATCGAGTTCGACCGAAGGCAAGGCCTCGAGTTCCTGGCGCGCAGACTGCATGCGCGAGGCGAGTTCCTCGAACGGCTCGATCCGTGAGCCGAGCACGCTGCGCACCGAGGCGGGAAGCGCGGGTTGGCCACGCCATTGTCCGAAGAGCGATGCCGCCGATGCAAGCTGGTCGCCCCAGACCCGGAATCCCTGCGCAAGAGCGCTGCGCGCACCTTCGATGTCCGGAAGCGGGCGCGTCGCACTCGTCCGGGTCATCTCGAAAACCCGCGATCGGAACTGTTCGCCATCGGTCGCGACCTGGGCGAACAGCCCTGCGAACTGCTCGAGCGCGCGGCGCACCTGGCTTTCGGCAGGCAGCTGCTGGGCGGCTGCGCGAAGCCCCGCCGACTGCCCTGCGCTTGCCGAACGGAAGCCGTCGTAGACCTCGAGGCTCGATGCGATGGCGCGCTCGGCCCGCGCGATCTCTCCCTCGCGGCCCGCAACCAGTTCCGACAGCGCGGCTTCGAAGTCGCCCGCCGCGCTCTCGTCCACGGGATCGATGCGCCTCGCATCGATCTTGGGGTTCGCGTCGCGGAACCGCTCGAGCACCTCGTCGATCTGGCGGAGGACCGCGGGGTCCGCCTCCGCCGCATCGACGAAGAGAAGCACCTTCCATGGACCATCGAGGCCGGAGAGAAGTTCGACCGTGGGTGGCGCAAGGCTGTACGAACGCGTCTTCGTGGCGTCGACCTCGAGACGCAGGGCGGGCGTCGAGAGAAGCGCCACGCTCGCGGCGGCAAGCGCGATGCAGCCGCACACGAACGCGCCGGCCTCGAGGCGTGCAAGGATGCGCCTCGAGACTCGAGGTGCGCCGCGATCGCGGATCCGCTCAAGCGAAACGGTGGCGGCCGCGATTCCGGTCGCGATGATGGCGACGAAGTACGCGACAGCCCCGCTGTCGAACAGCCCGAGCGCGAATCCCTCGAGGCGACGAAGCGGGTCCGCCGCCGCCGCGACCGGCGCCCAGTCGATGGGCAGCGCGGTCACGAGCAGACGCGAGCCGCCGATCAGACCGAGCCAGAGGAAGAAGGCACCGAGAAACGCGACCGTCTGGCTCGCGGTGGTGGTCGACACCGCGACGCCGATGGAAGCTGCAGCGCAGCCTGCGAGGAGAAGGCCGAGAAGCCCGCATGCGATCTCGCCGTAGTCGGGCGAGGCGTAGAACTCGAGGGGAACAGCAAGCAGTGCGACCGGCACGATGCTGGCCGCGATCAGGATCGAGCACGCGAGCGCCTTGCCGATCACGATCTCAAGCGGAGTCAGCGGACTCGCGAACAGCGTCTCCCAGGTCTTGAGACGCAGCTCCTCGCTCATGACGCGCATCGACAGCGCCGGCGCGGTCGCGAGGAGCGCCCATCCGGCCGCGAGCAACGCGGAGCGCAGGGTGGCGGGCCGGCTGTCGGCGAAGTCGAGCCCGAAGAACGCAGCCGAGGCGACGAGACCCGCGATGGCGAGCACGATCCATGCAGTGGGCGTGACGAACGCACTGCGAACTTCTCGTCCGGCAACCGCGGTGATCCGTCGCAGGCTCGCGATCATCGTCGGGAACCTCCTGCCGCGGCCGCAGCAGCGTCGGTCGACGCGCCGCGCACGAGGTCGACGAACACGCTTTCGAGGCTCGCTGCGGTGACTCCGAGCGCCCGCATGCGCACACCGTTGGCGAGCAGGATGCCGGCAAGCCGTGGCCGCGGATCAAGGTCCGCGGATGCGAACTCGACGCGGTGCCAGCCGTCCTCGAGCGTCTGCTCCGAAAGGGCGCCGCAGATCGAGCGCACCGACGGATCGTCCGCGATGGAGCGATCCACCTCGGCGAACATCCGTCCGCCTGCCGCCGCACGGGCTCTGAAACGCTCGATCGACTCATGGGCCACGACGCGGCCGGCGGCGACGACCGCGAGTTCCGCGCACACGCTCTCGACCTCGCTGAGCAGGTGACTCGACAGGATGACCAGCCGCGTCGCACCGAGTTCGCGGATGAGTTCGCGGAACGCAAGCGCCTGACCGGGATCAAGTCCGACCGACGGCTCGTCCAGGATGACGATCCGCGGATCCGCGAGCAGGGTCGCTGCAAGGCCAACCCGCTGCTGCATGCCCTTCGAGAGCGCGCCGCAGCACCGATGGGCAAACCGCGCCACATCGCACCGCTCCGACCATCGGCGCGCCGCCTCGACTGCAGCGTCCCGGTGCATGCCGGCGATTCCGCCCCGGAATCGAAGGTACTCCTCGACCGTCAACTCGGGGTAGAGCGGCGCAGACTCGGGCAGGTAACCCACGAGGCCGCGCACCTTTGCGCCGAGTCGCCGCGAATCGAACCCGAGCACATGGAGTTCGCCGTCGTCCGGCGGCAGGACGCCTGCGATCATCCGGATGATGGTGGTCTTCCCGGCGCCATTGGGGCCAAGCAGACCGCACACCCCCGTGCTTGGAAGCGAGAGATCGGCGGAGCGCACCGCGCACAGATCACCGAACCACTTGGTGAGGCCACGCGCACGGATCCCGCCTTCCGCAACTCGCTCAGAAGCCACGGCGGACGCCTCCAGCGCGCAACGCAACTCCATGTGTCGTCGGCATCACGGCCGAAGTGTATCGGCGGCGTCAACTCGCTGCGCACAACGCGGAATCGGGCCCTACAATCACGGACCGCACGGATGCCTTCCATGTCGATGGACGACGAATCGCTGCCAGATCCTGGACCCCCCGACGCCTCCGGCTCCGAGGACGGTTCTCCGGCTTCCTCGGGCGGAACGGCCGACGACGGCTATGTCTACGAACTCCGCGGGTCCTCGCCGCTCAGTCCCGAGCTGCGCAACGCCCTCTCGCGCTTTGTCGTGACCCAGAAGACCGGCGACGCGACCATGGCGGACCGCTCGCTGCATGTGCTTTCCCGACTCGGGGAAGGCGCGGGTGTCGTCGAGCCGACGGGCGAGATCACCTGGATGAACGAAGGGCTCGCCGCCCAATCGCCCGAGGTGCTGCGTCGATTCGCCGATGCCTGCGTCGATGCGATGGCCGCCTGGCGGCGGACGACGGCGCCTGCCTCGACCTGCAGGGCCAACTTCCGGTCCGGTGCGAAGTGGTTCGAGGTCGTGATCACGCCGACCGACCGCTCTGGTTCGCCCACCCGGCAGGAAGGCGCAGTCGCGCTGCTCGTCGACGCCTCGGCGGTCCGACGGATCCAGGATCGTCTCGAGGCCATCGACCAAGAGGGCGCCGCCTTGCTGCGGTTCGACGCAGAGAGCCTTCGCAAGCTCAGCGCACCGGATCGACTCAAGGTTCTGGAAGGCAAGGTGATCTCAGCGACGCGTTCTCTGCTCGGCTTCGACCACTTCGAGTTCCGGCTGACCAACCGGAAGACCGAGCAGCTCGAACTCGTGTTCTGCTCCGGGCTGGTTCCGCTTGGAATCGGCGAGCGCATCTTCGCGCGCGCAGAGGGCAACGGACTCAGCGGCGTCGTGGCGGTCACCGGACAGTCGGTTGTCTGCGCCGATGTCAGCACCGAGCCCCGCTACATCGGTGGACTTCCCGGCGCGCGCAGCACGCTCACGGTGCCGCTGCGGCTCCATGACCGCATCATCGGCGTGCTGAACGCCGAGAGCACGGACCTGCGGCACTTCGACGACGAGGACCGTCTCTGCGCGGAACTGCTCGGCCGCTACGTTGCGCTCGCGCTCAACATTCTCGACATGCTGGTGGCCGAACGCTGCGAGACGATCAAGATCACGCTCGCCAATCTGTCCGACGAAGCCTCCGCCGCGATCTCCGAGATCACCGAGGACGCGAACGCACTCTCGGCCCGCTCGCAACCTGAACTGGAGTCGCTCGCAGCACGGCTGCGGTCGCATGCGGCGCGAATCGACGAGCTGCTCAAGAACGCCGCCGCGGGACCAAGCGGCATCCTCGGCGCCGAGGAGTTCATGCGCGAGGGTTTCCGCGATCCGATCTTCGCCGCACGCAGCGTGCTGGTCGCGGATGACGAGCCGGCGATCCGCAGGACCGTTCGCATGGTGCTGGAACAGCAAGGCTGCATCGTCAGCGAACACGCGGACGGCGTCGGCGCGATCGCCGCGATCCGCGCCGCAGCCGCGGCGGGCAAGCCTTTCGACCTCGTGATCTCCGATGTGCGCATGCCCGACGCGAATGGATACGAAGTCTTCCGCGCCGCGAAGGAAGCCCATGCAGGAACGCCCGTCATTCTCATGACGGCCTTCGGCTACGACCCGAACCACTCGATCGTCCGATCGAGCCAGGAAGGTCTCCACTGCTTCCTCTTCAAGCCCTTCCAGGTCGCCCAACTGCTTGAAGAGGGCCGGAAGGCCCTGACCGGCTGACGCGTCCCAGGACCGCGACGGCCCTCCGCATCAACCGCGCGCTTCGGTCCGGATCGCGACCAGAACCCGATCGATTCCGTCGCCATCCTTGTGAACGGTCCCGCCTCGCCAGGCGGGTCCGTCGATCAGGCCGAGCGCAGCGTCACGGTGCTTCCACCCGATCTCGATCGCGAGCATGCCCTCCGGCAGGAGGTGCCTCTGCGCGCCAGCGACAACCCGCCGCACGACATCCAGCCCGTCGACTCCACCGCGCAGCGCGGAGGCCGGCTCGTACTCCTTGACATTGCGATCAAGCGCCGCGTATTCGTCGTCGGTGACATACGGCGGGTTCGACACGATCAGGTCGAATCGCTCCTCCGACCGCACCGCCTGCCAGAGATCCCCGGCGCGCAACTCGATCTCCACGCCATGCCGCGCCGCATTGCGCCGGGCAAGCGCAACCGCGTCCGAAACAAGGTCGGTGGCGACCACTTCGATCCGGCTCGCCGCCGCAGCGGCTGCGGGCCGACTTTCCTCCGCGGCGCGCCTCTCTTCACCCGATGCGTCGATGACGCGTTCCGGCGGTCTTCGAGCAGCAACCCCCTCGCCGACCTGCGAGGGATCGGCGGAGATCGGCCGACAACCGACGCCGTCCGGGCGCAGGATGGCGCGCATGCCAAGAGCAAGGCTCACCGCGATGCATCCGGAACCGGTGCACAGATCGAGCGCGCGGACCGGGCCCGCTCCACGCTCGCGATACCACTGCAGCGCATGCTCGACCAGCGTCTCGGTGCAGGGACGCGGAATGAGCGTGCACGGCGCGACCTCGAAGTCCCGACCGAGGAACGGCCACTTCCCGACCAGAAACTGCACCGGCTCGTGCCGCCCGGCCCGGGCAACCAGGCTTCGCAAGGCCGCGAGTTCGTCTGGCGCAAGTTCGCGCTCGGGTTCCATGTACAGCCGAAGTCGCTCCACCTGCAGCACCTCTGCAAGCAGGATCTCGGCGATGGTCCGCGGGCTGTCGACCTCGCGGTCCTTCAGGTACGGAATGATCCAACCGAGAAGCGAACGCACCGTCCACCGCTGCGGGGCCGCGGCCACCGGCGAATCGCCTGCATCAGGTTGTCCCGAGTTTCCCGCGTCGGCCATGAGAGCGTCCTTGAATCGCATCCTACGGCCGTTTCTGCGCCCCGGCGGAAACATGACGCATTCCGCAACATTCTCGTTCCGATTCGGGCAAGTGTGGAAACGAGGCGGATTGCGGGCGGCGCGCCCCCCCCTCCGACCGCTACCATGTCCGCCCCTTGGAACAAAGCGCCATGCAGGACCTCCTCAACACCGTCAGCCACCAGGCATCCACAAGCGGCGTGTTCAGCCGAGTCGAGGCTCTCGCCGACCGAGTCCGTTGCCATGCGAAGGGCTCTCCCGAGCCGGCGTGGTACGAACTGGCCGATGTCGGCGGCACGCTCATCGTCCGATTCGCGACGCCCGACCGGTGGCTGAGCGAGTCGATCGAGTCCGATCTCATGCACTACGGCGACCCGATCGAGGAACTCGTCGAGGAGGAACTCGCCGAGCTGGGTTGGCGAGGCAAGGTTCCGTCCATCAAGCACTTCCGCGACGACCAGAAGCTCTACACCTTCGAGAACACGGTCCCGGCGATGGATGTGGAGACCGCTGCGAAGTTCCTGATGGCGTACGAGGCCGCGTTCCGCGCGCTCGGCGATGTCGGTGGCGAGAAGGACGACGAGTGACCGTCAACGCGAAGATCTGACCGTCTGAACAGGCTCTTCGGGAGCGATCGAAAGCAACGGAATTCGGCATGGCGCTACGGGTACTCATGCTCGGCTGGGAGTTCCCCCCGTTCATCACGGGCGGGCTCGGCACGGCGTGCTACGGCCTGACGAAGGCGCTCGATCGCCAAGGCGTCGATGTCACCTTCGTCCTCCCCAAGACCATCCCGCCCGACGGCGCTTCCCATGTCCGGCTCGTGACGCCCGGTGCGACCGTCGAGCGCTCGACCGGCCGGCTCCCGAAGCCGGTCGGCACCGCGAGCAACGCCGTGGTTCGCGAACCCGCGCGCGTCCCGGAGCCGGTGGCACCTGCCGCCGACGGGCGGTTGACCGTGAGCGAGCAGGAGTCGTGGACCAAGATCGTCGCGGAGTTTCAGTCGACGCGCTTCATCGAGATTCCGGGCGAGTATCCGACCGTCTACGCCGAATCGAGCGGCAACTCCCCGGCCCGTATCGCCGAAGCGGTGCGCCTGATGCGCGACGCGGGCTGGAGCATCGAGCGCATCCGGACCCTCGCGAAGGCCGGCGCGTTTCCCGAACTCACACGCGATCCCGTCGAACACGCGATCGCGACGGCGCTTCCCGAGACGGCGGACCGGCCGAAGGAGCCCGTCGGTGCGAGAGGCGCCGACGCCGCGGACTACTCCGGCGATCTTCTCGGCATGGCGGACCGCTACGCGCGCTTCGTCGCCGACGCGGTCCGCGGAGTCGACTTCGATGTGATCCATGCCCACGACTGGCTGACCTACCCCGCCGGCCTCGCCGTCGCGAAGCTCTCGGGAAAGCCGCTGCTCGTCCATGTCCACTCGACCGAGTTCGACCGCTCGGGCGAGCATCCCCACCAGCAGATCTACAACATCGAGCGCCGCGGCATGCACGGCGCGACCCGCGCGATCGCGGTCAGCATGCTGACGAAGAACGTCTGCATCAACCGCTACGGCGTGAACGGCTCCAAGATCGATGTCGTCTACAACGGCGTCGACCTCGACCCGGCCGCCGCGGGCATCGAGCGGATCGAGTCGAAGGACAAGATCGTCCTCTACTTCGGCCGCATCACCATGCAGAAGGGCCCGGAGTACTTCATCCAGGCCGCGAAGAAGGTGCTCGAGTACATGGACGATGTGAAGTTCGTCGTCGCGGGGTCGGGCGACCAGGCGCAGCGCATGATCGAGATGGCGGCGACGCTCGGAATCGGCAACAAGGTGCTCTTCACGGGCTTCCTGCGCGGCCGCGACATCGCCCGCGTCTTCTCGATGGCCGATCTCTACGTGATGCCGAGCGTCAGCGAGCCGTTCGGAATCGCCCCGCTCGAGGCCATGAGCCACAATGTGCCCGTCCTGATCTCGAAGTCCTCGGGCGTGAGCGAGGTGCTGATGCACGCGCTGAAGGTCGACTTCGGGGATATCGAGGACATGGCGGACAAGATCATCGCGGTCCTCCGCCATCCCCCGCTTTCTCGCCAGCTCGTCCAGCACGGCAACTTCGAGATCCGCGGGATCAACTGGGACGGCGCAGCCACCCGCACGATCCGCTGCTACGAGCGCGCGATCGCCGCAGCGCAGTCGCGAAGCGGCTTCTGACCGCGGCGCCGGCCGACCGCTGCGATTTTCCGCAGGAATCGTCGTGTTTCGTGCGTCCGCCCGAGGTCGCGGGAAACCTATACTGCGCGACTTCCCATGGCCCTGTTCTTCACGCGCAAGAAGCCCGCCGCCCAGCCCGCACCATCGCCCGCGCCGAGCGCCCCCGGCGGCCGCACGGTCGAGCCCGCCGATCCGGCGCTTGAGGCACGCACGCTCGAAGTCGGCGCGGACTTCCTCGCCCGCGCGCGGGCGGCAAAGACCAACATGCTGGCCGTTTGGTCGGAAGGCCTCATGGACTGGGCCATGCAGGACGAGGCCTTCAAGGTCCAGATCTTCCGCTTCGTCGACTGCTTCCCGACGCTGAAGGACAACGACGCGGTCTACGACCACCTGACCGACTACCTCGCGCAGCCGGGGGTCACGCCACCGCCGTTCGTGGCGACCGCGCTCAAGGCGGGCGTGCTGATGAAGGGCGTCGTCACGAAGACGATGTCGACCCAGATCACCTCGATGGCGTCCAAGTTCATCTGCGGCACCGACGCGGCAAGCTCGCTGCCGGCGCTGCGGAAGATCTGGGACTCGGGCCTGTGCTTCTCGGTCGACCTGCTGGGCGAAGCCTGCGTGAGCGACGAAGAGGCCGAGGCCTACCGCCGCAAGTACCTCGACCTCATCGAGAACCTCCCGGGCACGGTCGCGACCTGGGGCGCGAACCCGCGGCTCGAGACCGACCACCTCGGCGCGATCCCGCGCACGAATGTCTCGATCAAGATCAGCTCGCTCTCCGCGCGCGTCGACCCGATCGACACCGAAGGCTCGATCCGCGGCCTCCTTGAGAACCTCGGCCCGATCCTCGAGGCGGCGAAGCGCAAGGGCGTCTTCGTCAACTTCGACATGGAGCAGTTCGCGCTCAAGGACCTGACGCTCGAACTCTTCATGCGCGCGTGCGAGAAGCACGACTTCCAGGCGGGCCTCGCGATGCAGGCGTATCTCCGCTCGGGCGACGACGACGCGCGACGCGTCATCGAGTGGTCGAAGCGGACCGGCCGGCAGGTCACGGTGCGGCTCGTCAAGGGCGCGTACTGGGACTACGAGACGATCAACGCC
Organism: bacterium; assembly: GCA_046337925.1. GTDB lineage: Bacteria > Planctomycetota > Phycisphaerae > Phycisphaerales > SM1A02 > QWPT01. The sequence goes on along the minus strand of JBKCZS010000146.1, from coordinate 36,157 downwards.
GAGCAGCAAGGCTGGCCCGTGCCCGTGTGGAGCCGCAAGGTCGACACCGATGCGAGCTTCGAGCGCATGGCGCGCGCGTTCGTCGCGTCGACGCCCGCGACGAAGGGCGAGGGCGGCGTGAAGCTGGCCCTCGGAAGCCACAACGCCCGCTCGATCGCGGCGACGATCGCCGCCCTCGAGAAGCGCGGACTGCCGAACTCCGCGCTCGAGCTGCAGATGCTCTACGGCATGGGCGACCAGCTGAAGGCCGCATCCATCGAGATGGGCCTTCGCCTCCGCGAGTACGCCCCGATCGGCGAGCTCATCCCGGGCATGGCGTACCTCGTGCGGCGGCTCCTCGAGAACAGCTCCAACGAGTCGTGGCTCAAGGCTGGATTCAAGGACAACGCATCGACCGAACGGCTCCTCGCGAGCCCGCACCGCGCCTTCGATTCAGACCCCGGCGTCGAGCGCATCGCGAACGCTCCCGAGCGCCACCGCCTCAGCGCGTCGCCGGCGGGCATCTCGAACGGACGCGCCTTCTACACGGAGCCGATGCGCAACTTCGCGCTCTCGGATGTGCGGAGCAGCTTCAACGCCGCGATCGCGCGCACGAGCGTGCCGGCGGTCGCGAATGCAGGCACGGCCGACGACGCGAAGCGCGCGGTCGCCGCGGCCCACGCCGCCTTCGCAGCGTGGCGCGACACGCCCTATGCGACGCGTGCCGCGGTACTCGTCGCAGCGGCCGCAGAGATGCGCACGCGCCGCGACGAACTGAGCGCGGCGATCGTCAAGGAGTCGGGCAAGGTCTGGCGCGAGGCCGATGCCGATGTCTGCGAGGCGATCGACTTCTGCGAGTATTACGCGCGCGAGGGCGTCCGGCTCTTCGAGCCCGAGCGGCTTGGCCAGTTCGTCGGCGAACTCGACGAACAGTGGTACCAGCCGCGCGGCGTAGCGGCCGTGATCGCGCCGTGGAACTTCCCGCTTGCGATCTGCTGCGGCATGACCGTCGCCGCGCTCGTCACTGGCAACACCGTGGTCGTGAAGCCGGCGGAGCAGACGCCGTCGATCGCGCGCACCATGTGCGAGATCCTCTGGCGCGCGGGAGCCCCGCGCGAGGCGCTCCAGTTCGTCGCGGGCCCGGGCGAGACCGTCGGTGCGACGCTCGTACGCGACCCGCGGGTCGCGCTGATCGCGTTCACGGGCTCGAAGGCCGTCGGCCTCGACATCGTGCAGGCGTCGGGCATCGTGGCACCGGGCCAGGAGTTCGTGAAGAAGGTCGTGTGCGAGATGGGCGGCAAGAACGCCGTGATCATCGACACCTCGGCCGATCTCGACGAGGCGGTGCTCGCGGTCCGGCAGAGCGCCTTCGGTTTCTGCGGCCAGAAGTGCTCCGCTGCAAGCCGCGCGATCGTGGTCGGCAGCGCGTACGAGCCGTTCCTCCACCGTCTCGTCGGCGCGACGCGCGCGCTCGTGGTGGGCGACCCCGCGAATCCCGGCACCGACATCGGTCCGGTCATCGATGAGGAAGCCGCGCGGAAGATCCGGTCCTACATCGAGATCGGGAAGAGCGAGGGCAGGCATGAACTGACGCTCGAAGTCCCCGCCGGGCTCGAGCAGAAGGTGGGCAAGCCCTTCGTCGGCCCATCGATCTTCAGCGGCATCAAGCCCGAACACCGACTCGCCCGCGAGGAGATCTTCGGGCCCGTGCTCGCCGTGATGCCCGCGAAGGACTTCGACGAAGCGCTCGAGATCGCGAATGCGCCCGAGTACAAGCTGACCGGTGGCGTGTTCAGCCGCAAGCCCGCGCACCTCGCACGCGCGCGTCGCGAGTTCCGCGTCGGCAACCTGTATCTCAACCGCGGCATCACCGGCGCGCTCGTCGGACGCCAGCCGTTCGGCGGATTCGGGATGTCTGGAATCGGGTCGAAGGCCGGAGGACGCGACTACCTGCTGCAGTTCGTGGAGCCCCGCGCCGTCTGCGAGAACACGATGCGTCGCGGCTTCGCGCCGGGACTCGAGTGAGCGGCGGGAAATCTCTCCTGTAAAAGTGTAGGAAAATCGAGTTCGCTGCGATTCCCCGTGTAGAACGGGGTCCATGCAACGCATTCAGAGCTTCGCACTCAGGGGAATCGACGCCCTTCCTGTCGAGATCGAGAGCGACGAGCGCTTCACGCCCGAGCGGGAAGGCGAAGGCATGGAGAAGCCTCAGCCTCGCATGGTCGTGGTCGGCCTCCCCGACACCTCGGTCCGTGAATCCTGCCAGCGGGTCCGGGCAGCGCTCGCCGCATGCCGTTTTCCATCGCCGAAGGGCCTGTGCACCATCAACCTCGCGCCCGCCGACCTTCGGAAGGAAGGCCCGGTCTACGACCTGCCGATCGCCCTGTCGGTGCTGCGGCTCCAGGGGATCATCGGAGAGGACGCCGACGACCGCCTCGCGCGCTTCGCCGTGGCGGGCGAGCTTGCGCTCGACGGCCTCGTGCGGCCGATCCGCGGCGTGACAAGTTTCGCCGCATTTGCGCGGGAGAATCGGCTGCGCGGCGTCGTGATTCCCGCGGCGAACGCGCCGGAGGCTGCCGCTGTCGACGGGCTCGAGGTGTACGGAGTGCATTCGCTCCACGAAGCCGTCGGCTTCTTCAATGGGCTCTACGACATTCCACGCGAACCTCCGCCCACGGCCTGCGCGCCCCCGTTCGGCGCTGCGCTCGACTTCGCGGATGTGCGGGGGCAGGAGGCTGCCAAGCGCGCCATCGCGCTTGCTGCGGCAGGCGGACACAACGTGCTGCTCATCGGACCTGCCGGAAGCGGCAAGACGATGATGGCGCGGGCGATGCCCGGGATCCTGCCCCCGCTGACGCAGGACGAGTCGCTCGAAGTGACGCGCATCTACTCCTCGATCGGAGCCGTGCCCCGCGGAGCAGGACTCATCCGCGAGCGGCCGTTCCGTGCACCGCATCACTCGGCCAGTGCCGCCGCGATCGTCGGGGGCGGTTCGGTGCCGAGGCCAGGCGAGGTGAGCCTCGCCCATCACGGGGTCCTCTTCCTCGATGAACTCCCCGAGTTTCCACGAGTCGCGCTCGAGTGCCTCCGTGAGCCGCTCGAGGACGGTTTCGTCACGATCGCGCGTGCGAACGGCTGCTTGCGGTTCCCCGCGCGGACGATGCTCGTTGCCGCGATGAACCCAACGCATGCCGGCGGCTTCGCGCAGAGTGCGAGCGAACGCCGCGCACAGGAGAAGTACATCGGGAGGCTCTCCGGTCCCCTGCTTGACCGCATCGACATGCATGTCGAAGTGCGTGCGGTGGCCTTCGCTTCGCTCCAATCGACTCGAGCAGGAGCGACGAGCGCCGACCTGCGGAGCAAGGTGCTCGATGCCCGCGGCCGGATGGAGTCGCGACAGGGCCCGGGCCGTCCGAACAGCCGTCTGGGCGGAAGAGAACTCGACAGGTTCTGCGGCCTCGAGGGCCCCGCACAGCGGATGCTCGAGTCGGCGATGCGCGACCTTGGGCTTTCGGCGCGCGCCTACGACCGCATCCGACGGGTCGCACGCACGATCGCCGACTTCGACGGCAGCGGCCCGGTTGCGGAGCCCCACATCGCGGAGGCCATCCACTATCGAATCCTGGATCGGATGAAGATCGGAGACGCCGCGTGAATCTGCCGAGCACCCAAGGCGACGGTCCCGGTCCGACCGAACTCGCACGCCACGGCCGCCAACTCGCGATCACCTCGCGGGAGCTTGCCGGCAGCCTCCTGCATGCCTCGGCCATGATCTTGCGGCTTGCGGCGCAGAGTCTCCGACTCCTGACTTCGATCCTCGCCGACCGGCTACTTGGATGGCCGGCGCAGACGCTTGAATCCGTTGGGCAAGCCATCCGCGTACTCCCAGACCGTCACCTCGAGGTCCTGGACGCCCCATGCCATCGCCACATCATGCGTCGGGAACAGGACATCGAGTCGATTGCCCTTGATCGCTCCACCGACATCGAGAACCGGCACCACGGATCCCGCGTCGTATCCGGGCACGCTGAGAAGCGAGCCCAACGGCAGGACCTTGGGGTCGGCCGCCACGAGGGAACCTCCATTGGTGAAGACGGAATAGCCGCTCGCGGTGATGCCATCGGCGCTGTCACCGCAACTCCGCTCGTCAGGGCTGTAAGCGGTCACCCGCATGCGAAGCGTGTACGCGGCACGGATGGGACGGCCGTTGTAGGACCGCGTACCGAGCAAGTCCGCGCGAACGCGGTCGCGGTCGATGAAGGAGGAGCGCGCACCTCTCTGAGCCAGCCAGCGCGGAGACAGGGAAGGCGCGCGAGACAGCGCACCGCTCGGGGAGTCGACCCTTCCAATCCCTTCGGACGCAGCGACTGCGGAACTGAGCGCGGTCCGACCGGTCGAGATTCCAAGCGACATGAGCCCCACGGCCAAACCAACCGCAAGCGCGGTCGCCAAAAGCGAGCGACGGCCGCCTGCACCCTCGGGGGCCATGAGGCCATCATGGGCGTCGAGATTGTCGGATGCCTTGCGCATCGTGCATTTCGTCCCAACGATCGTGGTCAATTGAGCGCGCCAAAACATGGATCGCGCGTCAACGGTGGCGGCAATCGTATCCCCGCGTCTCGGAAATCAAGGGCCGACGGAACTGCTTTCACGATCTTGGTCACGATCTGGTTCGGCGCACCCCCATGCTCAGGCAGTTCCTGCGGACCGACTCCCGACGACATCCGACCGAAGCGGCCCCGCCCCGGCAACCAAGGGGCTCTCTCCACCGAACTTGGCCGTCGCAGCAGCCTCGGGACGCGGCTGCCGAGATGGAAGCGCTCGGTCCTTGGACAACCTCAGCCGGTCGCCTTGCCCGTCCGCGGGCACCCAAGCATGCGGACACGGCACTCCGACACCCCCCTCGAGCGGCGAAGCGAGTCGTCTGAGATTCGAGGTGTGGAGAGTGCGCAAGTTCATCCGAACGCGGCGGGGTCGACGAGCCAGCGCGCGCCCCCGGAGTCGCCGAAGCCGACGCGGTAAGACCTGCCCGCCGCCGACGGACCAGACCGGCTCCGAGCACATACCCCATCGACAGCGCTTGCTGATAGGGTGGTCTTGATGACCTGGACGACCTCCGACATGATCCTGATCGGCGCGATCGGATTGCTCGGCGGAACCCTCGGAGGCCTGCTGGGCCTTGGGGGGTCGGTCTTCATCATTCCTGCGCTGACGATCTGCTTTGGTGCAAACCAGCACCTCTATCACGCTGCAGCGCTGATCACGAACGTGTTTGTCGCGGTCGCCGCGACACTTCGGCACAGAGGCCGCGGCACGATCCGAAGGGATGTGGTGCCGATCGCTGTGACTGCTGGATCGATCATGGCGATCGTCGGGGTCCTCGTCAGCAACCTGATTCCCGCAAAGCCGCTCATGGCTTTTTTCGGAGCCTTTCTCTGCTATTGCACGGTCGCAGAGCTGATTGCAATCTCCCGTCGATTGCCGGATCACGAGGAGAGTCCCGATCAACGCACCCCGCGGTGGCTTGCAGCCTCGATCGGCGGAATCGGGGGGGTTGCGGCAGGCCTGCTCGGGATCGGCGGCGGTGCGATCATGGTGCCGCTGTTCCGCAAGGTGGCACGGCTTCCGGTGCGACAGGCCGTCGCGTGCTCGGCGGCGACGATGATCGGTGCATGCGTGATCGGTGCGTTCGCAAAGAACCTCACGGTCCATACGCTCCGCGACCCGGCTGGCGAGCTGCTTTCGACAGAGGCGTCCCTCATCCTCGCAGCGCTGCTGTCCCCCGCCGCAATGCTCGGCGGCAACCTTGGTGCACTGCTCGTCTACCGGCTCCCGCTTGCCCTGACACGCTGCGTACTCGCGATGCTGCTGGGCTTCGCTGGGGTAAGGATGATCATCTCCGGACTCGGCAACTGAGGTCTCGGGGCCGCGAGCCCAGTCGCTGACTGCGCTCGGACACCGATCACGGTCCAAGCCCGAGAGTGGATACAGGCGAGTCTTGCCTACCAGCGCCGATCAACTGCCGAAGCAGCCGGTCGTACCCTTCGGAACGACCTGCCCCCAGACCGTGAGCTCTTGCTGCTTCTGGTTCGAGTAGATCGTGAACGGCACGTACAGCACGCCCTGCACTCCGGCATTGGGGGTCACGCGAAGCTTGATCTTCGTGGTGTTGCCTTCGGTCTCGGTGCCAAGGAACTCGACCTTCGCGCTGCTCGACGCCGTCGCTGCGGTGACGACTCGCTCGCCCGACGCGAGGTCCGTCGCCTCAACCACGAACTCATGACTCGCGCCCTGCTCGATCCGGCCGAAGGTGTGGCGGTAGTCGGTGAACCGGAAAGCGACCTTGGGGAAGGTCGACTCGTGACGAACGAACACATCGATGAGCGGGCAGTCTGCGCGATCAGTCTCGATGAGCCAATAGCGCGGTGCGACGCCACTCGGGAAGTCACGCTTGAAGTCCCAGTCGACCAGATACTGATTGCGCGGCTCGTCCTTCGAGGGATCAAAGCCGACGAGGTTCGGGGGCTTGCCACCAACCGAGCAGATCTTGAATGGCTTCTTGTCGATCGACTCAACGACAAGGCGGCCCGTCTGCGGCTGACCCTGGACCACATTCAGGTACGCCGGGCTCACGCGAACGGGAAGCGAGACCTCGTTGCGAAGGACGATATTGACGACCTGTGTGTAGCCGTCGATGAGAACCTTCACATCCGCCTTCTTGCCGCCCGGAGAGGACTGCGCCTTCATCTCCGCCTTGAGCTCGACAAAGCCACCGACTGGGATCTTCTTGCCCGACAGGTCCTCGAGCGTGGTGCACTTGCAGCTCGGCTGGACCGTCAGGATCTCGAGTTCGCGCGTGCCGGTGTTGATGAGCTTCACCACGCCAACCTTCGTCTCAGACGGCGGCACGATGCCGAAGTCCAGGACCGGCGGGTCCAAGGTGATTGGAGGGGCCTCATCCTTCGGTTCGTCGTCAGCCGCCTCATCCGTACTGCCTGGTGCGGCCGCCGGCGCGGGCGGAGTGACGGTCGGTGGTGCTGCCGGCCTGGGCGCGGGCTGCGCCTGCGGCTGCGCGCCTGCCGGGCGTTCGGTCGAACCCTGACCAGCCGCAGCCGAAGAAGCCATGCTCGTTGCAGGGAGCAGACCCGAGATAGGCGCCCGAGCCCATCCTCCCAACACCGCCACGCCGACCACGACCGTCACGACGGAGAGAAGACGTGAGGGAAGTGCTGCAGTACGCGAGGGTGGACGGTCGGAGGGCATGAGAAGTTCCTAATGAGAGGCCTGAATCAGATCTACTTCGACGTTGGGAGTCTAGCGCAACGGATGCAAAACTCATTGTCTGTAAGGGGCCCTGCTACCTCGGGATCAAGTTGGCGGTTGCAGCCGCAGCGCACCGTGCAGCACCATTCATGAGCCGAGCACACCTGCAACTGAAGTCGACGCTGGAATCGTTATTGGCCACGCGGGCGCCATTGGGCCCGCTGAGGGGGTGGAAATCCAAATGTTCCAAAAAAACCGTCTGTAGGATTTGTAACGGGAGGATCCCGATGCATATTGGTGGTGAGTTGAGTCGCAAGACTCCTCTTAAAGAGCCCTTTTCCCTCCCTCCGCCCCCGACCTCGGTCGGGGGTCTTTCTTTTTGCCCATGTTTGCCCGAGTCCCGCCGTCGGCGGCCCGACTTCCGGCCGGAGTGACCCCACACCGCCGAAGCTCGCTGGGTAACGGGCTTCCGTTCCTGATCAACGCTGCTTCTGCAACAAGTATGTGCTACCCTCACTTCTCCCAATTGCAGAGAGGACATCGTGAATAGCACTGATCTGAGCCCTGGCATGGCCATCAAGATGGATGGCAAGTTGTTCCTGATTACCGAGGTCGAGCATCGGACCCCGGGCAACCTGCGCGCGTTCGTGCAGGTGAAGCTCCGCGATCTGAAGTCAGGCTCCCTCATCGACAAGCGTCTCCGCTCTGGCGAGGATGTGGAGCAGGTCGACCTGGACCGCCGCCAGATGGAGTACCTCTATCAGCAGGGGAACATGGCCGTGTTCATGGATCTCGAGAGCTACGAGCAAGTGGAGCTCTCGAAGGAAGTTGTCGGCGACCTGACCCTCTACGTGCTCCCCAACACCCAGATCATCGTGCTCTGGTGTGACGGAAAGCCGATTTCGGTCGAACTGCCGCTCGTCGTGACCTTGACGATCACCGACACGCCACCGGGCATCAAGGGCGCAACGGCGACGAACCAGTTGAAGGAAGCGACCTGCGAGACCGGACTGAAGACTCGCGTTCCGCCGTTCATCACGACCGGCGAGAAGATCATCATCAGCACTTCAGATGGCTCGTATCGAAGCCGCGCCTGAGCGGAACGAGCGTCGCCGATCAATCCAGCAAACAAGACGGACCCGCGGCCTTTCGGCGGCGGGTCCGTCGCATTTTGTCCGTGAACTTCCTCTGGGCTCCGTGAACTTCCTCTGGGCAATGGGCGACCTTTACCCGCCCGATCCCGCATCCGACGGGCCTTGCGTCGCACCGGCGCCCTCGGTCAGCCGCGCAAGCGCCTTGTTCGCGAGTCGGCCCATGATGGCGATCGCCGCGAACGCGGAGCCTATGCTGAACACGAGCACCCACCACGGCGTGCTCTTCAATGCATCGGCGATGTTCTCCGAGCCTGCCGCCACCGCAGCTGACGCCAGGAAGCAGACGATCGCCGTCCGCGGAAGCATGCCAAGCGGGGTCGCGGCCATGGCGAGCCAGAACGGCACACGGGTTGCGCTGAGCGCATAGTTCGTCATCGCGAACGGGGAGTTCGGAGGAAGCCGAAGCAGCGTGACGACGAGGAAGGTGCGCAGCGTTGAGCCGCGCGCGAGTGCGTCTCGAATCACCCGCCCGCGCGGATGACGATCGATCCATTGGTTGACACTGTCGCCGGTCACCATCCGTGCGAACAGGTAGCCGATGGCGGCCCCGCCGGTGAATCCCATGATTGCTCCAAGCAACCCCCACTGCATGCCGAACACCCACCCCCCGAGGAACGCCTGCGAGTAGGTCGGCAGAAACCCGAGACCTGCCGAGATCGCGAATACCGCGACATAAGCCCAGAACCCGTGCGAGAGATCCTTCTGAAGGAATGCTGCGATGTCCTGGAGGTCGTACAGGATGTAGAGGCCGGCCAGCGGCGGAAGGCTGATCCACAGAATCCCGAGGACCCCACTCGCGACAAGCCTTGAATCCGGCGGCTTCTGCGCCGTCACGGCGTCCTTGGCCATGGAGCCCGGGGACGACTTCTCTTCCTCGGGCGAACGCACAGGCTTATCGCCGTCTTCAGAACGGTGTGGATCGGGCATGCGGGAAAGGTACCGAGAATCGCAGCGATTGCGCCCGCCACAATCCTTCGCACCCTCCCGCACGCCGGCGAGGGGGTGCGGCTTGTGGATTCAGCGGCTCGATCTTGCCGATGGAACGCGTCACCTGATCTCATGTCCGAGCCCTCCATGCGAATCCACGCCCAACTCATCGCCACTTCCGCCGTAGCGTTCTTCGTCGCGGCATCGGGTTGCACTTCCCGTTCCGCCACTTTCGAGGGCTACGGCGAGGACCAGGTCTGGAGTGCGATGGTGGCGGCAGCACGGTCTCCCGAGTACGACGACTGGAAGGTTCGGGACAACGAGGTCTACATCGATGAGTCCGGACGCCGCCTGGAGGTCTACCGGATCCTCAAGCGACTCTACGTGACACCCTACTCCGACCCTCGCAAGGAAGAGGAAGAGTGGCGACTTCAGATCGTCTTGACGCACGATCGAAGCCTTGATGCCCCGGCGGTTGATTTCACCGCCCGACAGGTCTCCGTACCCGCTCATGTCTGGCGGGAGGCCGATCGCTACTTCGCGCAGGTGCGCACGCTGCTTGGGCCGGCTGCAAGCCCTCCGTCCAGCACGCCGGCGCCTACCGATGCGGGCGCAAGCGTCCCGACCCCGCCTCCGCTGCCCGAAGAGCAGCCCGCCGACGAGCGACCCGCTCCGGCAGGTCAGCAGCCCGCTGAACCGCCCGAGCAGTTGCCTGAGCGCTGACGGGTTCGCCCGTCATTCCGTCGCTTGGCGGCATTGGCTCAGATCCTCGGGCTATCCGTCGCTGCGTTGACCAAGGATATTGGAACGGTAGAGACATCGGCCGCGCAAGGCGGCTCGAAGCGGCATCGTGCACTCAGCCCCCGCGCCTACGCGAGATTCGTGTAGACCTTCTGGACATCGTCATGGTCCTCCAGCGCGTCCACAAGTCGCTCGACCGAAGCCAGCGTGTCCGTGCTCACCGAGATCGTCTGCATTGGCATCCATACGATCTCCGCGCTTTCAACGGTCATCCCTGCGGCCTCGACTGCGCTTCGAATCGCGATGAGGTCGGTGGGAGCACCGAGGACCTGATAGGTCCCGTCCTCGCCCTGGATATCCTCTGCACCCGCGTCGAGCGCATGCTCCATCAGGCGTTCCTCGGTTGCGCCATCGGTCACGATGACCTGGGCCTTCTGGGAGAACCCGAACGCGACCGACCCCGGAACCCCGAGCTTTCCACCATTCTTGTCGAACAGCACGCGGATATCCGCAGCCGCCTTGTTCGCGTTGGCGATGAGGCACTCGACGATCATGGCAACCCCGCCCGGACCGTAGCCCTCGTACCGAACGGCGTCGTATCGCTCGTCGGATCCCTCGCCCGTTCCCTTCTTGATCGCCTTCTCGATGGTGTCGCGGGGCATGTTCGCCGCCCTCGCCGCATCGACTGCGATCCGTAGCGACGGGTTGAACTGCGGGTCGCCTCCGCCCTTCTGGGCGGCGACCATGATCGCGCGGGAGCACTTGCTCCACACCTTGCCGCGCTTCTTGTCGACCGCAGCCTTCCGATGCTTGATGTTCTTCCAAGCGCTATGACCTGCCATTGCACCGTCCTATGGGGAAAATCCTACTCTCGCCAAGCGTGTCGCGCTGACCGCGAACGCGTGTTCCGACGCCCGGCCGATCACGGAACGCCGAGGCACTCCGGAACGGAAGGCGTCACCCCTCGGGCGACCTCCTGCAGCTTCTGTTCGGCGCGGTCGACGATCCGCCCGTACTGCTTCTGGACGAACTCGACCGGCGAGACCAACTCGATGCCGAACTCGCGCCGCTGGAACTCGCGCAGACTCCGCGCCATCGCATCGGGGGGGTATCGCAGCTTCGCGACCTGGGCCACTTGCTGCCAGCATCTGATCGCGCCCGCTTGGTCGCCGTCCCTCCACAACGCATCGCCAAGATGGTCGAGCGTCGCGAGCGAGGGATCGTCCGGGTCCACCCGAAGCGCCTGCCTGAACAGCGTGATCGCGCCGGGTCCCGATGCATCGTCGCGGAATCGCCCCTGGTGATAGCGCAAGACGCCGAGGGTATCGAGCACCGCGGGATCGTCGGGTGCCAATCGTGCAGCCCGCTCCGCCATCGCAGCCGTATCCTGGTCAATGCGGCCTGACTCGATCCGCGAGAACGCGAGATTGTTGAGTGCGGACGCGAGTTCCGGATCGATCGCGATCGCCGCACGCAGGATCTCATCGCTCCCCTGCGCATCGCCGACGAGCGAGTACGCGCTCGCCGCCCGCAGCAGCGACGCTCCGAGCGTCGTCGCTTCTTCGCCCGATCGGGAGAAGGGCGCAGCCCCCTGCTCCGACAGCAGCGTGACCAGTTCGATGGACTGCGAGGCGGGTCCACCTGACGCCGCCTGCAGCGCGACTGCGGCGTTGCAAAGGAAGCCACGCAACGCGGGCTCCAGCCGCTCCTCCCGTGCGAGCGCATCTGCGAGCCGAGCAACCGGGTACGGGTCGTCGTCGGTCGAGAGCAGGTTCTCGAACATGCGCGAGAACCGCGCGCGCGCATCGATCAGATTGGACCGACAGGCGCGAGCCAGCGCGGTCGCAAGCGTGTCGATGTCCCGCGGGGCGACCCGCGCGACAACCGCGAGCTTCATCGCCCCCGTCATCTCCTCCGGACCGACCGCAGCAAGCCTTGCCACCACCTGCATCGCCACTCGCTGCATGATCGGCGCGAACTCGGGATCCACTGAGGACAACTCGGATGCAACGCCCAGAATCCGACGAGCGGCACCCGCAGGCATGGGTCCCGAGGTCGAAGCGCCGAGTGCTTCGAGGAGGCGCACGGCCTCCCCGATCTGCCCGGCCTTGAGCAATGCGTCGGCTTGCGCCGCGACTGCCGAAGGCGTGCGCGGACGGAGCACGCTGCGCTCCACGCGATTCCGCGCCTGCACGCCTTCGCTTGCCAGCTGGAGTGCATCGAACCGCGCATGAAGGGGCGCGGCAGGAATCGCGTCGGAAGCGCGTGGCTCCTCGAGCGCGGCGGCGATCCGTCGGCGCGACGGGAGCGCAGGCGCTTCCTCAAGCGTCGATCGCGCCCAGCTCGCCAACGCGCGCGACGCATCGGGACGGCTTGCGCGTACGACGATCCTGCGTCCGGCATCCATCGCCGGATCGAGCTCCTCGGCGAGCGCCAGGCACTCGAGTGCGAGCGGGTGACGGATGCGATCGAGATCGCCCGCCGCGGCCGCAAGCACCTGAGCCGCGTCGCGCGGTACCGCCAGCCCGCTGCTCCTCGCCCGATCCCCATCGTCCGCGGGTCCGCCATCGCCATCTGCCGAACCTGAAGCTCCGCCCGACACCGGGTTCCCGGCGCGGTCGAGGTCAGCGAGCAACGCGAACGCGTCGGCCGCGACCGAATCGGAGCCGACCGCGAGCTCCTGGAGCTGACTCACCGCCTGCTCGCGCGCTCCCCCTGCCTCGACGAGCGCGATGGCCGCGATCAACCGCGCCCGCGCATCGCCTGGATTCACCAAGAGCGCCCGCGCCGCTCGCTCACCAGCTCTTGCGAAGTCGCCGACGCGGAGCGCCGCAGCGGCAAGCGTCCGAGCGATCGCGTTTCCCGCCGCCAAGGCGTCGTCATCGACCTCCGCAAGCAGGGTCTCGTCCTCAAGCTCGGCCGACGCGAACGCGCACGCTGCCAACGCCACCATGGAGGCCCGGTCGCGCGCGCGCGCGGCGTCGGCAATCGCGAACGCGTCTTCGGGGAACCCGTACTGCCCGTAGATCCTGCTCCGGATCGCGTCGCCCGCCGCGCCATGCCGGGCATCGCCCAAGGTTGCCAGGAGCGCCTCGACCTCGGCCCCGCACCCGAGGAGCGCGCGGGTCAGCGAATCGATCTCGTTGGGCTGCGCGATGGACGCCTCGATCACGCAGCCGATGGTCCGCTCGAGACCGCGGCCAGCAAGCAGTCGGAACGCGATCCGCAACGCCGCCCGATCGGTCGCGTCCGCGACCACCGCCTTCACGAGCGCGCCCGTGTCGCCGCCATCGGCGAGCATGGCCTGCACCACTTCCATCCGCAATGGAAGGACGCCCTCGCCGCCGCCCGACGCGGACACCCGTCGCGCCAACCGCTGCCGAACTTCCTTCGTCGCGAGCGGAGACAAGCGCTCCATGCGGAGCAGCGCGACGGCATCGGAAGGGTTGCGAACGAATGCAGCGACCGCAGCGTCGAGCGCGTCGTCCGGCTGACCGGCGACGCATCGCAGCGCGTCGAGACGAATCGCCGCGAGCATCGCCGCAGCCCTCACGAGCACCGAACCTTCCCCATCGGCGCGCTCCGATCGCTCCGCCTCAGCGAGCGCAACGATGCGCTCGAGCGCGTCGACCGCAGCGTCTGCTTCCCCCGCCGCACGCAGGGCGTCCGCCCGGAGCAACAGAAGGCGACACTCCGCCGCCCGGTCGAACGGCACCGACGCGGCGGCAGCGTCCAGCGCTACCAGCGCCGCACGGGCGTGGCCGAGCCGGAGCGCCGCCAACGCGCACTGCTCCTCGAGTTCCGCCGCCGCCGTCGGCAATGGCACGGCGACACCCCGACGCGGGAGCGAATCACGACCGACGAACCAGGCAAGCGATGCGAGCGCACCCTTGTCGTCCCCGTTCTGGACACTCTCGAGGCCCGCGAACGCGACCGGGATCGCATTCCGAGGATCAAGTTCCGCGAGCCGCGCGATCGCCTTCCGCACTTCCGACGGGCGACCGCTTCCAAGCGCGACGAGGAACTGCACCTCCACAGGCTCTGGCCGCTCGGGGGCGATCTCCGCCGCATCGCTCGCCGCGACTTCGGCAGACTCGAGGTCGTTGCGCGCAAGCGCCTCCGCCGCGCGGCCGAGCAGGCGCGAGACATCGTCGGTGAGCGGAGGAAGCGCTTGGACGACCGGCAGTGGCCGACGGAGGTCCTCGATCGCCGCCTGACCGTCGCCGCCGGACGGACGGTCGATGGAGGCGAGATCCGGGAACGAGCCGAAGGTCCCGAGCATCAGCGATGGGAAGGCGACGGGCGCGGGAGTCTCGGCGGCGGACGCCGAAGCCGAAGTGGAGGACGGTGCCGCCGGCACGCCCGACCTTGCGCCCGTCGCGGGTCGACCGCTCGGTGCGCTGCTGCAGCCCAGTGCGAATCCGAGCACAACGGGCGCCATCCACACGGCACCGCTCGAGATCGACCTTGCCGTGCGTCGCGCCATCCGCTGCGCCAATCGATGCATGTTCGAGATCCTTGCCTGCAAGCACTCCGAATCGACAGCCATCCGGTCGCGCACGAGCCCGATCGAATCGAAAAACTACCGTCGGCGCTTGCTCGGCTTGGTCCGCGCAGCGGGCTTGCGCCCCGCTGCACGCGACTTCTGGACGCGCGACTTCTTCGCGAGCGTCGCCTTCTTCGGCGACGAGGCCTGCCGCGCCTTGGGCTTCTTCGCAAGCGACAGCTTCTTCTTGGCCGCCACCTTGCGGGCGAGTTCCTTCCGACGGGCGATCGCAGCCCGCTTCGCGAGCATGATCTTCTTCTTCAGCTCCTCACGCTTCGCCGCAGCAGCCTTCTTCGCAAGCGCGAGCTTTCGCTGCATCGCCTGCTTCTTCGCCAGCGCGAGCTTCCGCGCCTGAAGCAGGCGGGCCTTCTCCGCCGCCTTGCGCGCCACGATGATCGCACGCGCCTTGCGACGCGCTTCATCCTTCGCGCGTCGTTCGGCCTCACGCTCGGCGGCCCGGCGCTTGATTTCGTCCTGGCGCGCGCGCTCGGCCTCGCGGCGCAACCGCTCGGCCTCCCGCTCGGCCTTTGCCTTCTCCCGAGCGGCGACCGCGGCGATGCGTGCAGCCTCGCGCTCGGCGCGCGCCCGGATCTTCGCCTCCTCGGCCTCTCGCTTCTGACGGATGCGCTCTTCCTCGCGGGCGATCTCGGCGAGGCGCTTCTGCTCTGCGGCGCGCTCGATCGCGAGCGCCTTCTCGCGCTTCTCGTCCTCCACCTTCTGGCGTTCGGCATGCTCGGCTGCGCGGAACTGCGCATGGCGCGCGAGATACGCCCCGCGGATCTTGACCGGATTCTTCACCGCGGCGGTCCAACCTTCGGCGTTGAGCGCAGCCATCGCGGCATTCACCTTGCCGAGTTCCTCGAGCCGGTGACTCTTCGCGATCCACTGGCTCACCTCGAGCGTGCTCGCGGTCGGCTCGACGACGCCCTGCTGATGGAGAAGCTCCACCGTCGTATCGTCGACGCATGGCGCGGGCAGTTCAAACGCAACCGACAGCGTGCGACCGGCCACGAACGGCGGGATGTCGGCCAGTCCCTCGATGTACGCGCGCTGGTCCTTGCGCGAGGCGTTGCGCAGATGGTCGAGCGAGGTGCGGTGCTGCCGGCGGAAGATGTCGTTGAGCGTGGCCCGCAGGCGGCGGGATCGCTCCTCGACGAACGGGTACTTGGTTCCGATCGCCTCGGTCACTTCACCCTCGAGCATGACGCGCAGCTCGTTGGCATCGACGACCACGCGCGAGAGCCGCTCGAGCGCCTCCTCTGCAAGCGCGAGGCTGCTCTCCCACAGCAGGTAGTTCGTGAGGAGGATCGCAAGCGGATCGGCAGGATCATGCCCGGCGAGCACCGGCGTGGCGGGAAGCGGCGAACTTCCGTACTTGCGCACGACCGAGGCGAACTTTGGACCGCGAACGGGCTCAACCTTCATCGCGTGGGATCTCCTGATTCCTCTTCACCCGCTCGCTTCCCATCCGCTCCGCCCCGCCGACGCGGCGAGGCTTCCGGAGGCGGCGCCTGCTCCGCCACCGCGTCGTCGGAGACGCCGGGGCTGCGGATCGCTGCATCGAGCGCTGCCTGACGCTTCATCCGGTCGTCGAGTTCGAACTCGATGCGCGGAACGCGCGAAATGCGCGTCTCATCCATCACCCGCCGACGCAGGAAGCCCGCACCGGCGCGGAGCCCCGAGAGCGTGAGCGGAGAACGATCCTCGGGAAGCACCGAAACCCGAACCCTCGCGACCGAGAAGTCGGGCGAGAGCACGACTTCCGTGATGGAGACCATGCCCTGCACGCGCGGATCGTTGAGGCCGCGCGAGAGTTCCGACTGTAGCGCGCGACGGATCTCCCCCGCGATCTGCGCCGGGCGATCCGACGGCGCCCGCTCGGGCCCGAGCGGCCCCGAGCTGCGCGGCTTGGACCGTCGCGGCTTGGGGAGCTTCTTCTCTGGCTCGTCGCGGTGCATTGGACCCGGGACTCCTTCGTTGACTCTCATCGATGACTCGAACGCGAATGGCAACCGAACGCTCCGACGCGCCGGTCAGGTCCTCTGCACGGTGACCGTCTTGTAGCACTCGAGCACATCGCCGACCTTGATGTCGTCGTAGCCGACGATCTTCATGCCGCACTCGTTGCCCGCGCGCACTTCCTTCGCATCGTCCTTGAACCGCTTGAGCTGCTCGAGCCGGCGGTCCTTCTCGACGACGATGCCGTCGCGCGTGACGCGGATCTGCGCATTGCGCTCCACCACGCCGTCGGTGACATAGCAACCGGCGATCGCGCCGACCTTCGAGATCTTGAACACCTGACGGACCTCGGCGTGACCGAGCACCTCGAGCTTGAGCTCGGGAGCCAGGAGACCGCGGGCAGCCTTGGTGACATCGTCGATGAGGTCGTATATGACTTCGTAGAGACGGATCTCGATGCCCTTCGACTCGGCGAGCTGACGCGCCTTGCCGCTCGAGGTGACATTGAAGCCGACGATGATCGCCTTCGTCGCCTCTGCGAGCGAGACATCGCTCTCGTTGATGCCGCCGGCGGACGCGCTCTTGACCGACACCACGACCTCTTCGGTCGGGAGCTTCGCGAGCATGCCCTTGAGCGCCTCGACCGAGCCCTGCACATCGCCCTTGACGACGAGCGCGAGTTCCTTGCGGCCCTGCTTCTCGAGGTGCTTGAAGATGTTGTCGAGGGTGATCTTCGGCGCCGCGAGCTCGCGCTCGCGGTCGATGCGACGACGCTCCTCGGCAGCCTCTTCCGCGGCGCGGATCGACTCGACCACGAAGGCCTTGTCGCCCGCATCGGGAAGCTCGTCGATGCCGGAGATCGCCACCGGAGTCGACGGGAACGCCTCGGTGATGCGCTCGCCCTTGTCGTTGATGATGTCGCGCACACGGCCGTAGCCGCGGCCGATCACGATGAAGTCGCCCTTCTTCAGGCGGCCTTCCTGCACCATGACGCGTGCGACGGGACCGCGGCCTTCCTCGATGGAGGCCTCGAGGACCGTGCCTCGCGCCATGCCGCCGAAGTCTGCCTTGAGCTCGAGGAGCTCGGCCTGGTAGTCGAGCATCTCGAGGAGTTCCTGGATGCCGTCGCCACGGGTGGCGCTCGTCTTGATGACTTCGGTGGTGCCGCCCCACTCGACCGGGTTCAGCTCGTGCTCGGCAAGCTGGCCGAGCACGCGGCGGATGGTCGCCTCGGTCGCATCGGGACGGTCGATCTTGTTCATCGCGACGACGATCGGGACTCCGGCCGCCTTCGCGTGGTTGATCGACTCGACCGTCTGCGGCATGACGCCGTTGACCGCGGAGACGACGAGAACCACGATGTCGGTGACCTTCGCGCCACGCGCACGCATCGAGGTGAATGCCTCGTGACCCGGCGTATCGATGAAGGTGACGACGCGATCGACCGCGCCGGCCTTGACCGGCACGCTGAACGCGCGCGTCGACTGGGTGATGCCGCCGGCCTCGCCCGCGGCGATGTTGGTGCTGCGGATCCGGTCGAGCAGGCTCGTCTTGCCGTGGTCGACATGGCCGAGGATCGTGACGATCGGCGCACGGCGACGCTCGTCGACGCGCTCGCGGTCCTTGAACCGCTCCTCGATGATCTCGGCGGCCGACTTGGCCTCCTCGACGATGAGGTCGATCTCGAAGTCCATCATGATCTCGATCGCCTTCTCGCGATCGATCGAGCTGTTCAGCGTGGCCATGGTGCCGCCGAGGAACAGCTTCTTGATGATGTCGCTCGTCTTGATGCCCGTCGCAGCCGACAGTTCCTTGATCGTCAGCGGCTCGGCGACATGCACCTGCTGGACCTCGCCCGGCTTGCGCTCGGCGCGCGAACCGCCGAAGCCGCCTTGCCCGGACTGCCGCATGCCCGAGGACCGGTGCGACGACATGAACCCCTTGGCGCTGTCGAGCCGGCTCTGCCGCTCGCGGAGATCCTGAGAGCCGTACTGCTGGCGCGCGCTGTCTCCGGCGCGGCCGGAACGCGACGATCCAATGCCGCCGCGACCACGGACTTCGGGGCGACCTGTGCCGGTGCCGGTTCGGCCGCCGCGGGCACCGCCCACGCCTCCCGGCCCACCTGCAGTGCCCGGCCGACGCATCGGCGGCGGCGCGGGCAGGTTGTCGGCCTGTTCGACGCGCACGACCTGCGGCCCGCTCAACTTCGTCTTCTGGAGCGAACCGAGCTGCGGTCCGACCGGTCCGATGTTGGTCGGGCGCTTCGGCACATTCATCACGGGCGACGCGCCGGCGGCATCGCCGAGCGATGCAGGCGGCGGCGGCGGCGCGGTGATCACGCGGCGCGCGGGAACCGTGGGCGGCTCTGGCGGCTTGGTCGGCGCAGCGGGCGTCGCGGCGTCCGGGCGCGCGGTCGGCCGCGCGGTGAGGCCCGCGGGCATGCGGAGCGTCGGGCGCGTGGGTGCTGCGGGTGCCGCGGCGGGCACTGGAGCGGACGCAACGGGCGCCGGCGCCGGCGCCGGCGTCGACTCAGAGGCGGGCGCGGCAGCTGCGGGCGCTGCGGCGGCGGCCTCGACCGGAACCACCTTCGTCTCGACGGTGGTGCCGATGGTTGGGGCGGATGCCACCGGTGCGGGCGATGCGGCCTGGGGCGCTGCCTCAGGTTCGGTCGTGGGAGCGGGTGCAGCCTTCTTGGTCGCACGCTTCGCCACCGCGCGCGTCGGCGGGGCCTCGGCTTCGTCGCCCGACTCTGCGGGAACGGCGACCGCGGTCGCGGATCCATCCGAACCGCCCGTGCCGCTGTCCGCGGCGGAGGCCGTCGACTTCTTCGTGCTCTTCTTCTTCGTGGTGGTGGTGGTGGCCGCCGAAGCATCGGCTTCCGAGGTGGAAGCATCCGAAGAGGCTTCCGACGCGGAGTCGGATGCCGAGGAAGCGTCCGCCGACGGCGCCGCGTCCTTGAACTGGGCACGGAGCGTCTCCGCCAGTCCGATCTTGACATTCGAGAGGTGATTCACGATGTCAGGGATTTCCTCCTTCTGACACCATGCAACGATGTCCTTGGAACTCACATTGAGTTCCTTGGCGAGTTGATGCACCTTCAGCGACGCGGGCTTCTTCGACAAGCGTTCCTCCTGATCACTTCACCCGGCTCACCCGACCATCGGGCAGTCCGAGCCACACAACCGATCCATCCATTCCCCTCCGGATCCAATCCCCCATGCCCGCGCGTCCGGCCGCGCGCGGGCAGGCAACCACACGCTCCGCTCAGTCGTTGACCCGACCTGAGCGGCCAAATCCAAGAATCGAATCCGCAGCGCTCTCCGCGTCCGCGTCGGGCGTGACCGCGCCGCTCGCGGGCTCGCCACCGAGGATCGCGTCGGTCGCGGCAGCCTCTTCGGCCGCGCGCTCCGCAGCCTTGGCGGCCTCGACCGCGCGCTCTTCCTCGACGATGCGCGCGCGCGCAGACGCCGCGGTGCAGATCTCGTCCGCGAGTTCCTCGCTGAGGCCGAGCTCCTCCACCAGCATCTGCGTGCCGAGTTCCTCGACATCGAAGACGCTGATCATGCCGAGCGCGCCGATCTTGTCGAGCAGCTCGTCGGTCACGCCGGCGATCGGACGCAGCGTCTCGCCGAGGACCTCGAGGCCCTTCGCGAATTCAGGCGGCGTGAGGATGTCGATGTCCCAGCCGGTCAGCTTCGCGGCGAGGCGGACATTCTGGCCGCGCTTGCCGATGGCGAGCGAGAGCTGGTCTTCGCGCACGATGATGGTGGCGCGGCCGAGCTCGAAGCAGAGGCTGACTTCCTCGACGGCGGCGGGGCGCACGGCGTTCGAGATGAGCACCTGGCTCGACTCGTTCCACAGCACGATGTCGATCTTCTCACCGTTGACCTCGTCGACGATGTTCCGGATGCGGCTTCCGCGCACGCCGATGCACGCGCCCTTCGCATCGACCTTCGAGTCGACGCTCGCGACCGCGACCTTGCAGCGCTGGCCGGGCTCGCGGGCGAGCGCCTTGATCTCGATGACGCGCTCGGCCACCTCGGGGACTTCCGCCTCGAAGAGGCGGCGGATGAAGTCGGCCTTCGCGCGGGAGAGGATGATCTTGACCTGGCTGCCCGCGTCGCGGACCTCGTGGACGAGGCAGCGGATGCGGTCGCCGGGCTTGAACATCTCGCCAGGGATCTGCTCCGACTTCGGCATGAACGCCTCGGCGCGGTCGACCTGCACGATGAGCGCGGGACCTTCCTGCCGAATGACGGTGCCGGTGACGATCTCGCCCTGGCGCTTCGCGAACTCCTCCATGAGGGCGTTGCGCTCGTCCTCGCGGAACTTCTGGATCATGACCTGCTTCGCGGTCTGCGCGGGAATGCGGCCGAGCTTCTCGATCGGGATGAGCTCGCGGCCGCCATCGGGGAGGTTGCGCCAGATCGTGAGCGCGCCGCTCAGGCGGTCCATCTCGCAGCCGAACTCCTCGGTGTCGAGCGAATCGAAGTGCTTGCGCGCAGCGCTGACCATCGCCATCTCAAGATCGCGGATGAGATGCTCGCGATCGATGTTGCGATCGCGGGCGATGGAGTCGAGGAGACGAAGAGTTTCAGAAGTCATGACGGGCCCCTTGCAAAGTTGTCCAAGGTTCTGCGCGGCGCTCGGCCGCGATGGCCTTGGTTGAGTTGTCGCCGCGACCTGCGCGGCAGTTTGGATGTTGCGGCCGGAGACAACCGGCCGCGCGGGAGATAGATCGAAGATGGAGAGCAGACTCAAAGGGAATCAGTACACACGCACACACCAAGCACACAGCCACGGGTACCCGCAGTACCCGTGGCTGGACGAGGTTCGCTCCTCTGCGGATGCCCAAGGCTCCGCCAAGTTGCGGGGACTGACGCGCCTCAGTGGATCAGAGGCGCCTCCAGCATTGAACCCAGCATCGAGATCGAACCACGCCCTGCCAAATCACACTCACACGGCGCCGAACGATTGCCGACCTCATGGCTGCGAAGCCAAGACGGGCGAACGATCGCCTGCACCGCGTTCGGGGCGGAACGAAGATGAGACCCAAACGGCCTCATCGGTCGAGCCCGACCCGAACGGTCTTGCCAATCGATTGATCGAAGGACTGTGACATAACTGACACACCTCAATCGGATTGTGCGTGCGCCGACAACCTTGACACCAGCTCGCACTCGCGCGCTGCCGCAGCATTGCCGTTGCAGGCCCAACCTCTCGGTTGCAGACCACCAACAAACCCCTCGCGTCACGAATGCGCTTGGGGAAGAAGGGAAGATATCGACCCTACCACCCAGAGTCAAACATCTTCTGCTTCAGAGACTTGCGTCAAGCCAGAACCATCGCGAGTCGCCCGGAGCACCGCCGACGGTATGAAGGCCCGTCCTTCGCGGCAGATCGATGCAGAATCGCAACCGTTCGCGATCAATGTACGCCAGTACCGCTGAGATCGATGCGCTCATGCGGCTTGACGGGGCGCTGGATCTTCAAGGCCCGTCCCCCTCGGTACTGTCCGATCTCGGCAAAGAACTTCGGACGCCCCTCCACCCCGAGGATGGCGGGCGAGGTCGCGGGGCGATGCGTGACGATCATGTCGCCGACCTCGAGAGACTTGAGCTCGGCGAGCGAGATGGTCGTGGTCGCGAGCGTGGCTTCGAGTTCAACCGACGCGCCGGAGAGTCCGCCGGCGATGCGGTCGGCGGTGTCGGCGCCGGTCTTGCTCTTGCCGGTCACGAACCAGCTCTGGGCAGAGAGGTCTTCGATGAGCGGCTCGATCACGTTGTACGGAATGCAGAGGCTCATCGGGCCGGTGCGGCTCGTCAGCTTGACCTCGAAGCCGATCACGACCACGACTTCGTTGGGAGGCACGATCTGGACGAGCTGCGGGTTCGACTCCATCTCGCCGAGCGCAAACTCGATCTTGCGGATGCCGGCCCACGCCTCCTGGAGGCCGACCGTCGCGCGCTGGAGGATCTTCTGGATCAGGCGCGTCTCGATCATGGTCATCGGGCGCTGCGGGATGAAGAGCTCCTTGTTCGAGCCGCCGAGCAGACGGTCGATGATCGGGTAGTTGACGAGCGGCGAGATCTCGAGGCAGATCTGGCCCTCGAGCGGCGGGCAGCGGACGAGGTTGAAGCTGGTCGGATTCGGAAGGCTCGAGATGAACTCCGAGTAGGTCATCTGCGCGGCCTCGACGACCTTCACCTCGACGATGGTGCGGAGGAAGCCGGACAGCGACGCGCCGAAGTTTCGCGCGAAGGTCTCGTGCAGCATCTCGAGCGCACGCATCTGGTCCTTCGAGATGCGCTCGGGACGCTTGAAGTCGTAGGGCTGGATGTCGATCTGATCGCTGTCGCGACGGGCCCGCGAGAAGATCTGCGTCGGAATCGAGTCCGGCGCGGCCTCCCCTGACTCGGTCGCGCTCATCAGCGCGTCGACTTCGGATTGGTTGAGTGCCTCGGTACCCATGATGTCCTTGTGCGGATTCCTTCCGCGGAGATTCGGGCACGGGAGCCGCAGTCCGCGGCACCCGAAGGCGACCGTGCCGGCTCCGCCGCAGCACGCTCCGCCTCGCACCGTTCATCGGCGTCCGAGGCAAAGCGCCTTGAACGACGAGGCCTGCCCGTCTTGACGGCCGGGAACAGACCGCCGCGACGGGACGGGCACGACCGAAAAGCCGTTTGCGCCCGCCAGAGGCGGCGCCGCGGCACCCGCTGTCGGCAACGGAACCGTTCCGCGCCCGTAGGATGTGCGCCATGAGAATCACCGAGTGCGCGGCAGCCTTTCCGACGATTCGCCCCTCCAGAGGCCTTTGGCTTGGACTGTGGCTGTCGGCGCTCTCGCTGCTGCTCGCCCTCACCCCCGCCGCGATGGCGCAGTTCGCGCCTGGCAAGCCGAAGATCCCCGGTTTCCCCGCCCCGGCTCCGACCGCCTCAGCGGACGCCCCCGATTCGGTCCTCGAGGTCGTCGCCGTACCGTCGGCCGAGCGGGTGGCGCCGGGCGGCGACCTTCCCATCGCGCTCCAGCTCAAGTTCGCCCCGGGCTGGCACATGTGGCCCCAGAAGGGCGCCGCGCTCGAGGGCATGAACGCCTTCAACGGCGCGATCCCGACGGTGCTTTCGATCGCGAACGGGGCGGACGGCAAGCCGGCCGACATCGCGGGCGTCGACCTCAACCTCGAGTTCGCCCAGTGGCCGAAGCTCCACGCGGTCGAGATGAACCTCGGCGACGGCCCGATGGAGTACGCGGTCCACGAGGGATCGTTCAGCGTGTTCGTGCCGCTCTCGATCAGGGCCGACGCGAAGCCCGGACCGGTCGAGATCCCCTTCCAGATCCGATTCCAGGCCTGCGACGACGAGCGCTGCGAACCGCCCGCGTCGATCGAGGCCGTCGTGCGCTTCACGATCGAGCCGGGCGCATCGGCCGGCGCACCCGACGCCGCCTTCGCGTCGTTCGATCCCGCCGTCTACGGAAAGATCCGTTCCGGCGACAAGCCGAGCGAACTGCTTGAGTTCAACCTCTTCACGCTGAAGTTCTCGATCGATCCGAACGGCGCAGGCTTCCTCCTGCTCCTCCTGATCGCGGCCGCGGGCGGCCTCCTCCTCAACTTCACGCCGTGCGTGCTGCCGGTGATCCCGCTCAAGATCATCGGGCTTTCGCAGGCCGCGCAGGGCAGCCGCGCGAAGTGCTTCAGCCTCGGCTTCGTGATGTCGCTCGGCGTCATCGCGTTCTGGATGGCGCTCGGCGTCCTCATGGCGACCGTGCAGGGCTTCACGAGCGCGAACCAGCTGTTCCAGGAGCCGCTCTTCACGATCGGCGTCGGCATCGTGATCGGCGTGATGGCGATCGGCATGGCGGGCTTCTTCTCGATGCGCCTGCCGGACTGGATCTACATGATCGAGGCCAAGCACGACTCGTATCTCGGGTCGTTCGGTTTCGGCGTGATGACCGCGGTGCTCTCGACTCCCTGCACGGCGCCCCTCATGGGCACGGCCGTCGCGTGGGCGACGACGCAGAGCCCCACGACGATCCTGATCGTGTTTGGCGCCGTCGGCACCGGCATGGCGCTCCCGTACCTCGTCCTCTCGGCCTTCCCGAAGCTCGTCGAGAAGATGCCGCGCACCGGACCGGCGAGCGACCTCATCAAGCAGGTGATGGGCCTCCTGCTCCTCGCGGCGGCGGCCTACTTCATCGGCGCGGGCACCGCGGGACTCCTCGTCACGCCGCCCGAGCCGCCGAGCCATCTCTACTGGTGGCTCGTCGCGGCGCTCGGAGCCTCCGCGGGCGGCTGGCTCCTCTGGCGCACCTTCGCCATCACGAAGAAGGCCGGCAACCGCGTGATCTTCGGCGGCATCGGCGCGTTCATCCTCGCGGTGAGCGTGCTCATCGGGCTCTCGCAGACCGCGAAGGGCCCGATCGACTGGACCTACTACACGCCCGAGCGGCTTGCGGCCGCGCAGAAGGACGGCAAGGTCGTCGTCATCGACTTCACGGCCGAATGGTGCGCGAACTGCAAGACGCTCGAGGCGCTCGTCCTCAACCAGCCCGGCGTCTCGAAGGAACTGAACGCCGACGATGTGGCCGCGATCAAGGTCGACCTGACCGGCAACAACGAGGCGGGCAACGCGCTCCTGAAGGCGTCGAACCGGGTCACGATTCCCCTGCTTCTCGTCTACGGACGCGACGGCAGCGTGGTGCTCAATGCCAGCGACTACACGCCCGGCCAGGTGATCGACGCGATCAACGCGGCCCGAGCGAAGGAGCCCGCGCGTGGCGAGTGACGCACGCTTCCTCTACGCGGTGCGGTCGCGCTTCACGAACCGCGAGGTCCGGGCGGAGTTCATCGCGTGGCTTGCGGGCGGGCATCTCGCCGATGTGGTGAAGGCCGGCGCGCTCGATGCGGAGCTCGTGGAGTTCGAGCCGGATCCTTCGCAGCCAGACGCTCCGGGCGATGTCGAGAGCCGCTACCACTTCGCCTCGCGCGAGGACTACGAGGCGTACGCGTCGGGTCCGGCCGTCGCGCTGCGGGCCGAGGGCATGGCGAAGTTCCCGCCGGACCGCGGCATCGTGATGACGCGCATCTTCGCACGATCGCTCGTGCGGGTCCCGTGATGCGTCACGGCGACGGCGCGGACGGCGGCTGCGCAGCCGCGGTGCGCGCGCGCTCGAGCGCGGTCTGGATCCGCGTGCGCTCGCGCGTCGAGAACTGCATGAGCGGGTCGAGCGCCGTGTTCTCGTCCTGTGCGAGCGCCGCCTCGAACGCCGTGACGGCGCCCGCCGCGTCGGACGCCGCGAGCAGCGCATCGCCGAGATCGGCCTGACGCCGCGCGCTGTAGGGCTGCGCCCCGAGCGCGAGCCTCGTCCATCGCAGCGCCTCGTCGGCGGACGACTTGATGTCGGCGGCGTCGCGGCCGGCGAGTGCGCGCTGCAGGTTCTCGAACGCGAGGTCCGCGCACATCGCGTAGGCGCGGAAGCCCGGACGCGCGACCGCCTGCTTCTCGGCGAGCTCGCGCGCCATCGCGAACGCCTCGCGGTCGACGATCTGCGCCGTGCGGACGCCCGTCGCGCGCCGTCCGCTTGCGGCGAGCTGCTTGATCGCAGCCTCCATCGCGACGCGGCTCGACGGATGCTTCTCCGAGGAGCGGACGAGGATGTCGGCCGCCTCGCGGCGCAGCGCGCCGTCCACGGCCACGAGCGCAGCGACAAGCGCCGCGGGGTCGTCGCCGCGCATCGCCTCGACCACGGGCGCCGCGCGCTCGGGTCCTGCTGCGATTTCGATCGCCTCGATGAGCGGCTTCGGATCGGTGGCCTCGTTGCGCGCGCGCGACTCGGCGAAGGCGACGAACTGGAGCCGCACCTCCGCGAGCGGCCGCACGCGGTCGGCCGCCTCGACGAGATCGCGGTGGATCTCGCGTTCGCGAAGGACGGACATCGCGGGAACGGCGATCGCAAGCATGGGAAGCGCAAGGACGAGCGACGAGGCGCGTCCGGCCGAACCGCCCTTCGGCAGCGCCGTGCCGAGCGCCGCGATCGCGAGGACGAGCGCCGAGGAGCCCGCAAGCCACGCGGTCAGTTCGATCTGCGCGTGCGCGAGCACGAGCACCGAGAGCGCGAGCCCGACCGCCGCGAGGCGGATGCCGTCGAGTTCCTCGGCGATGCGCGCGGCGCATGCCGCCACGAGCACGAGGCCGGCGATGCCGAGCGCGCGGAGGACGAGCGCGGCCTGGTCGAGCGCAGGCGCCTCGACGCGCGACTGAAGGATGAGCGCCGCCACCGCGATGAGTCCGCCGATCCGGAGCGCAAGCACCGATGCGCTCGCCTCGGGCGCCACCACGCCGCGCGGCCGGACGACCGGCGGGTCCTCCACCTCCAGTTCGCCGCGCATCGCCCATGCGACCATCGCGGCCCATGCGATGCCGAACACGCCGAGCGCGACGACCCAGTCGACGAAGATCGAGTGGATGCTCGTCACATCCTCGGGGCAGATCGCGGGCTTCGCGCGCATGAACTCGCTCTGCACGAGTTCGGATCCGACGCCGAACACCGGGTGCTGCGCCACGATCCGCGCCGCAGCCTCGAGGTAGAACGACCGGAAGAGGACGCTCAGTTCGCCGAGCGAAGGTCCGATGAATCCGCGCACGATGACCGCAGCGACCACCAGCGCGCACAGCGCCATCGCCAGGCCCGCGCGCGGCTTCACCTTCTCGCGTGTCACGAGCAGCGCGACGACCGCAGCGAGGCCCGTCGCCGCGATCGCGCCCTTGCCTCCGTTGACGAAGAGCAGCGCGCCGCAGCCGAGCGCGGCCGCGCCCACGGCTGCCGACGGCCCCGCGAGACCGCGGCGGAAACCGAGGATCGCGAGCGCGCCGAGCCCGACGACGCCCACGCCCATGAGCGACGAGTACGGGTTCGACAGGCCGAACCAGCCGGTCGCCTCGGGCTGACGCAGCCGCCGCTCGTAGGTTCGCGTGGCGCTCGAGTCGGACTCCCAGCCCCGCTCGGCGAGGAAGCTCGTGCGGTTCGCCTCGTAGCTCGCGACGGTTTCCCCGTGCTCGGTCGTCACCTGCACCGCTCCGCGAACCGCGAGCGGCGCGGCGACCGCCGCGAGCACCGCGATCGCCGTGATGCGCAGCCTTCGCTCGCGCACGAGATGCGCGAGCGCGACGAACGCAAACGCAGCGGCGATCCAGGTTCCGCCGCGGAAGGCGTCGACCGAACTTCCGAGGGCGTGCAGCGCCGCGCACAGCGAACCGACCGCGGCAAGCACCACGAGACGGCGGCGCACGCCGTTGCCGGCAAGGTGCTCGCCGACGAGCGCGATGGCGGCGGAGAGAAGGAGCAGGAGGTCGAGCACGCCCGAGCCGACCGGCCCGATCGCGAGCATCGGCATCGGGTCGCGCGCCGGATCGATGTCGAAGAGGATCTGCGGCTGGACCGCGACGAGCGCCCTGAGCGCCGCCACGGAGAGGATTCCAGCGAATCCCGTGAGGCGCAGCACCTGCGGATTCACGGCTTCGGCTCCCCGCCGTCGGATCGCTTCGCGGGCGCGTCCTCGATCCGCGCCACGCTCGTCTCGAGGATGAGCATCACGAGGAAGATCCCGAGGAGCTGCGCGCCGACGAGCGCCGCCTGCCACGGCTTCATCAGCCCGAGCCCGATGCCGCTCATCGCCGTCACGGCCGTGAGCAGCCACAGCACCACGACCGCACGGCGCTTCGAGAGCCCGAGCTGGACGAGCCGGTGCGAGATGTGCTCATGTCCGCCGACGAAGGGGCTCTTGCCGCGGCGGACGCGCCACACGGTCACATAGACGCCGTCGTAGAGCGGGATCGCGAGGACCAGGAGTGGCATGAAGACGCCGTACCACGCCGTGCCGAGCGCGTAGTCGGGGTGCGCCGTGTCGACGAAGGTCGTTCGCGCCGCGAGGCATGCGAGGATGTAGCCGACGAACAGCGATCCGCCGTCGCCCATGAAGATGCGCGCGGGCGGGATGTTCCAGACGAGGAATCCGCCAAGGGAGCCGGCGAGGAGCGCGAGCGCGGAGGCGATGAACCACTGTCCGTTGAGCACGGTGGCGACCATGAAGCAGAGCGCCGCGACGGCGCCGATGCCGGCTGCGAGGCCGTCCATGTTGTCGATGAAGTTGACCGCGTTCACGATCACGATGATCCACGCGACCGTCAGGACGATGCTTGCGATCTCGCCGCCGGGATAGGGCGCGAGGACCGTGTGCAGGAGCCGCACATCGCTGAGCATCGTGGTGCCGAGCGCGACCGCGAGCTGGAGGAGCAGCTTGGGCCACGCCGACAGCGCGCGGCGGTCGTCGTAGAGCCCCATGATGTGGAGCACGAACGCGCCGAGCAGGATGACGGCCCAGTCGCCCTGCGTCGCCTTCGCGCGCTCGAGATACGGCTCGACCGCGGGCGCCCAGCCGACGACCGTCTCGGGAATCGCGTAGAGCAGGAGCAGCGCGCCCGCGAGCGGTGCGACCGTCGACCAGAAGATCGCGATGCCGCCGATGTTCGGGACCTTGCGGAGTTCCTTCACATGGCCCTTCGCGCCCGGGGTGTCGAGCGCGCCGACGCGCATGCCGAGGCGGGCGAGCAGGCCCGTGAACGGCGCGGAGAGCGCGAAGCCGAGGAGAAGGAGTCCGAGGACGATGCCGAGCATGGCGGTGCGGTAAGGTACACGCGATGCACGCCCTCCGATCCGTGACCCTCTACTGCTCGAGTTCACGCAGCCTCGACCCGCACTTCGCGGTCGCGGCGCGCGCCGCGGGCGAACTGCTGGCTCGGCGCGGCATCACGCTCGTCTACGGTGGCGGCGGTCTCGGGCTGATGGGAGAGGCCGCGCGCGCCTGCAAGGCGGCCGGCGGACGCGTCGAGGGCATCATCACCCGCAAGGTCCTCGACCTCGAGCAAGGGTGGGACGGCTGCGACGAGCTCGTCGTGGTCGAGACCATGCGCGAGCGCAAGCGGCTGCTCGTCGAGCGGGCCGACGGGTTCCTCGTGCTGCCGGGCGGGCTCGGTACCTACGAGGAGTTCTTCGAGACGCTCGTCGGCCGCCAGATCGGCGACCACGCGAAGCCGATCGCCGTGCTCGACGACCACAGCTACTACCTCCCGCTCAAGGCGCTGATCGACCATGCGGTGAAGGAGCGGTTCGTGCGCGAGGCCGTGTGGGAGATCCTGCACTTCGGCACCGCGCTCGAGCCGCTCGTCGACTGGCTCGAGCGGCATGCGGCCGCACCTGTCCACGCCGATCCCGACCGCTTCCTGCCGATGGGGCCGAAGACCGACCGATGAGCCTGCCCGCCCCGCACGCGAACCGCGCCGACGCGCCCCCGATCGGACTGATCGCGGGCCAGGGCCAGTTGCCCCTGATCGTCGCGCAAGGCATCCGCGCGGCGGGCCGTCGGGTCGCGTGCATCGGGCTGCGCGACCAGTTCTCACCCGAACTTCCGCAGATGTGCGACGACTTCGCCGAGGCCGGCGTCATCCAGCTCGGCCGATGGCTGCGCCTGTCACGGCGCTTCGGCATCACCGAAGCCGTCATGGTGGGCCGGGTCGCCAAGGCGCGCATGCACGACCCCTTCCGCATGTTCCGCCAGCTGCCCGACTGGCGCGCGATCAACCTCTGGTACCGCAAGCTCCGCCACGACCGGCGAAGCGCCACGCTTCTCACCGTCCTCGCCGACGACCTCGCGAAGGAAGGACTCGTCTTGATCGACTCGACCACCTACATCCCCGACCACATGGCTTCGGAAGGCGTGATGACCAAGCGTCAGCCGACCGACGAACAGCGCGGCGACATCGACTTCGGCTGGCCGCTCCTCAAGCAGGTCGGCTCGCTCGACATCGGGCAGGCGATCGCCGTGCGCGAGAAGGATGTCATCGCGGTCGAGGCGGTCGAGGGCACCGACCGCATGATCGTGCGCGCGGGCGAGCTCTGCCGGCGCAAGGGATGGACGCTTCTCAAGACGGCGCGCCCCGGCCACGACATGCGCGCCGATGTTCCCACGATCGGCGTCGCGACGATCGAGTCGATGGCCCGGGCCGGCGGCGGCTGCATCGCCGTCGGCGTCGGCCGCGTGATCCTCGTCGACCGGCCTGCGGTGCTTGCCGCGGCCGACCGGCTGGGGGTCGCGATCGTCGGCGTGCGCGATGCGTAAAAACACCTAGAAAACAAGGCATCTCCGTGCATCCCGCGCCCGACGGCGCCGGGCGGTTTCGGCTATACTTTCGGCTCTCCTCCGAGGAGGTCTGAAAGGACCGTTTTTCCGATGGCCGAAGGCGCGAACAATCCACCGACCGCGGGCGACGGACAGGCTCCGCAGCACGACAACATCATCGATCTCGAGATCGATCGCGAGCTGCACGAGAGCTACCTCACCTACGCGATGAGCACGATCATGGATCGTGCGCTGCCCGATGTGCGCGACGGACTCAAGCCCTCGCAGCGCCGCGTGCTCGTGGCGATGAACGACCTCAAGCTGTCGCCCGGCAGGAAGCAGATCAAGTGCGCCAAGATCTGCGGCGACACCAGCGGCAACTACCACCCGCACGGCGAGGCCGTCATCTATCCAACGCTCGTGAACCTCGGGCAGGACTGGAAGACGCGCTACATGCTCGTCGACAAGCAGGGCAACTTCGGCTCGATCGAGGGCGATCCGCCGGCCGCGATGCGCTACACCGAGGCACGCATGACCGCCGCGGCGATGACGCTGATGGAGGACCTCGACAAGGAGACCGTCGACTTCAAGCCGAACTACGACGAGCGGCTCATGGAGCCGTGCGTGCTGCCGGCGAAGTTCCCGAATCTCCTCGTGAACGGCTCGTCCGGCATCGCCGTCGGCATGTCGAGCACGATGCCGCCGCACAACCTGCGCGAGATCTGCGGCGCGATCGTCGCGCCGCTCGACGACCCGCTCATCGGCGTCGAGCGCCTCATGGAGTTCGTGCCGGGCCCCGACTTCCCCACCGGCGGCATCATCATGGGCCGCCGCGGCATCATGGAGGCCTACGCCAGCGGCCGCGGCCGCCTCGTCGTGCGCGGGCGGGTCCACCATGAAAAGGTGAACCAGCGCGACGCGATCGTGATCGACGAGATCCCCTACCAGGTCTCGCAGGCCGCGCTCATCGAGAAGATCGTCGAGGCC
Organism: bacterium; assembly: GCA_046337925.1. Lineage (GTDB taxonomy): Bacteria > Planctomycetota > Phycisphaerae > Phycisphaerales > SM1A02 > QWPT01. Next base: position 4,428 of record JBKCZS010000146.1, on the reverse strand, counting down.
GCGAAGGAAGACCGCATCCAGGACATCGCCGATGTGCGCAACCACTCGGGCCGCGACGCCCGCACGCGCATCCAAGTCGTGCTCAAGAAGGGCGCGGATCCGGCAATCGTCGAGAAGCAGCTCTACGAGTTCACGCCGCTTCAGTCGAGCTACTCGATCCAGAACATCGCGCTCGTCAACCACCAGCCGCGCACGCTGTCGCTGCGGCAGCTCATCCAGTGCTACATCGACCACCGCTGCGATGTGATCCGTCGCCGCTGCGAGTTCGAGTTGCGTCAGGCGCGCCAGGCCGCCCACAAGCTCGAAGGCCTCATCTACGCGGTGTGCGACATCGACGAGGTCATCCGCCTCATCCGCACGAGCCGCACCCGCGAGGAGGCGATCGAACGCCTCATGCAGCGCGCGTTCCGGATCTCGGGCGACTACCCGCGCATCGACATCGTGCCGACGCGCCTCGTCGAGCGCGCAGAGGCGCTCTATGCCGCCGGCAAGGGCGGCGTGTCGCTCACGCGCGTCCAGGCCGAGGCGATCGGCGCGCTGCGCCTCATCCAGCTCGTCGGCCTCGAGATCGAGAAGCTCGCGAAGGAGCTCAACGAACTCCTCGCGACGATCGACGAGCTCGAGGCGATCCTCGCGGATCCGCGTCGCATCCTCGCGATCGTGCGCGAAGACACCATCGCGCTCGCGGAGCGCTTCGGCGACGACCGCAAGACCGCGATCGAGGGCAACGAGGCCGAGGACTTCGAGCTCGGCGAGCTTGTGCCAGAGCACACCGCCGTCCTCACCGTCAGCCACGCGGGCTATGTCAAGCGCCTTCCGCTCGACACCTACAGGACGCAGGGCCGCGGCGGCACCGGCATCAAGGGCTCCGACGCCCGCGACGACGACTATGTCGAGCAGGTGCTCGTCTGCGGCTCGCACGACGACCTCCTCTGCTTCACGAACACGGGCCGCGTCTTCCGCATCAAGGTGTGGCAGATCCCCGAGATGGCGCGCACCGCGAAGGGCCGCGCGATCGTGAACCTGCTCGACCTGCGCGAGGGCGAGAAGATCCGCACCTTCCTTCCGATCGAGGACTTCGAGAAGAAGGAGGACTACCTCGTCTTCGCGACCTCGAAGGGCCGCGTGAAGCGCACGAGCCTGAAGGACTACCGCAATGTCAACCGCGCCGGCATCATCGCCGTCGCGCTCAACGACGGCGACAACCTCGTCGGCGTGATCTCGACCTCGGGCACCGACCATGTGCTCCTCGCGACGCGAGAAGGCATGGCGATCCGCTTCGAGGAAGACGACGCGCGCGTGATGGGCCGCGACGCAGCGGGCGTGAAGGGCATCGAGCTCGCCGACACCGACGAGGTGGTCGGCATCGTGCGCTGCGACGACTCGCGCGCGCTCCTCACCGTCACGACGAAGGGCTACGGCAAGCGAACGGGCTTCGGCGAGTACCTCGTCCAGAGCGAGGACGGCTCGACGCGCGCCCAGTCGCGCGGCGGCAAGGGCCGCATCGACATCCAGACCACCGACAAGAACGGTCTCGTCGTCGCGGTGCTTCCGATCGCGCCCGCCGACTCGGTCGTCGTCGTGAGCGAAGGCGGCATGCTCGTGCGCGTGCCGGCCGACTCGATCCGCGAGGTCGGCCGCAACACGCAGGGCGTGCGCGTCGTGCGGCTGAAGGACGGCGATGCCGTCGTCGGCGTCGCGAGCGCGCCGATGGAGGAGACGGACGGCCAGGAGTCCGGCGGCGCGGAGGCCGAGCCGGCACCCGCACCGGAAGCGTGATCGACCGGCGCGAGCGGTCGCGTCCGTGAGCCGTCGTCCGTGAGCCGTCGTCCAGAAGGTCCGCTGCATGTTCAAGGTCCGCCGCATCCCGCATGAACCTCGCATCGAGCTTGCACCGCTCATCGATGTCATGCTGTTCCTGCTGACCTTCTTCATCTACAGCGTGATGGTGATGGAGCGCGTGGACCTGATCCCGATGTCGCTCCGGACCTACCAGTCGGGCACGGCCGCGAAGCCGGTCCCCGCGGCGACGATCTCGGTCGACCTCGACGGGTCGCTCTACCTCGACCGGGTGGCCGTCGCGCTCGACGAACTCGTGCCGAAGCTCGAGGAAGCGCGCGCGAACGCGCCCGACCTCGTCGTCTACCTCGCGCTCGCCGATGGCGATTCGCCCGTCGACCGCTCGACGATCCTCCTCGACATCTGGGATCGGCTCCAGCCCTCGAAGTTCAATGTGAACATCGTCGGCCGCCAGCAGCGCGGGCCCGCCACGCGCGAACTGGAGACGCCGGAGCCGACGGCTCCCGCGACGGGCCCGACCGTGCCGACGATCCCGACCGCTGCTCCATCAACCACTGGCACTTCATCTGCGCCCTCATCTGCGCCCTCAGCTACGCCCTCAGCTACGCCTTCGCCTTCCCCGTCGAATCCCCCCGTCGGCGGCGGCTGAGCCGTCCTAGGCTTGAAAGTCGCCGCAGAGGTCAGTCTGCGATCACGCAACTCCGCGCCGTTCCATGCAGTGGCTCCGAGCCAACCTCCCCATCACGCTGGCGCTTGCGCTCTCGCTCGCGCTGCATCTCCTTGTCGTGTTCCCCGCCCTCGGGGTGTTCGGCGGTCGCGGCGGGTCCGATGGCGGCCTCGACTCCGCCCAGACCGTGAGGCGCGATCTCGCCGGCGCCGACGAGAAGGGCGCGGCCAAGGAGGCCGAGCGCGAGAAGGCGGCCGAGCGCTCGGCGGAGAATTCGCGCCGCGCGCTGCAGCAGCGCCGCGACCGCGTGCGCAACCTCCCGCCCGAACTTCGCGACCGCGAGGAGGAAGTTCGCCTCGGCATCGACGAGAGCACCGCGGTCACCATGAACTGGATCGGCTACGACGAGTACGAGCAGCATCTCGCCGAACTCGCGGAAGTCGAGCAGGCCGCGTACCGGCTCCAGGCCGCGAGCGGCTCGCGCGGCACGGCCTCCCCGCTGCTGCCGCCCGCCGCTCCGTCGCCGTCGGTGGCGGTCTCTCCGAACCCAAGCGACTCCCGCCTTCCCGCCTCCGCCGTGGGCACCGACGCCGCAACGCCCACGAACCTCGTGTCGCAGCCGACCCCCGAAGTCGCCTCGCCCGCGGCGTCTTCGCCTCCATCCGAAGCGACCTTGACCCGCGGTTCCGACCCTGAACTCGCCCGGCCGCTTCCCGCCCCTGAGATGCCGGCGGTCGCGCGTCCGGAGCCCGACCGCGGCGGCCCTGCCGAGGATGCGCCGAGTTCGAACGACCCGAGTCTTCCGAGCGCTGCGTCCAATCCTTCGACCGTCGATCCGCGGAAGGACCCGTCCTCGACGCCCGACGACCCGACGGTGCCGTCGCCGACCACTCCGCGGAACCCGGCGGACGGAACAAAGCCGGTGCCACCGGTCGAGGACCCGACGAAGACCGACCCGCGCAACGACCCGCGAACGGATCCGACCGAGGAGCCGCGTCCGTCGGCGACGGATCCGTCGAAGGTGCTCAATCCGGCCGCGCCGGGCGCTGCGCCCGATGCGCCGCCGCGCGATGCGACGGACCCCGCTTCGACGACGGTGAAGCCGCCGCAGGACGCGCCGGTCGACCCGAGCGACCCGAATGCTCCGCGTGATTCCGCGATCGACCCCGCGAAGCAGAATCCTGCGGGCGATCCGGCCGTGCTTCCAACCAACGGTCCGCAGGGCGGCGGCGTTCCCGGTCCGCAGCCGGTCGATGGCGCGAGCACGACGCCCGCACCGCCCGCACCTTCGGGCGAACCCGGCGACACGACCGCGAAGACGGGCGAACTGTCCGACCGCGAGAGCGATCCGACCTCGATCATCGAGGTGCCCGTCACTTCGTGGCGCAACGGCCGGCCGCTCGCGGCGAAGGGCATCGAGCTGAAGCCGGTCCGACCGCGCTTCACCACGCTGAACCTGGTCGACGGTGTTGCGCGCAATCCGATCGGCGAACTCGTGATCGGTCGCGACGGCGTGCCGCAGGTCGCGCGCATCGTTCGCTCGACCGGAAACCCGAGCATCGACGAGGCGATCCGCAGCGCGTTGTTCAAGTGGCGCGCGAGCGGATCGCAGCTGATGAAGCTGAAGCCGGGGCAGACGGTGACGATCCGGCTGCGGCTGATCATGCTGGCGGACTGAATTTGAGCGGTCGCGGCGTCATTTGAGCGGTCGCGGCTGCGGCCGCTCCCTTTGGTGCTTGGGAGGTTTGAGCGGTCGCGGCTGCGGCCGCTCCCTCTGGTGCTTGGAAGCGTTGAGCGGTCGCGGCTGCGGCCGCTCCCTTTGGTGCTTGGGAGCGTTCGGTGGTCGCGGCCGCTTCAATCAAGTGGCGAGTCGCTTGCGCCACTCCGAGATGCGGTGGTAGTCGGTCAGGTCATACTGCAGCGGCGTCACCGTGATGAAGCGCTCCATCAGCGCCTCGACA
>JBKCZS010000145.1:0-13083 GCA_046337925.1 bacterium | reverse complement strand
CTCGATCGCCCGCGCGATGCCGTCCCGACCCGGATCGGAGTTCGGCGCGAGCACGGCGACGCGGCCACGCGCGGCACGCGCCTCGAGCACCGCGTAGGCCTCGCGCTCCTCCTCCGCGTCGGCACGGCCGATCGGATGCATGAGGAACACATAGTCCGGAGCACCGATGGACGCGTGCTCCTCCGCGGTCGTCGGCCTGATCGCATCGAGCCCATCGACCGCGGGCGAACCGACGAGGTGGATGCGCGCCCCGTCCTCGCCGAGACGCGCGATGCGTTCGGCGCTCTGTGCGCTGGCGGGAAAGTGGATGTGCGACAGCTTCGTGATCGCGTGGCGCATCGCCTCGTCGGCGATGCCCTCGGCGCGGTCGCCGCCATGGATGTGCGCGACGCGGATGCCGCCGATCGACGCGGCGCTGGCGGCCGCGAACGCCTCGATGCGGTCGCCGAGCACGACCACGAAGTCGGGCGCAAGCCGCGCGAAGTGCTCGGTCAGCGCCGAGATGCCGCGTCCGAGCGCGGCCGCATCGGCGAGCCTTCCGGTCTCGCCTTCGCGCTGCATCGCGAAGCGGTGCACGCGATGGCCGCTGGACTCGACCCAGACGATCGTCGGCTCGGAGGGAACAGGCAAGCCACCGACGGGATCGCCGTTGCGGGGTGGATCGAGGAGATGCGCGCCGCCCGCGCAGACTTCGAGCGAAAGATCGCGCCGCTCGGAGATCGCGTGGCACACGGGCGAAAGCAGGCCCCACTCGGCGCGCGTGCCCGTCACGACCACGATCTTTCGACGGTCCGCCATGTTCACGCCCGCGACTCCACCGCGACGGGCCACGCGATGTCCGCCTCGTCGAGCACGCGGTCGGCGACGACCGACCGGGCGAGCCGGCGCCCGACGACCTCGTCGAACCGGCTTGCGCAGATTCCCGTGCCGGGACGCTTCACGAGAAGGTCGTCCGGCGTCACGAGGTGACCCGCCGGCAGGTCGCGCGCGGCGACGAGCGACTGGCGGCTCACGCGGCGCACATCGCGCTCGCCATCCTGCAGTTCCTTCGTGGCGCCGCCGACCATGCGCGCGGCGCGGTGCGCCAGCTGCACATAGGCCGCGAACTGCCTCGGATCGAGGCTCGCCGCGTGGTCCGGCCCCGTCGCGTCGCGGTCGTAGGTGAGGTGCTTCTCGAGGATCGACGCACCCGCCGCGACGGCGATCGCGCCGGTGTCGATCGACGCGGTGTGGTCGCTGTATCCCACGATGCGCCCCGTGAGCGCGGCGATCTCGTGCATGCCGCCGATCGCGGCGCGGTCGTCGCGCGTCGGGTAGCTCGAGGTGCACTGGAGGAACGCGAGTTCCGGCTGCGGCGCAAGCCACCGCGCGGCGCGTGCGACTTCGTCGCGCGTGGCGGCGCCCGTCGACACGACCATGGGCTTGCCGAGCGCCGCGATCGCGCGGAGGAGCGGCAGGTTCACGATGTCGGGCGAGGCCATCTTGAAGGCCTTCCAGGCCTGCGTCTGCGCGCGTTCGACGAGCGGCAGCGAGAACACCGTCACCATCGGCACGATGCCGACCTTGACGCACTCCTCCGCCAGGTCGCCGAGCCGGTCGGGCGGCAGCTGCAGGCCCTGCAGCAGTTCGCGCGGGTCGCGCGCGCCGCGCTCGCGCTGGTATGCGGCAAGCACCGAGTCGAGCGACATCAGCATCGTCGCGTCGAACATCTGGAACTTCGCGGCGTCGGCGCCCGCGAGCTTCGCGGCGCGCACGAGTTCGCGCGCGCACGCCATGTCGCCATCGTGGTTCACGCCGATCTCGGCGATGATGAACGGCGCCTGGCCCGGACCGATGGCGCGGGCTCCGATCGACATGGCGCGCGGCGCGGAAGCTCGGTTCATGCGGGAACTCCTTCGCGCTCGCGGGCGGCCAGGATCGCCTCGGCCACCGCCAGGTCGAGCGCGCTGTCGACATCGATCACATCGCCTTCGCGCGTCTCCACGCCGCGGCGATCGCGGCCGAAGAACGCGTGCGGCTCGCCCTCGCGCACATCGAAGAGGCTCGCGCGGCGCACGGCGATCACGCCTCCGTCGGGCATGAAGAGCGGCGGAAGCTCCTGCCGGCGGTAGATGCGGTTCTCGACGAACTGCGACACGCGGCCGTTGGCGTCGAGGCGCGACATCCAGAACGGATGCGTCTTCCCGACGCGGTAGTAGCTCTGCACGCTGTCCGCGCCCGTCTCGCGCAGCAGACGCACGGCGCGGTCGGCGAGATCGGCAGGCCGGACAGGCACATTTCCGTAGAGGATCACCACGATGCCGTCGTCCGAACCGCTCGCGGTCACCGCGTGACGCACCGCGCTGTCGACGGTCGCCTGGTCGTTCGACACGCTTTCCGGCCGCAGGAAGACCTCGACGCCCTCGTCGCGCGCGAGGCGCGCGATCTCGTCGCCGTCGGTCGACACGATCACGCGGTCGATCTCCTGCGAGGCCTTCGCGAAGCGCACCGAGCGCGCGATCATCGGCACGCCCGCGACCGGCAGCGCGTTCTTGTGCGGCAGGCCCTTGCTGCCCGCACGGCCGATCACGACCGCGAGCACCGTTCCGGCAGCGCGCGGCGCCGTTGCGTTCATGGCGTCCTCGTGCGGAGGTCGGGGTGCGATTCGCCCTGCTCGCGCCGGATCTGCTTGCGGCGCGCGACGAGGTCGCGCCAGATCTGGAGGAGCGGCGCCCGGTCGACATGCGCGAAGATGCGCTCGCCGCGCAGGTCGAGTTCCGAAAGCGGCACGCTGCCGTCGGAGAGCACGACCATGCGGCGCAGCATCTCGCGGAACATCACGCGCGACGGCGCGCGCGCGCTCGCGAGCGGATCCGCGGGCATCTCGGGCGTCGGGTCGAACGGCGGCGGTCCCTCGAGGAGCGCCGTGCCGAAGAAGATCTGCCAGCGGTCGAAGAAGCGCTCGATGTCCTCGTAGCTCTCGACGCGCCGCTGCATGCGGGGCACGATCCACGGCACGGAGATCGCGTCGATGCCAGGCTGGCCCGCAAGCGGAACACGCGACTCGTAGATGTACTGGAGGTTCGCGAAGACGCGCGAATACTGGTCGGTACCGTGCATCGTGCGGTAGGTCTCCGCGGTCTCCGCGTCGAGATCGACGGAGATCACATCGACGCCCGCCTCGCGGATCGCATCGATGAGCGCGCGCTCGCAGAGGAGCTCGGTGCGCACATGCACGCCGCGCACGCCGCCTTCCTTCGCGGCTCGGATGAACGACACGACATCGGGATGGAGCAGCGGGTCGCCCGCGCCTCCGAAGGTCATCACGCAGTCGCGGCTTTCCGCCACCTGCTCGACGATCCGTGCGAAGCGACGCTCGGTCATCACCGACCGCTGCACCGAGCCGTAGCGGTGCGGACTCGACGCGCCCGAACCCTGCCGGCCCGTGTTCAGCTCGACGATCACATGCTGCGGCGTGAAGTACGGCACCGTGTCGTAGAGCTGGTGCTCGAGAAGGTCGACGACCGCCTTGGCGTCGAGCGCCAGCATGCCGTCGGCCGACGCGTGCTCGCCGAGGCCCGAGATCGCAGGCTCGATCGCGCGGCGGATGCGCGTCATGTTGCGCGGCGTGTCGAACACGGCGCGGATGAACGAGCGGCGGATCGTGTGGTCGACCTGCACGCACAGTTCCTTGACGATCGGATCCTGCTGCGGACGGAGCGGGTCGTAGACCAGACGCGAGGCGAGCGTGCCGCTGCGGCCGCCGCTTGCGAACTCCTTCACGAGCGACCGCTCGATGAGCGCGCCCGAAAGGCCCGGAGGCGACTGCGTGAGGACGATGCGGATCTCGCTCGGACGCACGCGGTGGCGCTCGATCAGCGCATCGCAGCCGCCGATGCCGTCGACCTGCACCAGCGGCCAGTCGGGTCCGACCACGACGCCCGCCGTCATGTCGAAGCGCTCCATCGCCGCCAGCATGGCCTTCGGCGCCAGGACCTCGTCGTACGCCGTGAGTCCGCAGATGCCGCCACGCCACGAGCTGTCGCTCCAAAGGCGCGCGCTTGCGATCGCCGGACGCACCGCGCCGAACGGGCTGCCGTCGGTGCGATGGATCTCGATCGGGAGCTTGATGGAGCGCCGATCGATGAGCGCGTCGATGTCGAAACCCTCGGGAACGAGGAGGATGATGCAGTTTGCTCACTTCGAGCGCCCGCGGCGCTCGAGCGTCCACTGGATCACGGGCTTGCCCGCGAGCGGTTCGGCAAGGCTTCGAGGCGTGCCGAGGCCGCCGTGCCACGGATCGACCGGAACGATGAACGCGGCGCGCACCTCGACCGCCGCCGCGACCTCGCCGAGCTCTCGGCTGGGCGCGTCGTCCGAGCGGGCGGCGACCGCCACCTCTTCATGATCGCCTTCGATGTCGGCCATGCGCGCGCCGCCGGAGAGCGACAGGCGCCGCTCCATGCGCGCGAGCTCCTTGAGATACGCCTCCGACGCCTCCTCGATCCAGCGCACATTCGCAAGATCGCGCTCGGCGTGGAGCTTCTGCACGCCGACCTCGTCGAGGCCCTTCGCGTGCTCGATGCGGCGGTCCGCCTTCGCGCGGCGGAAAGCGCCGAGGCTCGCGAATCCATCGACGAGCGCCAGTGCGTCGAGCTGCTGGCCCACCTTGTCGCGCTCGGAGTTGATCACCCGCCAGATGGCGTCGTCGTTCATCGTGCGCGGCTTGCGCTCGAGCAGCTGCTCGATCGCATCCGCCACCTTGCGCGACGCCGAACGCAGCAGACGCACCTTGTCCTGCACATCCTCGAGGCGACGCACGGCGGCGCGCAGCCGCGGCTGGTCGAGGTCCGCGCTCGGCTGCGGAATGGGCGGCAGCGGCTCCTTCGCGAACTCCGCCAGCGTCTCGGCGAGCGGCTTCACGATCGTGCCGTGCTTCTTCACGCCGCCTTCGGTCGCATCGATCGTGCGCAGTCCGTTGCGCTCATCCTGCAGGAAGAACGACTCGAAGCGCTGGAGGTACGACTCCATCTGGCCGTCGGTGAAGATCGAGCGGCCGTGGATGTCCTTCAGCTTCACGAGGTGGGCGCGCTGGCGCACGATGCGCGTCCACTCGAAGTTCTCCATCGTGTTGAACGGGTTGAGCTCGGGCGACCAGATCTCGTCGATCGCCGTGCCGCGCGCGTAGTACACGCCGTCGGTGAAGCCGAGGTCCTGCCCGATGAGCGCGACGGGATCGCAACCGAGGAAGCGGGCGATCTGGTAGCAGAGGTGCGCGACGGTCGCGCACGGCGGGAGCTTGCCGCAATCGCGCGCCACGGGGCCGAGCACCGCGTCGAGGTGCGGCGCGGTGATGACGCGCACGCGTCCGGGGAAGCTCTCGGCGACGACGGGATTCGCCTGCGGATCGAGGATCAGCGTCGTGTCCTTCACATCCTGCTCGGTGAGCCCTTCGTAGAAGCGCTTCGAGATGTAGTGCCAGTCGAGCGACGCGACGAAGTGCGGGCGGATCCCTTCCTTGAGGAGCGGCTTCAGCACCGTCTGCGTGGCGACGATCAGGCATCGGTCGCGCACGCCGGGCTGCGCGAGGAGATGCAGGTTCTTGCGGAGGCTCGGGCCTGCGCTGACGACGATGCCGAGGCGGCCCTTCGCGATGCCCTCGAGGGGCGCGATCGTTTCACCGCCGACATAGTGGCGCGCGTTGCGGAAGATCGAGCCGACCGTGTGCGCGCTGCGCGCGAGCACCGTCGCCATGGTGTTGCGGGCGCCGCGCACGATCTCGGTCATGATCCGCGCGCATTCCTTCGGGTGCTCGCCGAGGCGGCTGCGGCTCGGCGGGTGCTCGAGCAGCTGGATGCCCTGCACGAGCGTGCCTTCGAGGCCGATCAGGCGATCGGCGTAGTTGCCCGCCTGCTCCGTTCCGTCGAGCAGGATGACCACGGGCAGGCTCAGCTCGCGGCTGAAGTCGACCTCGCTCAGCACCGCCTTCAGCAACCCGAGATCGGTCTCGAGCACGATGACGATGCCGTTGCGACCCATGCGGTCGCAGACCTCGGCCAGGTGGTAGCCGAGGCCGAAACCCATGACGATCACCGTGCCCTTGGTGGCGTAGTCGATGCCGTCGGCGAAGGTCGCCGCCTCCGCGCGCGGCGCGTGGCGCGAGGCGAGCGCGCGGCCCTGGTAGGTCGCGACGCGGCTGCCGTCGGCGGCGCGCGTCCACTCGAGCGTGGCGGGGACGGCGGCGCGGATCGCGCGGACGATGTCGGGATTGCGCGCCCGCAGCGCGGCGAGATTGCGCTCGAGCGTGGGGCTTCCCGGAATCTCGACGGGGCTCGAGACCTGCGGGACGTACGCGGAGATCGCATCGGCCGACGACGGAGGCTTCGCAAGATCGGAAGGTGGTGTGGAGGGGAGGGCTGCCATCGCGGGTCGAGGTCGAAGCGCGACCGTGGCACCGTCACCGCGCGGCAACCCGCCGCCCGACGCGAACCCTCTGGACGCGGCTCCGCCGCATCGGCCCTGATCGGCCAATGTCGGCAGAGTCCTGCAGAAAAGCCCCTGCCGCGCGCGCTCCATTCAGGTTTCCACCGCGCATTCCGTGAGGCGCCCCCCCGCACCCGGCGCCCGCACCCGACTATCGTGCCCGCGTGAACGCCTGGCTCTTCGAGAATCCGTGGCCGCTCTCCATCGCCGTCGCCGTCGTCGGCGTCGTGGTGGCCTGGCGGGGCCTCACCGGCGGCCAGCGGCCGCTTCTCCTCGGCGGACTCGTCGGCATCCTGCTTGCGCTCGGGGCTGTCCTGATCGGCCGAAGCGTGCGGACGCCGGGCGAGCATGCGGCGGAAGTCGCCCGCGCCCTCGTCGCGCACGCCGAAGATGCACGCACCGACGACGCGATGGCGCTCTTCACCGCCGACGCGGTGCTCAACTACGGCAAGCGCGAGAACCCGGGCGTCTCGATCGACGACATCCGCTCGGCGCTGAAGTCGCTCGAAGGCCGCTACCGCATCGACTCGAACCGCATCCGCAGGCTCGAGATCCGCACGCTCGACGACGCGACCGGCGAGGTCGAGCTGTCCTGCACCACTTCCCTCGCACGGCTCGACACGGGCGTCCCGACCGACTGGATCCTTCGCGTGCGCAAGCGCGGCGACCGGTGGCTCATCGACCGCATCACCTTCGAGACGCTGTACGGAAAGCCGCCGACGCCTGGAATCTGGCGTTGACCAGGCTCCGCGCGGCGTTCTCGACCGAATGCGCTACCAGTCCTCTTCGGCCTGCACCGCGGCGCCGACCGGCGCGTTGACCGTGCTTGTCGCGGATCGCGACGGCGGCAGCAGCGGCGGGATGGCCACGCGCATGAGGTGACGCGCGTCAAGGGCAGGATCATGCACGCCCGCGCGGATGTCGCGGCCCGAAAGCCGCTGCGCGCCCGAAGCGAAGTGGAACACGCGCACCGCGCTCGCACCGGGTTCGAGCGACGAGATCGGCTTGCGGCTCTGGGTGTAGCCGTCCGCGACGGCGAAGGCCTCGACATCGATGGGCTGCTTGCCGATGTTCGTCACGCGCAGCGTGAGCACGATGTCGACGCTGCCGCTCTCGATGCTGCGGGCAAGCCTCCACTCGGGCTCGACCTTCACGGAGTCGTTGCCCAGCTGCAGCGGCGCCTCGAGCACCGCGCGGAAGGGCTCGGTCGCCGTGCCTTGCACCGAGGCCGTCAGCGGCGTGATTCCTGCAGGAAAGCCGCGGGGAACGCTGAAGGTGATGGGAAGCCGCACCTCGCCGCCGGCGGGCACCGAGAAACTGTGCGTCCTCGGCGAGATCTCGAGCTTCTCCGGGCCCGTGATCGTCAGCGAGCCGTTGATGGTGGTCGGCCACGGGTTGACGAGCACCAGCGCGGCCTCCTGCGGCGCACGCCGGCTCAGCGCGAAGCCGGGCTCGACGCGGAAACCGCGGCGCAGCTGGCAGAGGCTCGCGTCGATTCCCTCGATGAAGACAGGCTCGCGCCCGATCCTGAACACATGGCCGCGCGACGAAAGGCTCACCTTGGCGGTGCGGCCCCACAGGTCGGTGGTCGCGATCGCGCCGCTCCCGAGGTCGGCCGCGATCTCGACACCGCGGTCCTCGAAGTCGCTCCACGCCACGAGCACCGGGCCGCGCGGGCCATCGGCCAGCATGCATCGCAACGCAGGATCGAGCGGGATGTCGGTCACGAAGCGGCGGCCGGAAAGCTTGAGTGCAAGCTGGCGCCACGCCGCGAGTTCGATCGGTGGGCCGGGCACGGTCTGCACGCTGTCGCTGCGCACATCGACCGCGATCGAATCGAAGCCGGCGCGCCATGCGTCGATGGCCCGAAGCGCGAGGTCGATCGCGCGCGCGCGGTCGTCGACGACGCCGGGCGGAAGCGCCTGGATCCGCGCCATGCCGCGCGGACCCGCAGGAAGTCCTCCGTACACCTCGCCCTCGCTGCCGCGCCAGGCCGGATCGACCACGACCTCGACCACATGGCGTCCGCTGAGGACGGTGTCGAGCAGGTCCGCGGGAAGCTGCTCGGACGGCTGCCACGGACGGCCGACGCTCGGACCTGCGATCGCGGTGCGCATCGCATCGGCGAGCGACTCGACGCGCGCGGCGATGTCGCCGCGGGTCCCGTCGACGGGCGCCGTGCCGATCATCCACTGGTCGACCTGCTGTCCGAACGCAAGCAGCCACGGCTCGAGCGACGGGCGCCAGTTCGACTCGTCGAGCGCGAAGAGCGCCAGCGCGTCGTCGATGTCGACGCGGTTCTGCCGCGCGAGCGCCGCCGGCACCTGTGCGATGCGGAACATGGCGTCGACGCGCCGGTCGATCAGCTTCGAAAGCAGCTGCCGCAGCGCCTCGATGTCGCGCTTGCCGTCCCGGATGTCGGTCGACGCGGTCCAGACCGGCAGCACGGCGAAGTTGCTGCGGGAGAGCTCGATCGCAGGCAGCACGCGCTCGTCGCGGATCGCGAAGTTGGTTCCGAAGCGCGGGGGGTCGTCCGACTCGAAGACCTCCTCGGGCAGCACGGTGAAACGCGCGGATTTCCTTGAAATCTCCGTCGAACCCTGCAGGAAGCTCACGCTGGCCTCGTACCAGCCCGTCGCGAGCGCGGGGACTTCGAGCGAAGCGTTGCGGTCGCCCGGCACATCGAGCGTGCTCTGGTAGACGAGCGCGTCGTTGGCGTCGCGCACCATCACGACCGCGGTCGTGCGCGTGACGCTCGGATCGCTGCAGCGCAGCACGAGTCGGGCACGCGAACCGGGCGACACCACGCCGCCCGAGTCCGCCTCGAACACGACCGTGGGAACCTGCCCGACCTCGATGTCGTCGAAGAAGGCGAAGCCCGTGACATCGTCGGTCGCCAGCTGGTACGGCTCGTCGATGTCGCGCACCGTGCTCGGCTGCACGACCTCGAGCCAGAGGGCGAGGCCCGTCGCCTCGGGCGGCGCCGGCGGCGGCTCGACGGCCAGCATGCGCCAGTTGCCTTCGCTGCGGAACATCGCGCTCGAGTAGATGCCTGGCAGCCCGTGCCCGTCGCGGTCGTGGAACCGGACGCTCAGGCGCAGGTTGGCGTGGTTCAGCGATTCCGTGCGGCCCCAGGCGCGGATCATGAGCTGCGCGCCCGACATGATCTGGATACGCTTCGACTCGCTCGCGAGCAGCATCGAGGCGCCGTCGACGGTGAAGCGCACGGCCCAGCTCGGCTCGCCCTTCGCAGGGGCGCGCCCGACGCCGCGCACGGTCTCGATGCGGCCGAAGTCGCGGAGTCCGGGGATCCCCTTCTCGCCGCCCGTCGGCGGCGCGATGGCGCTTTCGGTGTCGTCAAACCGGGTCAGCGCGCGGTAGAAGCCCGTCGGGATCTCCTTCGGGAAGATCGCGTTCTCCTCGAAGTCGAACCGAGCGACAAGCCGGCGCGGCACGCCGTCGTCGCGCGTGGCGATGCTTTCGCGGGTTCGTGTCGAACCTTGGGTGGAACCGGCGGGTGGCTGCGCAGGGCTCGATTGGGCAAGCGCAGGCGACACCGCCATCGCGACGCCCGCGACAATGCTCGTGGCGAACGACAGCACCGGCTCCGCCCATGTCGAGCGGAGAGATCTGAGCGCAGAAACCCTCACGGGGACATTCATCGGCATTCTCGGACACGGACTACAGCGATCGGAGCCGCCGTGGACAAAGCCGCCAACCCCCGCTCCCCTTTCCGATTGCGGGCGAACCACGGCGTCCGAGGCACCCGCCCGTACCATCCAGCCCCCCATGCCTGAACCCGCCGCCCCCGCCCAGCCAGCTGTCCCCGCGCAGCCAGCCACGATCGACCTCCGCAGCGACACCGTCACCCGACCGACCGCCGCCATGCGCGCGGCCATGATGGCGGCCCCCCTCGGCGACGATGTGCTTGGCGACGAGCCCACCGTGCAGGCGCTCGAGGCGAAGATCGCGGCGATCCTCGGGAAGGACGCCGCGCTCTATGTGCCGTCCGGCACGATGGCGAACCAGCTTGCGATCCGCACCGTGTGCGAGCCGGGCGACGAGATCGTCGCCCACAAGGACAGCCACATCATCCACTACGAGACGGGCGGCCCCGCGGCGCTCGCGGGGTGCATGATCGCGCCGCTCGACGGGCCGGGCGGCCTCTTCGAGCCCGCGCAGGTGCACGCGGCGATCAAGCCGAAGGACCAGCACGCGCCCCTGTCGAAGATGCTCGTCCTCGAGAACACGCATAACCGCGGTGGCGGCACGGTGTGGCCGCTTGCGCAGTTCGCGGCGTGCGCGGCGGCGGGCCGCGAGCGCGGGCTTCATGTTCATATCGACGGCGCGCGGCTGATGAACGCGTGCGTCGCGTCGGGCCACGCGCCGCGCGAGTTCGCGCAGCACGCCGACAGCGCGTCGATCTGCTTCTCGAAGGGCCTCGGCGCGCCGGTCGGCAGCGCCCTCGTCGGAAACGCGGCGTTCATCGCGCGCGCGCGGCGCTTCCGCAAGATGTTCGGCGGCGCGATGCGGCAGTCGGGGCTCCTGGCGGCGGCGTGCATCCACGCGCTCGACCACCATGTCGCGCGGCTCGCCGACGACCACGCGAACGCGAAGCGGCTCGCGCGCGCCGTTGGCGCGATTCCGGGCCTTTCGCTCGAAGGCACGCCCGAGTCGATCCCCACGAACATGGTGTTCTTCACGCTCGACGCGCGGCTCGGCGGCGCGCAGGAGTTCTGCGCGCGGCTTGCGTGCCACGGCGTCGCTGCGATCGGCATGGGCGCGAACCGCGTGCGGCTCGTGACGCATCTCGATGTGGGCGCGGCCGACATCGACCGCGCCGCCGAGGCGATCGCGCGCGCGGCGGGAGGCAACTGACATGCATGCCGAGATCCACGCAGCCATCTTCGACCTCGACGGCACGCTCGTCGACAGCTACGACGCCCACTACGAGGCGTGGCGCTCGATCAGCGCCACGCACGGCGTGGCGGTCACCGTCGACGACTACTACAGCCACTTCGGCCGCCGCAACGAGGACCTGCTGCGCGAATGCTGGCTGCGCGCGGGCAAGGGCGAGCTGACGCACGACGAGATCGTCGCGCTCGACCACGAGAAGGAAGCCGCGTACCGCGCGATCGTCGCCAACCGCTTCCCGATCATGGACGGCGCGCGCGAACTCGTCGCGTCGCTGCGCGCAGACGGCTTCCGCACGGCGGTCGGTTCGTCGGGGCCGCCGGCGAATGTCGCGCTTGCGATCGAGGGGCTTGCCCTCGGCGCAGCCGGCTTCGACGCCGTCGTCACCGGCCGCGATGTCAAGCGCTCGAAGCCCGACCCCGAGTGCTTCCTGCTCGCGGCCGAGCGGCTGTCGATCCCGCCGTCGCGCTGCGTGGTGTTCGAGGACGCACCCGCAGGAATCACGGCCGCAAAGGCTGCGGGCATGCGCTGCATCGCCATCACCTCGAAGGGCCACACGGTCGAGCGCCAGCGCGAGGCTGATCTTGTCTTTCCCGATGTCAAGACAGTGACGGTCGCCGCCGTGCGCGCGCTGCTCCAGTAGACTCGCCGCCGAACGCTCGCCAGGAATCCCGAAGGAAACCCCATGGATCCCCGCTACCAGAAGCTCGCCGACCTCCTCGTCCGCCACTCGACCAAGCTCGAGAAGGGCGAACATGTCCTCATCGAGGCGTTCGACATTCCCGTCGAGATGACGATCGCGCTCATCCGTGCCGCGCGCGAGGTCGGCGCGCATCCGCATGTCGCCGAGCGCTCGAACCGCATCGTCGCCGAGCTCTACCGAAACGACGAAGCGGGCCTCGCGATGTGGGGCGACAACGACCTCCACCGCATGAAGTCGATGCAGGCGTACATCGGGATCCGCGGCGGCCACAATGTCAGCGAGCAGACGATCGTGCCCGGCGACCAGATGAAGCGCGCCGCGCGGCTCTACCAGAAGCCCGTCCACTTCGAGCAGCGCGTCAACCACACCAAGTGGTGCGTGCTGCGCTGGCCGTCGCCGTCGATGGCGCAGCTCGCGGGCAAGAGCACCGAGGACTTCGAGGACTTCTACTTCCGCGTCTGCTGCGTCGACTACGCGAAGATGGCCGCCGCGTGCGAGCCGCTCGCCGCGCGCATGCGCAAGGCCGACAAGGTCCACATCAAGGGCCCGGGCGACACCGACCTCGTCTTCTCGATCAAGGGCATCGGCGTCGTCCCATGCTGCGGCGACAAGAACATCCCGGACGGCGAGTGCTTCACCGCGCCCGTGCGCGACAGCATCAACGGCGTCCTTCAGTACAACACGCCGACCGTCTACAACGGCCAGAGCTTCGAGAACATCCGCTTCGTCTTCAAGAACGGCAAGATCGTCGAGGCATCGTGCCAAGGCGATTCGAAGAAGCTCAACGAGATCCTCGACACCGACGAAGGCGCGCGCTACATCGGCGAGTTCGCGATCGGCTTCAACCCGCACATCACGCACGCGATGAAGGACATCCTCTTCGACGAGAAGATCGCGGGCAGCTTCCACTTCACGCCGGGCCGCTGCTACGAGGAAACCGACAACCGCAACAACAGCGAGATCCACTGGGACCTCGTCTGCATCCAGCGCGCCGACCACGGCGG
>JBKCZS010000144.1:0-9940 GCA_046337925.1 bacterium | reverse complement strand
CGTCTACACCCCTGCGGCGTACGACAGCGCGCCCGAGCGCCGGTTTCCCGTCGTCTACTGGCTGCATGGGTCAGGCGGCGGGCTCTCGGGCATTCCGATGGTCGCGCGCAGCTTCGACGAAGCGATCGACGCCGGCAAGCTCCCGCCCTGCCTCGTCGTCTTCGTGAACGGCCTCGAGATGGGCATGTACGTCGATTGGTCGAACGGCGCGGCGCCGGTCGAGAGCGTCGTCGTGAAGGACCTCGTGCCGCACATCGACGCGACCTACCGCACGATCGCCGCGCGCGACGGCCGGCTCCTCGATGGATTCAGCATGGGCGGCTACGGCGCGGCGCGCTTCGGCTTCAAGTACCCCGAGATGTTCCGCGCCGTCTCGATCATGGGGGCGGGCCCGATGCAGGAGGCGCTCCGGAACACGCCGCGCGCAAGCAAGATCCAGGCTGCGGAGCTGCTCGAGCAAGTCTACGGCGGCTCGCAGGAGCGATTCCTCGAGGCGAGCCCGCGGACACTTGCGCGGACGAACGCGGCGACGATCGCGCAGGGGTCGCTTGTGCGGGTCGTGATCGGAGACCGAGACGAGACCTACGAGAACAACGTCGCGTTCCACGAGCACCTCGAAGCGCTCAAGATTCCGCATGAGTGGCGCGTGCTGAAGGGCATCGGGCACGACCCGATGGCCGTCATGAAGGAACTCGGCGACTCGAACTGGGAGTTCTATCGCAAGGCGTTCGGCGAGCCCGTGAAGCCGGGCGGCGCCAGCCTGCCGGGCGGAGCAGCCCCATCGCGGAAGCCCGCCTCTTCTGCGGACGGTGCCATCTCGCTGCAGGTGAAGGGCGTGAAGCGCACGGCCTTGTTCGCGAACGCGCCCACCGACGGAAGCCTGCGCCCCGCCGTGCTCGTCCTCCACGGCGGCAGCGGAAGCGCCGACCGCATGCGGGCGAGTTCGGGATTCGACTCGGTCGCGCAGACGAACGGGTTCATGGTCGTCTACGCCGAGGGAACCGAGTTTGGAGACGACCGCCACGCATGGAACACGGGCCACCTTCTGCGCCGACAGGTGCGCGACGCGGACGACATCGCCTATTTCGACGCGCTGATCGACACGATCGTCCGCGATCATGGCGCCGACCCATCGCGCATCTACATGACTGGCGCATCGAACGGCGGCATGATGACCTTCGTCTACGCAGTCGCACGGCCCGAGCGTCTCGCCGCGATCGCGCCCGTCGTCGCGAGCATGTTCACGTTCGACACGACGCCGGCCGTGCCGCTGCCCATCCTCATCATCAACGGCGCGAAGGACGAGGAGGTCCCGCTCGAAGGCGGCATGAGCCGCCACCGCATCGTCCGTGCCGCGCAGGCGACGCCGTTCAAGCCGCTGACCGAAGTCGTGCAGTTCTGGAAGCGGGTCAACAAGTCGAAGACGGAGCCTGTCACGCAGACGAATGGCACCGTCACCACCACGACGTACGCGGCCGGCGAAGGCGGCGCCGTGACGGAGGTCGTCGTCGACAGCGCGGGCGGGCATGGCTAGCCCGGCGCACGCGCACGGCGCGGCGACAACACGCCGATCATGTCGTTCAAAGGTGCCGAGCGCGTGTGGGAGTTCTTCAAGGAAAAGTCGAGGGGCGGCGCAAGCGCGGCAGCCAACCCGTAAGACACGCGTGGCCGCTGCACCCACCGCCTGCGCACGCGATACGCTGCGTCGCATGGAGCATCCCTCTTGCACATGGATCCTCGCGATGGCCCGCACCTGGCTCGTCGTGGCTGTCATGCTGCTCGCAGGATGCGACGGCATCTTCCGTGCATACGCGACCGATCGGCTGCAGCCGTTGAGAAACGCGTCGCTCGAGTCGTGGCGCGGCATCAGCATCGATGGGCGGTCGGCGAAGTCGTTCGCGATCGAACGGGCAGGCATCGTCCTGGCGGGAGTCGACCGTGTCGACATGACCTTGACGGATCGCGGCACCGTCGCGTCGACAGGTTCGTTCCGCAACGGAAAGCCCCACGCGATCGCAAGCCAAGGCTCCGCCGCGGCGGTGACGGACGACGGCTACTTCGTGACCGCGGCGCACTGCCTGCCGGATGCGCCCGACGATCCGTTTGTCGTGATCGCGCTTGACGAGATGGGGCTGCCGGTGTCGCGAGTCTGCCGCGTCGTCTACTCCGGCTGGGATCGCCGGGAAGGATGGCACGAGGCTGATTTCGCGGACTTCGCGATCATCCATGCCGAGGGAGTGCGGACAAGGTTCTTCCAGTGGGCAGCCGCCGGTCCAGTTGAGCCCGATGCCCCCGTCTTCGTGCTCGGCAACGGGTACGGCGACGAGCGCGCGGCGGGCGGATTTTTCGATGCTCTTCTCCCTTCGAAACGAGGAGACCAGCCGCCTCATCTTGGAATGTTCGTCTTCCGTGCGCCGGTCATTCCCGGCGATTCCGGCGGCGCGGTCATGCTCTCCGACGGGTCGCTGATCGGGGTGACCATCGAGATCGAGTGGAAGTTCTGCTCAGACAAGTGGATCTGCCTTGGCGTTCGCGCCGATCCCGCCTGGGTCGCGGAGGTGATCTCGCGCGACCGCGCCGCGCGCGCCGGATCGGCGAAGCCCCCGATACCTGAGTGAGCGACACCCTGACGAGCGCGCCCCGGCGGAGAGCCAGGGCGCGCGTGTCGTCGGCCGGACGATCGGTTCAGGCGAGATCGAATCGGTCGAGGTTCATCACCTTCGTCCACGCCGACACGAAGTCGCACACGAACTTCTCCCTTGCGTCGACCGAGGCATAGACCTCGCTCAGCGCGCGGAGCTGCGAGTTCGAGCCGAACGCGAGATCGACGCGGCTCGCCGTCCACTTCGCCTGGCCCGACTTTCGGCAGCGGCCGTTGAAGATCTCCTCATCGGCCGACACCGGCGTCCAGTCGGTTCCGATGTCGAGGATGTTGACGAAGAAGTCGTTCGTGAGCGCGCCCGGCGACTTGGTGAGGACACCGAGGCTCGAGCCGTCGAAGTTCGCCCCGAGCGCGCGCATGCCGCCGACGAGCACCGTCATCTCGGGCGCTGTCAGCGTGAGGAAGTCGGCCTTGTCGACGAGCAGGTGCTCGGCGCGACGCGGCAGGCTGTGCGCGAGATAGTTGCGGAAGCCGTCCGCCGCGGGCTGGAGGTACTTGAAGCTCTCGACATAGGTCTGCTCGGCGGTCGCGTCGGTGCGACCCGGCGTGAACGGCACGGAGACCGAAACGCCCGCATCCTTCGCCGCCTTCTCGACGCCCGCGCAACCGGCGAGCACGATCAGGTCGGCGAGGGAGATCTGCTTCTTTCCGCCGGCCGCGTTGAACTCGGCGCGGATCTTCTCGAGCGCGGCAAGCACGATCGAGAGGCCCGCCGGGTTGTTGACCGCCCAGTCCTTCTGCGGCGCGAGGCGGATGCGCGCGCCGTTCGCGCCACCGCGCTTGTCGGTGCCGCGGAAGGTCGACGCAGACGCCCACGCGGTGACGACGAGCTGCGAGACGCCGAGGCCCGACGCGAGCACCTTCGCCTTGAGCGCAGCGACATCGGCCGCGTTCACAAGCTCATGCGAGACCGCAGGGAGCGGGTCCTGCCAGATCAGCTCTTCCTTCGGCACGAGCGCGCCGTGGTAGCGCGAGCGCGGGCCCATGTCGCGGTGCGTGAGCTTGAACCACGCGCGCGCGAACGCGTCGGCGAACGCCTTCGGATCCTTGTGGAACTTGCGCGAGACCTTCTCGTACGCGGGGTCCATGCGCAGCGCAAGGTCGGTCGTCAGCATGATGACGGTCTCGCGCTTCGACGAATCGTGCGCGGCGGGAGCCGTGACGCTCGAACCCTTCGGCACCCACTGGTGGGCGCCCGCGGGGCTCTTCGTGAGTTCCCATTCGTTGCCGAACAGCGTGTCGAAGTAGCCGTTGTCCCACTGGGTGGGGTTCGGAGTCCATGCGCCCTCGAGGCCGCTGGTGATCGTGTTCGCACCGTTCCCTGAACCAAGCGAGTTCTTCCAGCCAAGACCCATCTGGTGAAGCGGCGCGCCTTCCGGCTCCGCGCCGACATACTTCGACGGATCGGCGGCGCCGTGGGTCTTGCCGAAGGTGTGGCCGCCCGCGATCAGCGCCACGGTCTCCTCGTCGTTCATCGCCATGCGCTTGAAGGTCTCGCGGATGTCGCGCGCAGAGGCGAGCGGATCGGGCTTGCCGTCCGGACCCTCGGGGTTCACGTAGATGAGTCCCATCTCGACCGCGGCGAGCGGGTTCTCGAGGAAGCGCTCGCCCGTGTAGCGCTGCGAGCCGCGCCAGTTCTTCTCGGCGCCCCAGTAGGTCTCGTCCGGCTCCCAGGTGTCGGCGCGGCCGCCGCCGAAACCGAACGTGGTGAAGCCCATCGACTCGAGGGCGACGTTGCCCGTGAGGATGAAGAGGTCGCCCCACGAGAGCTTCTTGCCGTACTTCTGCTTGATCGGCCAGAGAAGGCGCCGCGCCTTGTCGAGGTTCGCGTTGTCAGGCCAGCTGTTGAGCGGCGCGAAACGCTGGAGTCCAGCCCCGCCGCCGCCGCGGCCGTCCGCCACGCGGTAGGTGCCGGCGCTGTGCCACGCCATGCGGATGAAGAACGGGCCGTAGTGGCCGTAGTCGGCGGGCCACCAGTCCTGCGACGAGGTCATGAGCGCGCGGAGATCGGCGCAGACCGCGTGGAGGTCAAGCGACTTGAACTCCTTCGCATAGTTGAAGTCGCCGCCCATCGGGTCGGACTTCGCCGAGTTGCGCGCAAGCACCGTGAGGTCGAGCTGGTTCGGCCACCAGTCCTTGTTGTAGGTGCCTTCGGAGATGTTCTTGACGAATGAGCCCGCGAACGGGCACTTGCTGGCGCTGGACATGTCGGTCTCCTATGACCCCGCGCTCGGGGGGTGCGAAGCGTAGCAAGGTGCGCGGGCCGCGAGGGCGTCCAACTTCCGCGAAGTTGTGCGGCCGCGCGTCAATCCGCCTTCGCCGCGATCGCCGCGGCGAGCGCATCCGCGCCGCCGACCACCGGCAGCTCGAGCGAGGTGCCGCCGAGGTCGACGGTGAGCTTGGTGCCCGCCTTCGGCCACAGGGTGAAGTCGCGGTCGCTGCTGAAGATCATGAGCGCGAGCCGCTCGCCCGCCGCGATCACCTGGTCGTCGGGCTCGAGCTCGAACGACAGGTCGTAGAAGCGCCCGGGCTCGAGCGGCTCCTGCTTCTCGAGCGACGCATGGTTGCGCGGGTCGGCCCAGCCGCGGGTGATGATGTCGACCTTCGGGGAGCGCTTCTTGCCCGCGTTTTTGCCCCCGTTCTCATCACCGTCGCCGCTCTCGTCGCCAGCCCCTTGCTGAGCGATCGCCACGAGCCAGACCGACAGGTTCGCAGCCGGCTTGTCGCAGGCCACGCGGATGTTCAGCTTCGCAGTGCCCGAGAGATGCAGCGGAGCCGCGAGCGGCGGCAGCGCGTAGAGCAGCCGGTGCGGCGACTTTGCGGCCCTCGCGAGCGCGGTCCCGCTCTTGGCGACATCGTCGACGAGCGTCTCGCGCGATGACTCGCCGGAGACCTCGGGCTTCGACGCCCCGAGTTCAAGCACACCGAGTTCGAGCGCACCGATCTCGCCGCCACCTGCGCGCGGGCGCAGGATCACGGACTTCGCCTCGGGATTCGGCCAGTCCGCGTACGGCGTCGGCGCGTTCCGCGGGTCGCCCTCGCGCACCACGAGAGAGGCCGGGTCGCTCTCGACGCCGTTCTCCACCCCGTACAGCCAGCGGCTGAACCAACGGTTCATCGCCTCGAACGGCGGATCGCCGCCATGGCCGCCCTGATGGAGATAGATCCGCGCAGGCACGCCCCGCTTCTTCAGCTGGGTGTAGACATGCGTGCTGTGCGACGGCATGACATTCCAGTCGTTCAGCCCGTGCGCAAGCATCGTCGGGGTCTCGATGCCGTCAAGCTGCAGCCAGTAGTCGCGCGCCTTCCAGAAGTCGTTCCAATCGCCGGTGCGGCGGTCGATGCCCGCGAGGAGCTCGCCCTTGAGGATGCGCTCGTCGGCCGCCGCGCGCTTCGCGGGGTCGCCGCTGTGGATGAACTGATAGAGCACATCCATGTCCTCGCCCATGTAGCCGCCCGGGTGACGCACGAGCCCGTTCGCGCGGTAATAGCGGTAGTACGAGGTGTTCGGCGCCACGGGCACGATGGCCGCAAGCCCGTCGACGCCCGTCGATGCGGCCGCGATGCAGAGCGTTCCGTTGTACGAGGTGCCCGTCATGCCGACCTTGCCGGTCGACCAGAAGGCCATGACCTCGTCGCCGCCCTCGGGCTTGGTGAAGCCCTTCGCGCGTCCGTTCAGCCAGTCGATCACGGCCTTGGGCGCAAGGGCCTCGTTCGCGCCGCCGCAGGTGGGCGATCCTTGCGAAAGCCCCGTGCCGGGCGACGAAGAGTGCACCACCGCAAACCCGCGCGGCACCCACTCGGCGATGAGGCCGTCGCTGATCCGCAGCTTGTTCGGATTGAACGCGATGGCGGGCGGCGCCTCGTGCGGCTCCGGCGCCTCGTCGAGTTCGTGCCGCGGGTTCCAGACATACTTGGGCGACTCCGCCGCGACGGCCGCGAAGTACGGGCTCGTCTCGTAGATGACCGCGACCTTGAGCCCGTCCTTCGTCTGTCCGGGCCGCGTGACATTCACATGCATGCGGTCGCGCGCGCCGTCGCCGTCGGAATCGAACTCGGTCTCGACCCAGAGCACATCGCGGATCCACAGCCTCGCGTCGGAGAACGCCTCGACCACCTGCGCCTGCCCGTCGACGAATCTCGGGGCGTCCGCGGCGCGGGCATCGGCCGTGGCGATCGAGGTCGCGACCGCGAGCACGGCCCCGATCGCGAGTCCGCGCGGCAGGCGGCTGGTGAATCCGGGCTTGATCTGGAAGAATCGCCGATTCGCGTGCATGAAGGCTCCTTGACGGGCCCGCATCGTACGAGGCCGCGCCAGTATCCTGCACCGCCCGTAGTCCACTTTCACCCGCTCAGGAGTCCTCGCCGTGTTCGACACCGTCTGGTCCAGCCTTCCTCCGGCGTTTCGCGATGAGTTGATCCTCCAGTGCGTCAAGCAGTTGCGGACCTCGCCGGACGAATGCGAGGCCTTCGCCCGCGTGGTGGCCGACCTCATCAAGGCGCGCCCCCAGACCGTGAAGTCGCAGTGGCGGCTCGCCGACATCTTCGGCACGACCCGCGCGATCGCGCGCGATCCGCGCCGCGCGGCCCCGTTCTTCGGCATCACCTACATGACGGCGCGCAAGGCCGACCTCACGGCGCTCTACACGGCGCTCGGCGTCGCGCACACCGACCTCGCCGTCGCCGATTCGTCGGCGATCGAGCAGCCGCCCACGCAGGCGCAGTTCGCGTCGGTGCTCGCGAAGGGCCTCGACGGCGTCTCGCCCGAGAGCCTGCGCTGCATGATCGCGATCATCGCCGACACGGGCATCGAAGCCTGGCAGGCGCCCGCCCGCGAGGCGCTGGCGCAGCACCTCGCCGCGAAGGCGTGAAGCGGACCAAGGGCCGTCCATGCAGCCGAGGGCGTAGAAAGCCGCAGATTCTCGGATCGAGTCGGTATCAGCCGCGTAGCATGCGGCTCTGATGTGATCGCGCGCGCTTGCGCGCCGTCGAATCAGCCCTACTCTCGGAGAGCCTCCATGTCGCCACTCCTACGCCGATCCGCCGTGTTCGTCGCCGCGATGCTCTGCTCGGCCGCACATGCCGCTCCGCCGACCTACCGCGTCGAGGTCATCGGCCCGAACATGTCGGGCTTCGACATGAACGCCGCCGGCACGGTGGTCGGCCGCCAGCTGAACGCGCAGCAGATCGGCAAGGCGTTTGTCGCGCGGCGCGGGGAAGCGCCCGCACTGCTGCCGACGCCAGCCGAGTGGCAGAGTTCCGACGCGTACGCGATCAGCCCGAACGGGATCATCGTCGGCGCCGTCAGCACCGCGACCATCGCCTCGATCGGCTCGCGCGCGGCGGCGTGGCATCCGACGAAGTCGGGCTACCAGTTCACGCTGCTCACACCGTACCCCGGCGACACGCACAGCACGGCGACCGCGGTCAACAGCCACGGCGACATCGTCGGCGGCTCGGGCGGCCTCGGACTTGGGTCGTACCCGCGCGCGGTGCGGTTCACCGCAGGTCCCGCGCAGATCCTCCCTCAGATCTCCCTCCCCGCCGACATCAACGAAGGCCGCGTCGTCCTTGCCTACAACCAGTTGCTCGACCTCGACGACATGTCGATCACGACGATCCCGCTGCCCCCGGGCAACTGGCAGGGATTCCAAGGCATCGATCTCACCGACAACGGCAACTTCTGCGGCTATGTCCTTGGTTTCTCGGGCTGCAGCACCTTCCCGCTGCGCTATCGCCCCGGGTTCGGCTGGGAGTTTGTCGGTGGCTGCGCCACGACCACGGCCGCGAACTCGATCAACAACCGCGGCGATGTGACCGCGTATGTCGCGAACACGGGCAGCTGGGTGGCGTTCGTCGGCGAGACGAATACCGACGCCGCCGCCCTCATCGCTCCGAGCGAGGGGATCTGGACCATCCTCGGCGTCGGCTCGATCAACGACAGCCGCGCGATGCTCGCAAGCGGTCGTCCGCTGGGCGACCCCGTGACGAAACTCCTGCGGCTCGTGCCGATCCTCGCCGAAGATCTCGACGGCGACGGAAGCGTCGGACCGGCCGATCTAGCCTTCCTTCTCTCCGCGTGGGGTTCGGCGGGCGGACAGGCCGACCTCGACGGCGACGGCATCGTCGGTGCAACCGATCTCGCCCGCCTGCTCGCGGCGTGGAACTGACGCGGGACGAATCCGCTTGGGTGCGACCGCCGAACGCGCCCCCATGCTCGACTCGCTTTCAGCGCCTCACTTCCGCCCATGGATGCGAACCTGGCTCATGGCCGCGGCGATCTACAACCTGCTCTGGGGCGCCTGGGTGGTGCTTGCGCCCGACCACCTCTTCACGCTTGTCGGCATGGATCCGCTCACCGCGCCCGGCCGCGGCATCTGGCAGTGCCTCGGCATGGTGATCGGCGTCTACGGCATCGGCTACTGGTGCGCGAGCCGCGACCCCGTTCGCCACTGGCCGATCGTCTTCGTCGGCCTCCTCGGCAAGATCTTCGGGCCCATCGGCTTCATCTGGACCGCCACGCGCGGCGAGATCCCGTGGGCCTTCGGCGTCACGATCCCGACGAACGATCTCTTGTGGTGGATCCCGTTCGCGCTGATCCTGCGCGCGGCATGGAAGCGCTGAGCAACTACGGCTCGATCCACGCGCCCTGCCACAAGCCGTCGGCGCCAACCGCGAAGCGCGCGCGCTGATGGCCTTCGCTTGCGAGATACAACCAATCGATCGCGGTGGCGCGCGTCACGACCAGCGCGAAGTTCGCGCGGCCCGGCTGCGTTTCCTCCTCGGTCGGGCGACGGTCGCGCACGGCTTCGGGAAGGTTTGGTGACGGCGCGTCGCAGGGCTCGCCTGGCGCACGCGGCGCGAGATAGCAGCGGCGGCTCGTGCCGGCGCTGCGCGACCACGCGTCGTCGGCGCGCGGGCCGTCGGGCATCACCTCCGCGACCGCCGCGATGCGCAGCTGCAGCTTGCGGCCCTCGTCGTAGAAGTGCCACGCGACGCGCGGGTTCGCACGAATCTCAGCCACCTTGCCGCTCCGGGTGTCCGTGTGGCAGCAGATCTCCCCCGCTTCCGCGATCACGCGGCGCAGCACCACCGCGCGCGCCTGCGGTGCGCCGTCGAGCCCAAGCGTGGCGATCACCGGAACATGAAAGCCGTGGCGCCGGTCGACGACGCCACGGCCTAGTTCGTTCCAGGAGGAGCGGAGGATCCCGTGGAGTCGCTCGTCCATCCCGTTCAGTACACCGAATCCGGGAAGTAGTACCGCTTCGCGTTCTCCGG
>JBKCZS010000143.1:0-11659 GCA_046337925.1 bacterium | reverse complement strand
CGCCCGTGCCGGGCGGCACGGGCGGGTTGGAGAGAGCGGCGGTGGGCGCGGTCGGCCCCCGGGACGAGGCGCCTCGCCGTTGCGGGGCAGGTGTCGTCAGCCCGCGGTCTGCGTCGTCAGAGAGTCCAGTTCGACAGGATGGCCGCGAGGTCGAAGCCGTCGACGATGCCGTCGCCGTTCGCGTCATGGCCCTCGGTGCCCCAGTCGTTCAGCACAAGCACCAGGTCGGTCGCGCCGACCACGCCGTCGAGATCGAGGTCGCCGGCCGCGAACTGGCAGTGGTCGAGGATGCCGTCCTCGTTGGCATCGGCCCAGCCGTCCGCGATGTCGCAGAGGTCGTTGATGCCGTTCTGGTTGCAGTCGTACTCGCTCGCACCGGCGGCGCACGGGTCGGGCGGGAGGATGCTCGCGTGCGCCACGATCGGCTGACGGTCCTTGGGCTTGCCGGCGGGCTGCAGGCCGCCCTTGGCGTCGGCGAGGGCCGGGGCCGCCGCCGCGAGCAAGGCGGCGGTGCCGAGGACGAAGAGCAGGGTTGCGAACGGGGTCGGACGGGTGTTGTCGGTGGTCTTGATCTGCATGGCGTGATGCCTCCTTGCTGATCAAGCGAACGTGCCCGCACCGGTGTGACGGGAAAGTCGGGAGTTTTCGGGCGCCCTCAGGCGGCCACGATTCCGGCGACGGCGGCGGTCATCCAGCAGGCCAGCGCGCCGGCCGTCATGGCCCGAAGCCCGAGCCGCGCGAGGTCGCCACGCCGCTCGGGCGCCATCGCTCCGAGGCCACCGATCTGGATCGCGATCGACGGAAGGTTCGCGAAGCCGCAGAGCGCATAGACCGCGAGGGTCGCGCCCCGCTCGGAGATCGCCCCCGACGCCTGCATCTTCGCAAGATCGAGGTAGGCGACGAACTCCGTCGCGACGACCGCCTGACCCATGAGCGAGCCAAGCGCGTGCGAGTCGGAGCCGGCACCCATCGTCCATGCAAGCGGCTGAAGAACGAATCCGAGGATGTTCTGGAAGGTGAGCACGGGGATCCCGAGGTCCTCGCGCCACGAGGCGATCGGAAGCCAGCTCGCGTTCACCTCGCTGAGCGCCGCGAGCGGCCAGTTGAGGAGCGCGATCAGCGACACGAACGCGACCAGCATCGCGGCGACATTGAGCGCGAGCTTCAGGCCGTCGGCCGCACCCGCCGCCGCCGCGTCGACGCCGTTCACGGTCTCGCGCGGCATCTTTCGGAGCGCTGCGATCGATTCGTCGGGAGGAGCCTGCGTCTCGGGCAGCATCAGCTTTGCCATCACGATCGCTGCCGGCGCGCTCATCACGCTCGCCGTCATGAAGTGCTTGGCGACCTCGATGCGAAGCGCTTCATCCGCTCCGCCGAGCATCGAGATGTACGCCGCCATCACGCTGCCCGCGATCGTCGCGAAGCCGCCGACCATGACGCACATCAGCTGCGACTCCGTCATCCGCGCGATGAACGGGCGTACGGTGAGCGGTGCCTCGGTCTGCCCGACGAAGATGTTGGCCGACGCCGACATGGCCTCGACGCCGGTGATGCCGAGCGCGCGCCGCAGCAGCGACGCGAGCAGCGCGATGACGCGCTGCATGACGCCGTAGTGGTAGAGGACCGACATCAGCGCCGCGAAGAAGATGATGATCGGCAGGACCTTCACCGCGAAGATGAACCCCCACGCGCCGCCGGCGTCGGCGGCGTTGCCGAAGATGAACCGCGTGCCCTCGTCGGCGAACGAGATGACCTTCGAGATGCCGGCTGCGAACGCGTCGAACGCTGCGACCACGGGCGGGAACCGGAGCAGGAGGAACGCCAGCGCGAACTGGAGCGCGACGCCGCCGAGGATCGTGCGGGCGCGGATCGCGCGGCGGTTCCGAGACAGCGCGTAGCCGAGCGCGAGGATCACGATGATGCCGAGCAGCCCCGTCGGGTTCATAGGACCTCCGAGCCCCGCAGGATACTGCCCGCCCCGCGTATGCTGACGCCGTGCAGGACGGACCGCGCATCATCGATGGGCTCGACGCGGCGCGCGAGGCGATTCTCGCGGCGGCGGGCGGGCGCGGTCCGCGCGTGGTGATCGGCGTCACGGGCGCGGTGGCGTCGGGCAAGTCGACGCTCGCGCGCGCTCTCTCTCCTTGCGTCGTGTCGACCGACCACTACCTGCCCGACTACGACGCGACGCCCGAGCATCTGCGCGACCTCCCGGAGTCGTCCGATCTGGCTCGGCTTGCACGCGACCTCGCCGAGCTGCGCGCCGGGCGCGCGACCATGATGCCCGAGTGGAGCTTCGACACGCACTCGCGGGTCGGCGAACGGCGGATCGAGCCTGCAGGGCTCGTCGTGGTGGAGGGGCTGCATGCCCTGCATTTGCTGCCGCGCGCGCACATCGATCTCGCCGTCTTCGTCGATGCGCCGCGCGAAGTTCGATGGGCGCGGGCCGCTGCGCGCGAGCGCGCGGGCGACCGCCCATGGCCGCTCGAGTACCTCGAGCACTTCTTCCACACGGTCGCAGAGCCGACCTACGCACGGCACGCCGACTCCTATCGCGCGGTGGCGCACTTCGTCGTCGCGAATCACGGTCCCGTCAGCGGCGGCTCGGCCTGAAGCACGCGGCGCAGGTTGCGATGAACTCGGCGGCGCCACCGACGATGATGCGGTCGGTCGCCGCGACGAGCCGTTCGCTGTGCGTGCTCGGCGCGCCGCAGCGGCCGCAGATTCCCGTCTTGTGGACGCGCTCGTCGGCGCGCGGCAGCAGCGCGTCGAAGGGCGCGAAGAGGTCGCCGAAGTGATCGATGTCGCAGCCGGCGACGACGACCGTGATGCCGCGCGCGAGCAGCGCGTCGATCGGCGCGACCGCATCGGCCGCGAAGAAGTGAACCTCGTCGATCACGACGAGGGCGGGGGGCGCCGCATCGGCGTCGACGAGCGCCGCGAACTCGGCCGCGCTGCATGCGTTCCGAGCTGGGATCCGTTCGCCCGTGTGCGTCACGACCTCGTCCGACGCATAGCGCGTGTCGCGTGTGGGCTTGATGACGAACACCCGTTCGCCGCGTGCGCGTGCATCGGCGACGCGCGCGAGGATCTCGGTCGTCTTGCCCGCAAACATCGGGCCGTGAATCACGACGAGGCGTCCTGTCCTTCGAGCCGGGTCGCTGGGCACCATCGCGCGCAGGGTAGGCGCAGCGCGGCGCGGGCGCCGCCTCGCGGGTCGGCAACGCGCGCTCGTCCCCGGGGTTCGCTTGCCCCCGGGGGGCGTGTCCGCGCACCTGCGCGTCCAAAGCGGCGGATTTGTCATTGCCTTGACCCCCTCGGTTGGGGTACCGTTGAAATTCTCGGGCCGCTTCCGCACGCGCCGTGCGCCTTTCGCGCGGCCTCTATCCGCGGTTCGTCACGCTGGAGTTCGACATGAAGACGATTCAGACGCTTCCTCGAGTCCTTTCCATGGCAGCGGTGGCGCTCGCCTCCGTGCTGCTCGCAGGGCCTGCGCACGCGCAGTCGTGCGGAGGCGACATCAACGACGACGGCCTCGTGAACAGCGGCGATCTGGCCACCTTGCTCTCGAACTGGGGCGCATGTGCAGTGTCCGCGCCGACCATCTCGCAGGTGGCGCCGAACTCGGGGCCTGCGAGCGGTGGGACGGTGATCTACATCGGCGGAACAAACCTCAACCGCGCGACGAGCGTGACCGTCGGTGGCGTCGCAGCGACGGTCCTCGCTGCATATCCCACGGTCATCGTCGCGACTACGCCCCCGAGCGCCACCGGTGGCGCGAAGACGGTCGCCGTGACGACGCCGGGCGGCACGGCCTCGGCGAACAATGCGTTCACCTACGGGGCAGCGACTCCGAGCTGGGCCACGCTGCTCGAGGCTGCTCCCGATCCGGTGGTGGTGACAAGTGCGAGCCTGCGCGCAGCGATCGCGGCGAGCGGTTTCGCGTGGCGCGTGCGCGACACGGCGACGCAGATCGAGATGGTGCTGGTGCCCGCGGGTACCTACACGATGGGGTGCACGGCGTCGAACACATTCGGATGCGCCGCCGCCGAGAATCCGACGCGTCAGGTGACGATCACCAACGCCTTCTACATGGGCCGCTACGAGGTGACGCAGGCGCAGTGGACGGCGAGAATGGGGTCGAATCCTTCGAACTTCCAGAGCGCGAGCGCGCAGGTTCCTCTGGCGCAGGTCCCCAGCCGTCCGGTCGAGACCGTGTCGTGGACCACGGTTCAGGGCTTCCGGACGGCGACGGGCATGCGGCTTCCGACCGAGGCAGAGTGGGAGTACGCGAGCCGCGCGGGCACGACGACGGCGTTCAACAACGGCTCGAGCGACGACAACACGGCGGTGAACATCGCGTGGTACAACGCGAACGCGCTCAGCCAGACGCGTCCGGTCGGCGGCAAGGCCGCGAACGGACTCGGGCTGCACGACATGTCGGGCAATGTGTGGGAGTGGGTGAGCGACTGGTACGGCGCGTACCCCGCGGGAGCGCAGACGAACCCAACAGGTCCGGCGACCGGGACGAACCGCGTGCTGCGCAGCGGCTCATGGGGCTACAGCGCGAACTTCATGCGTTCTTCCTACCGAGGCTTCAACACGCCGGCCTTCTCTGGAATCGACATCGGATTCCGCGTGGCGAGGAACCCCTGAACTTCCGTTCCCTTCGTTCCTCTCCTCAGCCGTTTCCTCTTCTCCTTGAAGTTCAACACCCCGGGGCGGATTCGAACCGCCGACCACGCGCTTAGAAGGCGCGTGCTCTATCCAACTGAGCTACCGGGGCTCGGTGGGTGTTTCGATGGTATCGGCCTCCCCGTCGGGGGCGGGTGAGAAGAGGGTGGCGGGTTGGGCCGAGTTCGCGGGGCCCGGAGCGCCAGGGCCGCCGTCGGGTGGCTTGGGCGGGATCAGGCCGTATCCGACCCCGCGGCAGGCCGCGACGGCGATGTTCCGCAGGAGCCGCAGCCGGCGCTGCTCTGGCGTGCCGAGGGCGCTCGGCGCCACCCGCAACCGGCAGGGCAGCGGTTCGCCTGCGACCGGCTCCCAGCCCTTCTTGAGCGCCTTGGGCTCGACCTCGACGAGCCCCCAGCCTGCAGGAACCTCGCGGGGCCGCAGCAGCCCTGTGGGCGTCACGAGGACGAGGTGGTCGGCGGTCCGCCAGCGGGCGAGTTGCGCGAACTTGGTGTCCACGCCCA
Source organism: bacterium (assembly GCA_046337925.1). Lineage (GTDB taxonomy): Bacteria > Planctomycetota > Phycisphaerae > Phycisphaerales > SM1A02 > QWPT01. The sequence continues at coordinate 6,464 of JBKCZS010000143.1, read as the reverse complement.
GCTTCTCGTCGATCGCGACGAGTTCGGAGAGCACCTTGCGGTATGCGGTGATCCGGCTCTCTCCGAACTCCCAGTGCGCGAGCTCCTCGAACAGGCTCGAGCCCTCGACCTTGAGGTGCGTCTCGCGCACCTTGACGCGCAGTTCCTCGATCACCGCGCGCCGCTCGAGGAGGTAGGCCTTGCGGCGCGTGAGCTCCGCCGGATCCGCGTCGTCCGACGCGAAGTCCGCGCGCGACTGCTTGCACTCGACCGCGATCGTGCGCGGCGCGCGCGGTTCGCCGATGGGCGCGCCGAAGGGCTCGACCGCGCGCGCGTCGTCGGCGTGGTCGAGCCAGCCGAGCGCGTCGAAGCGGTAGCGGTGGAACGGGCACGCGACTTCGGTCGCGACCGCGCGACACCCGACCGCACGCAGCCACGCGAGGGCGAGGTCCTTGAGCTGGAGATGGCGCTTGGTCTCGGGCACGGGATTCGGGGGAACTCAGCAAAAAGAACGCGCGCGCTGGGAGGCCATGCGCGCGCGTCGGAATGTCGATCGTCGAAGTGGTCTTGATCGAGGACGCGCTCTTAACGCGACTCTCTCGTCAGCGGCACATGGTGCTCGCGCTCGCCGCGACCGCGCAGCGGATAGTCCTTGCGGAGCGGGTGGCCCGGGTAGTCCTTCCACATCAGGATGCGGCGGAGGTCCGGGTGGTTGCGGAAGCGGATGCCGAACATGTCGTACACCTCGCGCTCGGGCCACTCGGCGCCGGCCCAGATGTCGCAGGCGCTGTCGGTCTCGAGCGCGGGGTCGACGGCGGTGCCGCTCGTGTCGAGCGTCGGCTCGAGGTAGCACTTCACGCCGAGACGGAGCTCGTGCTTGTGCGAGTGGACGAGGTAGGTGACCGCGAAGCGGCCCGGCTGCTTCACGGGGTACTTCAGGTAGTCGATGCCCACGACATCCGTGAGGAAGTTGTAGTCAAGGCGCGGATCGTTGCGGAGCTCGCGCAGCACATCGTGCATGCGGTCCGGCGGACAGATGAGCGTGGTCAGGCCGCGGAACTCCGCGGCCATGAACTTCACATCCGGAAAGAGCTGCTTGATGATCGGCAGGGACGGGTGGTCGAGGACGGGCTTGTCGGCCATGGGCGCAGTATAGGGGCTAGGGAACGGTGCACGGCACGTGCCGTCCAGTGTCAGGCACTGCACGGCACGTGCCGTGCACCGGGAGCGGTTGATCATGGGACAGCCGACGAAGATGGGCGCCCGCCACTTCCGCGTACCCCTGGGGGGGAACAGGGGTGCCTGGCACGTGCCAGTCAGTGCCAGGCACTGCACGGCACGTGCCGTGCACCAGTTTGAGCGCACCAGTTTGAGCGGGCGCGGCTGCGGCCGCTCCCTTTGGTGCGATCCGCGCTAGAGGCGGCTGCCGCAAGCAGCCGCCGCTCAATCACGCGCTCGTATCGCCAAAGGCGGCTGCCGCAAGCAGCCGCCGCTCAATCACGCGCTCGTATCGCCAAAGGCGGCTGCCGCAAGCAGCCGCCGCTCAATTAATGCCGGAAGCGCCGCGCGCCCGTCACCAGGCAGGTCACCCCGCGCTCCTCGCAGAGCTTGAAGGTGTCCTCGTCGCGCTTCGAGCCGCCCGGATGGACGATGCACTTCACGCCTGCGTCGATCAGGAGCCGAGGGCCATCGTCGAACGGGAAGAATGCGTCGCTTGCTGCGACCGCGATGCCGGAACCCTCGCGGATCCGGGCGCCAGCCTTCTCGACGGCGTTTCGGCAGCTCGCGACGCGGTCCATCTGGCCAGCGCCAGCCCCGTAGAGCTGGCCATCGCGGCCGATGCACACGGCGTTCGACTTGAGGTGCTTGACCACGGCGGTGAGGAACGCCGCGTCGCGGAGCACGGCGGCGCTCGGCTTCGGGCCGGCCGCCAGCTGGAAGTCCTCGGCGACGATCGCATGGGTATCGGCTTCCTGTGCGAGGAAGCCGCCGGCGATCGAGCGGACGAGCACGCTCTTCGGCACCGCGCTCACCGGACCAACCGCGAGGAGCCGCGCGTTCTTCCAGCGCGCGGAGAGCAGGGCAAGCGCGTCCGCGTCGTAGCTCGGGGCAACGACGACCTCGAGGAACTTCTCGCCCGCGACGATCTCCTCGGCCGTGGCGCGATCGACCGGCGCGTTGAGCGCGACGATGCCGCCGAATGCCGCGAGCGGGTCGCCCGCATACGCCTTCGCGAACGCCTCGCGCAGCGTCGAGCCGGTCGCGGCGCCGCAGGGATTCGTGTGCTTCACGACCACCGCGCCCGGCGCATCCGGGGCGAGTTCGCGCAAGTCCTGCACGAGTTCCAGCGCGGCGGCCGCGTCGAGCAGGTTGTTGTACGAGAGCGGCTTGCCGTGCAGCAGTTCCGCCGCGACCACGCTCGGGCCCCGGTAGGTCGGATCGCGGTAGACCGCCGCAGCCTGGTGCGGATTCTCGCCGTATCGCAGCTCGCCCTCATTGACGCCGCGGAGCTCGAACACGGGCGGGAAGCGGTTGCCGGCGCGCTGGCTCATCCACGCCGCGATCGCCGTGTCGTACGCCGCCGTGCGCGCGAAGGTCGCGGCCGCAAGCGTGCGCCGCAGTTCGAGCGTCGTCGCGCCGTCGTTGGCCTTCAGTTCGCTCGCCACGCGGTCGTACTGCGAGGGATCGGTCAGCACCGCGACGAACTCATGGTTCTTCGCCGCCGAGCGCAGCATCGACGGGCCGCCGATGTCGATCTGTTCGATCGCCTCGTGCTCCTGCACGCCTTCGCGCCTCACGGTCATCTCGAACGGGTAGAGATTCACGCACACGAGATCGATCGGCGCGATCCCGTGCTCCTCCATCGCCTTCACATGCTCGGCGATGTCGCGTCGGCCGAGCAGGCCGCCGTGCACGCGCGGATGCAGCGTCTTCACGCGGCCATCCATCATCTCGGGGAAGCCCGTGAGCTTCTCGATCGGCACCACGGGAATCCCGGCGGCAGCCAGCGCGGCGGCCGTTCCGCCTGTCGAGACGATCTCGACGCCGAACGACGCGAGCGTCTTTGCAAACGGGATGAGATCACGCTTGTCGCTGACGGAGATCAGCGCACGGCGGATACGGACAATTCCATGCATGGCGGGGTCCTGTCGAACGGGCGATCAGCCCTTGGGCTCGGCCGCCGCTGCGACCTGGATCGGCGAGAGCCGCAGGATGCGGCCGTCGCTCGACCACGCGACGAATCCGCCGGTCTCGAGCGAATCGGCCTCGAGGTGCTCGACCTTCGGCAGCTCGACGGTGCGGATCACATCGCCATTGCGAAGGTCGACCATCGTCACCTTGCGCGACTTGGCGCACCAGAGGACGACCGCGTCGTTGCCTCCGAGCTTGGAGGTGCCGATCGGCTTGCCCGCGAGACCATCGCGCTTCCAGCGGACCTCGCCGCCGATCTGGCCCTCGGGGTTCTGGGTGAAGGCCACGAGACCCATGCCGGGGATGTGCTGGAGAACGAGCGAGCCCGCGGGGAACGGCGAAGTGGCAAGCGGAGTCTCGGTGAAGAACTTCCACAGCGTGACGCCGGAGCCAAGGTCGAACGCGTAGAGGTACTGGTCCTCGCTCGCGACGAACGCGATGCCGTTCGCGACGGCGGGCGTCGCGGTCACGCCGCCGAGCAGCTGCTTGCTCCACATCGCCGAACCGCTGCGTGCGTCGAGACCCACGACGGTGCCCTGCGTCGATCCTGCGACGATCATGCGATCGGAGGATGCCGGACCGGCGACGATCGGGCTCTTCCCGACCGGGCCATCGACCGTGTACGCCTGCATGTCGAAGCCGGTGGCGCAATCGAACCACGCGATCTGGCCGGTGCGCGTTCCGAAGACGAGCCCGCGGCCGAACACGATCGGCGAGGTGCTCGGAACATGGCGGAAGCGGCCGCGGAGGACCGACGAGCCGTCCTTGAAGTCGAGGCCGTAGGCCAGGGTGTCGGTGGTCACCATGACGCGCGGCTGCTCGCCGTCGCGGGTCAACACGCGCACGATCTCCGCCGAGAGCACGCGGTCGACCTGCTGCGCGGCGGATGCCGTCCACGCACGGTCGCCGGTCTCCGGGCGCACGAGGGTGATCTCGTTGCGCGAGTTGAGCGCGAGGACTCCCTCGGGGGAGCTCGAGACCAACCGCATGTTGTGGCCCGCCGGGAGCGGGATGATCGCCTGCCAGGTGATCGAGCAGCCTAGATCGGACGCCGTCTTCGGTCCGAGGAGGTAGGCGTCGTTGACCTTCGCGACATCCTGCGCCACGCGGTCGGTGCCGGACTGGCCTTGGGCGGCCGAGGCGCCCGCGAGGGCCACGGCCATCGCGACGACGGTGGGCGCGAGCGTTCCAGGGCGACGGGTGGCGGACTGGGCCAGAGAGGCGATCGACGCGAGGGTCGGCTGCATGGTCAAGAACATCGTGGGGGTAGCTCCATCGACCGGTTGGGTCGAGGCGGGGAGTATCGCCCCTTTGGGGCGGAAGCGTCAAGCGCGGGAGAGGCCCGAAACGGCCTTTCGTGCTCATACGCACTCCCAAGGCCGCTCGCGCGGGCCGCCGCACGGGTGCTTTCGGGCGGCGGTATCCTCGCCGCGTGTTCACAGGCCTCGTTCAAGCCCTCGGCGCCGTCCGCGCCATCGAAGCGCGTCCCAACGCCACCCGACTCGTCCTTTCGCTCGAGGGCTGGGACCACCGCCCCGACCTCGGGGCGTCGATCTCGGTCAATGGATGCTGCCTGACCGTCGCCGCCGCGGACATCGCGACTGAGCCGACGCTCGCCTTCGACATGATCCCGCAGACCCTCGCGGTGACGGCGCTCGGGCGCCTGCGCGTGGGCGACCGGGTGAACCTCGAGCATGCCGCGACGCCGAACACCTTCCTCGGCGGCCATGTCGTGCTCGGCCATGTCGACGGGCTCGCGGAGGTCGTCGGTCTTTCGACCGCAGGCGAGTGGAGGGTGCGGCTGCTGCTGCCGGGAGACCTCGGTCGCTACGCGGTCGACAAGGGTTCGATCACGCTCGACGGCGTGTCGCTCACGATCGCACGCGTCGAGGAGTCGGCCCGCGGGACCGTGATCGATGTCTGCCTCATACCCGAGACGCTCGCGCGGACGAACCTGGGCGCGCGGACCGTCGGGGACCTTCTCCATGTCGAGGCGGACTACCTCGCGAAGCTGGTCGCGCGTCAGTTGGAGTGGCTGAAGAGTCGCTGAGGCTCACGCCGCGAGGGGTGTACTGCTCACGCCGCGAGGCGTGGTCTGCTTACGCCGCGAGGCGTGGTCTGCTTACGCCGCGAGGCGGGCACTCTCGAGATCGCCCACCGAGATGCACAGGAGCGTCAGGTCGTCCGCCTGGTGCAGCGAGCCGAGCTGTGCGTCGATGCGCGCGGCGATCTCCTGCACGATCGCGTCGGGGTCGCCGAGTTCGGTCATGTTGCCGAACTCCTTGACATGGCTCGGCGTGCCGTCGTCGGTGAACGCCTGCTCGAAGCCGTCCGAGTAGAAGAGGATCTTGTCGTTCGGCTCGAGATCGAGCTCGATCTCGTTGTAGACCTCGTCGGGGAAGATGCCGAGAAGGCCGCCATCGCACTCGATCTGGCGGGGCGCCTGGCCTGGCCGCAGCAGGATCGCCGGCGGATGTCCTGCGACCGCGAGCCGGAGCTTGCGCGTACGGCAATCGAGCACGCCCGCGATCGCGGTGGCGAACCGCGTCGTCGCGCGCTGATGTTCCGCAAGGCGCGCGTTCGCCCGGGCCAGCGTTTCGCCAGGCCCAAGGAGCCGCAGTTGCCCATGCACGCGCTCGGTGGTCTCGAGCGAGCGGCAGACCGCCATGCCAAGCAGCGCCGCGGGGATGCCGTGACCGACCGCGTCGGCGAGGAAGATCGAGAGCTTGTCGTCGTCGAGTTGCTCGACGTGATAGACGTCGCCTGACACCTGTGCGAGCGGACGGTAGAAGGTCCCGATGCGCACGCCGTGGAGTTCAGGCACCGGAAGCGGAAGGAAGTCGCGCTGGACGAGCGCCGCGAGCTGGAGTTCCTCGTTGCGCTCCTCGAGTTCGTTGCGCATCGAGCCCACGAAGCGGTTGATGAGCGAAAGTTCGCGGCGCGCATCGCGCAGCGTCGGCGCGCAGGCGATGATGCCGCGCAGGAACGGGATCAGCTCGTTGGTGGCGAACGACATGCGCACGACGTCGATGCCGGGCCGGCTCTCCATCGTCGCGACAGCATCGCTCACCACGATCACGCGCACCGCGTTGGGCAGATGCGCCTCGCTCTCCGGCTGTTCGATGCTCTCGAGCGTGGAGTCGATCGTCTCGCGTGCGGCCGCCGGGTCTTCGCCTGCAAAGACGATGATCGCCTCGACGTCGAGATGCACCGCGGCGCCCGACGAGGTCCGGAGGGCGTCCGTCGTCAGATGCGCGGCAGCGACCCCGTGGATCTCGCGGCCGATGCGGTTG
>JBKCZS010000142.1:0-14729 GCA_046337925.1 bacterium | reverse complement strand
GCTGGTCGGCGAGCCATATGCCCGGCTGCGCAGACGCCTCCTGCTGCGAGTCGGTCTGCTCGCTCGACCCCTTCTGCTGCATCGCTGCGTGGAGCCAGTCGTGCGCCGCGCAGGCGCTGCAGCTTTGCACGACATGCGACGACATCTGCGGCGCGCCGAATGCGAACGACTGCTGCACGCCGAGCCAGACGCCCGGCTGCTCCGACGCCGCGTGCTGCGAGGCCGTCTGCGCGATCGACCCGACATGCTGCATCTTCGGCTGGGACATCGGCTGCGCAAACGACGCAGCCGCGCTGTGCACGCCATGCGGCGGCGGTGGCGGCGGCAGCGCCTGCGGCAACCCGAACGCCGGCAGCTGCTGCACCGCCGGCCAGTTCCCCGGCTGCTCCGATGCGGCCTGCTGCGAGGCGGTCTGTGCGATCGACCCGAACTGCTGCTCGGTCAACTGGGACCTGGCTTGCGCCCACAAGGCGGTGCAGGTCTGCGATCCAGCGCTCTGCGACGGCGGCGGCACCGCGAACTGCGGCGCGCCGAACGCGAACGACTGCTGCTCCGCAAGCATCACGCCGGGCTGCTCTGACGCGACCTGCTGCGAGACGATCTGCGCGGCGGATCCGTTCTGCTGCAACACGCGGTGGGACTTCATCTGCGCGGACGCCGCGGATGCGACCTGCAGCCCGTCCGCATGCCGCGGGGTCTGCGGCCAGCCCGACGCGAACGACTGCTGCATCGCGAGCCAGACGCCGGGCTGCGCCAACGCTGCCTGCTGCGAAGTCGTGTGCGCGGTCGACATCTCCTGCTGCGACATCGCGTGGGACGCTTCCTGCGCGGCGAATGCCGCCAAGCTCTGCGGCATCTGCGGAGGAGGCGTCTGCGGCGCTCCGAACGCAAACGACTGCTGCATGGTTAGCCTGACGCCCGGATGCGCCGACGCCGCCTGCTGCGAGCAGGTCTGTGCGGTCGATCAGTTCTGCTGCAACTCGTCGTGGGACTTCGCCTGTGCGTCGCAGGCGCTCCAGCTGTGCACGACATGCGACGACCTCTGCGGCGCGCCGAACGGCAACGACTGCTGCGCGCCGAGCCAGACTCCCGGATGCTCGGACGCCGCGTGCTGCGAGCAGATCTGCGCGGTCGATCCGAGTTGCTGCATCTGGGCATGGGACGAGGACTGCGCCAACGCGGCGCGCAGGCTCTGCGAGCCCTGCGTGCCGCCGGCGTGCACGGCCGATGTCACGGGCGACGGAGCGGTCAACGGCAACGATCTCGCCGCCCTGCTCGTCGCATGGGGTTCGAACGGACAGGGGCAAGTCGACACCGACCTGAACAACGACGGCATCGTCGATGGCAGCGACCTCGCCGCCGTGCTCGTCGCATGGGGTTCGACCTGCCAGCCGCTCCCGTGGGCGACGGGGCTCGAGTTCTTTCCGAGCCCCGCCGTCGTCACCGATGCCGCGCTTCGCAATGCGATCACGGCGACGGGATATCCGTGGCGCGTCCGTGACAACGTCACGAACATCGAGATGCTGCTCGTGCCGCCGGGTTCCTTCGAGATGGGCTGCACGGAGTCCAATCCGTTTGAATGCCCGACCGCCGAGCTGCCGCGCCGTCAGGTGACGATCACCAAGGCGTTCTATCTCGGTCGCCATGAAGTGACGCAGGCGGAGTGGACGGCGATCATGGGTACGAATCCGTCGGCCTTCCAGGGGCCGTCGTATCCGGACGCCGCCAATCACCCCGTCGACTCCGTGTTCCGCACCGAGGCGCGCGCCTTTACCTGCACGACCGGTCTGCGCCTGCCGACCGAGGCCGAGTGGGAGTACGCGTATCGCGCGGGAACGACCACCGAGTATCACTCGATGCCTGGCTTCCCCGAGGGCACGAACTCGCCCGAACTCATCGAGTCGATCGCGTGGTTCGGCGCCGGATACGGCCAGAGCGGCGACGGCAACTCGGGTGGCCAGACGCACCCCGTCGGACTCAAGGCCGCGAACGCGCTCGGTCTCCACGACATGAGCGGCAATGTGGAGGAGTGGGTCTTCGACCGCACGGGCTCCTACGGCGCCGCCGCAGAGATCGATCCGACCGGACCCGCCGACGGCTCCTTCCAGCTGTCGCGCGGCGGGTCGTGGTACTCCGCCCGCAGCGAGGTTCGCGGCGCCAGCCGTGCCTTCTTCTCGTGGGACTTCTCCGGCTACGGCCTGCGCGTCGCGCGGGACATCGTGTCGCAGCCGTTCACGATCACCGAGGTCGCGCCTCCGCAGGGCTCCACGCTCGGCGGCACCCAGGTCACGCTCACGGGTCACGGCTTCGACTGCGTGCAGACCGACCTCGTGATCGTCGGGGTCAACTCGAGCGGCGCATTGGCCACCGAGGTCAACGCCGTGAACGACCGCACCATGACCCTCGTCATGCCTGCGCGTCCGGCGGGCCTCGGGACGATCTACCTGTACAACCCGTTCCGTCAGCTGTACGCGTACGGCAGCTACACCTATGCGCTGCCCGCGCCGGTGATCACCTCGATCTCACCGCTCATCGGTCCGGTCGATGGCGGCACGCAGATCATCGTCAAGGGAACGAACCTCGATGGCACGACGCTGGTCACCGTCGGTGGCTTGGCGGCGACGGGCGTCACGGTCATCAACTCGACCACGGTCACGGCGGTCACGCCGCCCGGTGCGGCGGGCCTCGCGACGGTGGGAGTGACGACCGGCGGTGGCACGGCGACGCTGCCCAACGCCTTCGGCTACTACCTGCCGGGGCAGTGGCAGACGGTGCTCGAGATGGCGCCGGATCCCGCGGTGGTCACGAACGCCGACCTCCGCGCCGCGATCGTCGCGACGAGTCTTCCGTGGCGCGTGCGCGACAACCTCACCCAGATCGAGATGGTGCTCATCCCGGCCGGCAGCTTCGTGATGGGTGGATCATCGTCGGACGACTACGCCGCCACCGCCTCCGAACTGCCTGCACATCCCGTCACGATCACCAACTCGTTCTACATGAGCCGCTACGAGGTGACGCAGTCGCAGTGGACGCCCATCATGGGCTCGAATCCCTCGTTCTTCAGTGGATTCGCCGACTCTCCGGTCCGCCCGGTCGAAGGCATGTCGTGGTTCGCAGCGCGGGGCTTCGCAACCGCGTCGAGCATGCGTCTGCCGACCGAGGCCGAGTGGGAGTACGCCTGCCGCGCGGGCACGACGACGGCGTTCCACTCGATGCCCACCTATCCCAACGGCTTCAACGCCGACGGACTGGTCTGGCAGATCGCGTGGCTCTCGTCGAACTCCGCCAACCAGACGAACGCGGTCGGCCTGAAGCCTGCGAACGGCTTCGGACTCCACGACATGTCGGGCAATGTGCGCGAGTGGGTGAACGACTGGTACAGCGGCACCTACTACGCGTCGAGCCCTGAGATCAACCCGCAGGGTCCGGCATCGGGCGACTTCGGTTGGCGCGTCAAGCGCGGTGGCGGATGGCTCTCGTTCTCGCGATGGCTGCGCTCGGCCGGGCGTCAGGGCGACCCGGCGCAGAACGGCGCCGACGACACCGGCGTGCGCGTCGTGCGCGATCCGTGATCTCGTCTCTCGACTTTCTCGCTCCTCGCCAGCGGGCGGGCCTTCCGGGGCTCGCCCGCTGGCTTTTGGCAGCGGCTGGATTGCCAGGTCGTCCATAAACCTCCTCTCATGCGCTCCAGGGGGGCGTCGTGACGCGCTCCTGCGGAATCTGAACATCTCCACCGAGGTCATCGGCCGCGTCTCCTGTGTATGGCGCTTGGGCGACGCCCCTTCGATCAGGAGAACCACATGAAGTCCCACGCAGATGCCGTTCGTTGTCAGACTGCTTCCCAGCCGAGCCGCGGTCTATTGAGCCAGCGTTTCGCGCGACTGCTTCTTGCAGGCGCGGTGCTCGCGGCCCCGTCGGTCGCCTACGCCCAGTCCGCCTGCGACGCGGACCTCGACGCCAACGGCGAGGTGAACGGCGCCGACCTCACCGTCGTGCTCGTCAACTGGGGTCCGTGCAAGGGCTGCGCCGCCGACATCGACAACGACGGCACGGTGGGCGGCAGCGACCTCGCCTCGCTCTTGATCCTCTGGGGGCAGGCCTGCGTGCAGGCGCCAGTCGTCAAGTCGATCTCGCCGAACACCGCGCCGCGCTGGGGCGGCGTCGATGTTGTGATCACGGGCAGCAACCTAGAGAACAGCTCGGTGATGTTCGGGACCACCTTCGGCTCCGTGCGGTCTGCGACCGACACCCAGATCATCGTCACCTCGCCGCCGCTTGAACCGGGCGTACTCGATGTCATCGTCAGCAAGTACGACGGCTCTGGCTCGACCACGGTCGACGGCGCCTTCACGGTGACGGCGACCTTGGCGCCCAGCTGGGCGACCGTGGTCGAGGAGCTCCCCGACCCGAAGGTCGTCACCGACCCCGCGGTGCTCGAGGCGATCCAGGCCTCCGGCCTTCCGTGGCGCGTGCTGGCGGGCAACAACGGGCTCCAGGGCGAACCGATCCCGATGGTGCTCATTCCAAGCGGCAGCTTCATCCGCGGCTGCGGACAACCGGCGCTGAACGCGTCTTGCCCGACCGACGCCATTCCGGCGCTCGTCATCGACATGCCTGCGTTCTACATCGGCGAGACCGAGATCAAGCAGTCGCACTTCACCTCGCGTTGGTTGCCGAACAGCTCGTCCAACCAGGGGAGTTCGCCCGGTGCAACGGCCAGTCATCCCATCGAGAGCGTGTTCCCATGGTTCCGTGACTTCTTCCTCTCCATGACGAATTGCCGGCTGCCCACGGAGGCGGAGTGGGAGTACGCGTATCGCGCCGGCACGCAGACGGCGTTCTACACCGGCTCCGACGATTTCTCTGCTCCGCCGCTGCCCGGATGGTTCTGCGGGCCTTGCGCATCGCAACCTGTGGCGCAGCTCGCGCCAAACGGCTTCGGTCTCTACGACATGGCCGGAAATGTCGCCGAAGAGGTGAGCGACTGGTACCAGGCCGACTACTACACGACCAGCGCAGGCAACTCGTACGACCCGCAGGGGCCGGCCTCCGGAGCCGCGAAAGTCGTGCGCGGCGGCAGCTGGAACACCACCGACTTGACCGAAGCGTCCGCGTACATGCGGGCGACGACGGACACGACGATTCCTGGCGCCCTCGGTTTCCGCGTCGCGAGGAGCGTTCCGTCGAACGCCGTTCTCACGGGCGTGTTTCCGAAGCGGGGGCTCGCCAGCGGCGGGGCCTCGATCAAGATCACGGGCCAAAACCTCACGGCTGTGACTGGGGTGTACTTCGGTGGGGCCTATCCGATGGGCAATCCAGCGACCATCCTCAGCAAGAAGTGGGGCGAGATCCAGGTAGCGCTTCCGCCGTGGCCCGCTGGCTCGGATCCCATCGATATCTATGTCACCTTCACCGGGCCTTCCGGACTCCAGATCGCGACGCTGCCGCAGTCGTTCCAGTACGCCAACCTCGATTGGGCGATCATCCTCGACAACCAGCCCGATCCGGCGATCGTCTACAACGCACAGATGCGCGACAAGATCGCGAAGTCGGGTCTTCCCGCGCGCGTGCGGCACTACTACACCGGGATGGAAATGCTGCTCGTTCCGGAAGGCACCTTCAACATGGGCTGCTCCGCGTCGCAGGACTTCGCGTGCAGCGACGACGAGCTTCCGGTGCATCCGGTCACCATCACCGAGCCCTTCTATCTTGCGCGCTACGAGTGGAAGAACTCGGAGCATCCGAACGGAATCTTCCCGAATTGGACCACGCCGGTCACGCGGTACAGCTGGAACCAGCTCGCGCCGATCCTCCAGTCCTACGGACTTCGTTTCCCGACCGAGGCGGAGTGGGAGTTTGCGTATCGCGCCGGCACCACGACGGCGTACCACGCGGCAAACAACGGCAACCCCGACTACATCAACGGAAGCAACCTCGAGTCGCTGAAGTGGTTGATCGGCTGCCTCGGCACGAACATCGAAAACCCTCCGCAGTGCGTGGCGGGCCAGCAGGCCGCGAACGGCCTCGGCTTCCACGACATGACGGGCAATGTCCGCGAGTTCGTCGCCGACTGGTATGGACCGTACGCGGCAGACGCGCAGTTCGACCCGACTGGTCCGGCGACGGGCGCCCAGCGCGTGGTGCGCGGCGGTGCATGGATCGAGTGGTATGGCCGCAGTCGGTCGTCGAGCCGTGCGCCGTGGAATCCCGACCTTGTGTCGGATCAGAACTCGTTCCCGACCGGCGTGCGTCCGGCGAAGAGCTGGCGCTGAGCGCCTGAATCGTTGCCCGATCCGGGCAGCGGTTCGATCACTGCAACACCCCGCAGCGGGCGGGTCCTTCGGGACTCGCCCGCTGTGCTTTGACCGAACGCGTCGCCTTACGGCTTGGGCGCTGCGGTACGCGACGGGATGAACTTCAGCACCAGAAGCCCGACGAGCAGCACGCCGACCACGATGCCGGCGCCCATGATCGCGCGGTCGATCGCCTTCATGAGCCGCGCCTCGAGGTCGTCGGCAAGCGCGGTGCGCTCTTCGGTCGCCCACTTCGCGAGCGCCTCGCGCTCGCCCGCGGCCGCGGCGGAGCCCGCCTCGATCGCCTTGGTCACGCCGGCGACCATCGCCTCGCGCTCGCGCCCGAGGTCGGCAAACGACGCCTCGCGGTGCTTGGCGAGGTCACCCGCAAGCGACGCGCGCTCCTTGGCGAGCGCGTCGGCGAGCGCCGCGCGTTCCTCGCCGAGCGACCCTGCGATCGCCTTGCGCTCGGTGGTCGCGGCGGCCGCGAGCGCCTTGCGCTCCTCGGCGAGGATCTCGCCAAACGCCGCGCGCTCCTTGGCAAGCGTGTCGGCGAAGGCGGCGCGACCGTCGCGATCGACGCGCTGGCTCGCTTCGGCGATGCGCGCCGCGGTCGCCTCGGCCTGAGAACCGAGGACCGACGGATAGCGCGAGAGGTACCACAGCATGCGCGCGCCGAAGAGCTCGCCCGAGTCGGCTCCGCTCGCGCGCGCGGAGACCGCCGCAAGCATGGCCGCCGCGCGGTCGCGTTCCTTCGCACCAAGCCCGCCCGCGGGCGACGCGAGATCGGCGAAGCGCACATCCGACACGCGTGTCTCGTCGGGGCGGGCCTTCGTCCACGCCTCGAGGAGGATCCGGAGGTCGGCGAGCGTCTGCGCGTCGATCTCGCGCGAGGCCATCGACCAGAGGTCGGTGCGCGCAGGGGTGAGGAGCGCGAGCATGCGCTCGGCGTCGGGGCGTTCGATGCCCATGCCGCGCGCGTTCGAGGTCAGCGCCCAGCACTGGAGGCTCGCCTGCATGAGAAGGTCGAGCGCGGCGGCGCCCGAGTCGGGGCCCGTGCCGATCGCAAGCGCGGCGCCCGACGCATCGGAGATCGCCATGTGCGCCGCGCTGCGCGAGGCGGGCGCCGCCTCCTTCGCGACCGAGGCGCGCGCCGCGCCGAGCGCGCTCGACCAGTGGTCGGCGAGGTCGAGCGCAAGCGACTGCATTGCGCGCGCGCGCTGCGCTGCGGACGCCGCGGCCTCCTGCACGGCCTCGGCCTTGGCGGCCGCGCCGCGCTCGGCCGCGGGCGCGACCGCGCACGCCGAAGCGAGCGCAAGCGGAGAGAGAAGTGCGGAGAGGGTGACGACGCGGACGAGCTCGACGCGTGGCATGGTCGGAGGATACAGGATGCGTGCAGGCCGCACCTGATCCGCACGCGGCCGTCAGGGCGCGAGCGACGCCGCCGCGCGGCTGAATGCGTCGAGGGTCTGCTCGATCAAGGCTTCGGTCGAGTTGCCCGGCTTCATCCTGCCCGAGCCCGGCTGCTTGCCGAGCGATCCGTCGAGCAGGAGGGTCGCGAGGCCGTGCACCATCGACCAGTGCATGGTCACGAGCGTCTCGAGCCTCTCGCGGGGCACCCGTGGCCCGCCGAAGGTCTCCTCGACGAGCCGCACCAGCACCAGATGGGCCCGCGCGCCTGCGGCTCCGGCGGCGGGGCAGGCCGAGAGGTCGGCGAGTTCGGGCCGGAACATGATGCGAAACGCCGCAGGGTGCGCGAGCGCGAAGTCGATGTAGGCCCGGCCTGCGAGGCGCAGCCGGCGCGCCGGGGCGCCGCGGGCGTTCTCGGCGGCCTCGAGCATCTCCGAGAGCCCCGTGAAGCCGCGCGCCACCAGCTCGGCGACGATCGCGTCCTTGCTACCGAAGTGGTGGTAGGGGGCCTGGTGGCTCACGCCCGCGCGGCGGGCGACCTCGCGCAGCGAAAGGGCGGCGACGCCCTCCTCCTCGATGAGCGCGAGGCTGGCGGTCAGGACTTGCTCGCGGAGGTCGGACACGGTCCACGATCATGGTCCGTGAACTTGACGATGTCAAGCTACAGTCGCCGCTTTCACCACAATTAACTTGACGGTGTCAAGCCAGACGGTATGGTGCGCGTACTTGACAGCGTCAAGTCACGCGATGCGCCCGTGCGCCGCCCCGATCCGCGAGAACGCCCATGCCCATGCCCGAGCCAGCCGCCGCCGCGCTGTCCGCCTCCGTCCTCTCCGTGCCCGCGCTCTTCCAGGCGAGCGGCCCCGTCGCCATGCTCGGCTGGCTCGCGCTTGCCGCGCTGCCGCGCCGCGTCGCGTGGCGCCGCGCGCTCGCGGGCACCGTCGCGCCGCTCCTCCTCGCGGTCGCCTACGCGGGCCTGATCGCCGCGGGCTGGTCGCGCGCCGAGGGCGGGTTCGACAGCTTCGAGGCGGTGAAGCAGCTCTTCAGGAGCGACCTCGCGCTCCTTGCGGGCTGGCTCCACTATCTCGCGTTCGACCTCCTGATCGGCTGCCTCATCGACGAGCGGGCCGAGCGCGCGGGCATCTCGCGCCTCGCGGTGCTTCCCGCGTTCGTCCTCACCTTCCTCTTCGGGCCCGCGGGCTGGCTCCTCTACCGCGTGCAGGAGTGGATCACGCTCCGGAGCCGCGCGCGCCGCGCCGAGGTCGCCGGCGACCCCGACCCCGCGCTCGGCACGCGCGGGCTCGTGCGATGGGCCATCGCGCGCGCCGACCGCGCGCTCCTCCTCGTGGCGGCCGCCAACCTCGCGCTCGTGCCGCCCATGGCCGTCGCCGCGCTTGTCGACGACCGCACCCTCGACGGCGCGAACATCTGGATCAAGCCCATCAAGTTCGCCGTCTCGCTTGCGATCTACTCGGGAACCCTCGCGCTGATGGCGCCGCTCGCAGGCGCGGCGTTCGAGCGGTCCCGCGCCCGCGCGTGGCTCGTTCGCATCGTCATCGCCGCGAGCGCGATCGAGATGTTCTGGATCGTCCTGCAGGCCGCGCGCGGCACGCGCTCGCACTTCAACGAGGCGAGCCCGTTCGAGCAGTTCATGTACGGCGTGATGGGTATCTTCGCGGTGGCCGTGGTGCTCGCGCCACTCGGCCTCGCGTTCGCAGCGAGGCGCCTGCCGGCGGGCGGGCTGCGCTCGGGACTCTTGGCGGCCACGCTCCTCAACCTGCTGCTCGGCGGCGGGTTCGGCGTCTGGCTGAGCGCGAGGAACTCGCACTTCATCGGCGGCGACGGCACCGACGCCTCGGGGCTGCCGTTCTTCGGCTGGTCGACGACCGGCGGCGACCTTCGGATCGCGCACTTCGTCGGACTCCACGCGATGCAGGCGATGCTTGCGATCGGCCTGCTGACCGCCGGCTGGAGGCCGCGGGCGGCCGCCTTCGCGGTCTGGGCCGCCGCGGCGGGTTGGACCGCGGCGGCGGTGTGGCTCGCGGCCACCGCGCTGCGGGGGCAGCCGAGCTTCTGATGGCGCTTGCGGGCGGGCCCGAAATGAACAGCGGACGCCGAGGCGTCCGCTGCGGGTGATCTCGATCGGGTTCGGGCGGCCTCAGCGCTGCTCGCTGCGGCTCTGCGTGCCCTCGGCCGTGCCCATGACCTGCTCGCCGGGGAGCGCCTTGCGGGAGGCCCCGTCGTCGCGCTTCACATCCTCCTCGACATCCTTCAGGCCCTTCTTGAACTCGCGGATGCTCTGGCCCATGCCGCGACCGAGGTCGGGCAGCTTCCGGCCGAAGATCAGGAGGCCGATGATGAGGATGACGATCCACTCCATGCCGCCGGGCAGGCTGATGAAGGAGAGCAGGGAGGGAAGGCTGATCGTGGTCATGGCGTGCTCCAAGTCCGCTGGTGCGGCATCGCAGTATACGCCACGGTCGCGTGTCGGCGTTGCGGTTTCCTCGGGCGTTTTGGCAATCATGGCGGCGGGATCGCGTCAGACCTCGCCAAATCCGCCCGTTCTCGGTACCGTCCCCGACATGCAGGACCGCTTCTCTTTCCGCGGCATGCTTCGCGCTGCCGCCATCGTCTCAACGGCGCTGGTCGCTCTGGCAGGATGCCGGACCCAGCAGGAAGTCCCGACCGACGCCAACAACCCGACCGACGGGCCCGCGCTCATCAAGCTTGGTGAGAACGATCCGAAGCCCGATGTCGGCGCAGCTTTTGCGCGTCGCACCTTCTATCTCGACCGCTCGGTCGACCAGAGCATCGGCTGGTTCCAGAAGCCGTCGAGCAAGCAGTGGTTCCCGTTCAAGAACCAAGGCACCGCCGAGCAGATCTCGACGCACGAGCAGGCCGCCGCGAGCGTGCTCGCGTTCAAGGAACTGCTTGCGACCTCGACGAGCGAAGAGGACTTCGAGGCCAAGTTCCTCGAGATGTTCGATGTGTGGCAGTCGGTCGGCTACAACCAGAACCGCGATGTGCTCTTCACGGGCTACTTCTCGCCGACCTTCAACGCAAGCCGCTCGCCCGACGCGCGCTTCCAGCACGCGCTCTACATGCGGCCTGCCGACCTCGTCACCGATCCGTCGACGGGCCAGCCCCTCGGCCGCCGCATGGCCGACGGTTCGCTCGCGAAGTGGCCGGGCCGCGCCGAGATCGAGTCGAGCGGCATGCTCAAGGGCACCGAGCTCGTCTACCTCGAGAATCCGCTCGATGTCTACATCGTGCAGGTGAACGGCAGCGCGAAGCTCATCATGCCCGACAGCTCGGTCATGTATGTCGGCTACGCCGGCAAGACCGACGGCCAGTATGTCGGCCTTGGCAAGTCGATGATGGAGGAAGGGCTGATCGCGAAGAACCAGCTCTCGCTCTCGGCGATCCGCCGCTACTACAAGACGAATCCGACCGTGGTCGACGAGCTGATCAACCGCAACAACTCGTATGTCTTCTTCCAGGAGTACGACAAGGGCGCGTGGCCCGCTGGCTCGCTCGGCACGCGCGTGAACGAGGATGCCTCGATCGCGACCGACAAGTCGATCTTCCCGCGCGGCGGCCTCGTGATGGTCGACACGCGCGCGAACACCTTCACGCGCGGACTCATCGAGTACAAGAACTTCATGCTCGACCAGGACACCGGCGGCGCGATCCGCGCGGCTGGCCGCGCCGACCTCTACATGGGCGCTGGCGCCGCGGCGGAGCTGCTCGCAGGCGGCCAGTACGCGACGGGCAAGATGTTCTACTTCTTCCTCAAGCCCGAGCATGTGTCGAAGTACCCGCTGCCCGAGCCGATGAAGAAGGCGCCTTCCGCGCCGAAGACGATCGGCCGCTGAGCGGAGCGTTCAGTCCGCTGAGCGGAGCGTTCAGTCCGCTGAGCGAAGCGTTCAGTCCGCTGAGCGAAGCGTTCATCCTCAAGTCCCCCGCGGGCGACGCATCACTCCGGTGCGTCGCCCGTCTTTTTGTCGCCGGTTTCCTCGCGCCTCGCGTTCCAGCCGAGCCCGCGCTCGCGCCGCGCGGGGTCGCTCGGCTGCCACGCGCGGTCGCGCCGGTCCTCGGGCCACGCCTCGCTCGTGTAGGTGCCGTCGCCGGCGACGGTCATCCGCGCGAAGGCGGTCGGGAACGCACGCTCGCGCGTGAAGGGCCGCGTGCGCACCGCGCTGCTCTCCTCGATGAAGCGCGCCTCGTCGAGCCTGCACCACGCCTCGCCCGCGGCACTGCCGACGACGAGCGCGATCATGATGATCCACGAGAGCCGTTTCACCGGGCGCAGGCCCAGCATCCACGGCGCGAGCGGCTCGGTCGCGCGGCCGCACTCGGTGCAGGTGGCGCGGCCCTCGTGCGGATAGCCGCAGTGCGGGCACTGCGCGCGCGCCGCGCGGCGGTCGGCCGGCAGGTGCACCCAGAAGATCTCGGCGAAGTCCGCGAACGGCACCAGCCACCAGAGGAAGATCGACGCGAGGAAGGTCGAGGACACCGCGAGCGCGATGGTCCCGGCGCCCGATCCGAAGCCGCCGATCAGCGCGCGGCACATGCAGTAGCTGACGAAGAGGAACGCCACCGAGAGCGCGAACAGCACGCCGAAGGCGATCGCGTTCGCGCCATCGGGCGCGCGAAGCTCGTCGGAGGGCGTTGTGCTCGGTGCTCGGGCCGCGTCCATCGATTCCACGATAGCGCCCGCGGTTCCCCTCCACGGGATTCGGCGCGAAATCTGAGCTTCGCCAATCCCTACACTGCGCACCATGGTTGCGGACGCGTCAACACCCTCTGGATCCGGTGCCTCGCTTGCGATCGACCTCGTCGATGTCAGCAAGATGTACTCCGGCCGCGTGCACGCGCTGCAAGGCGTGGCGATGCAGGTCGGGCGCGGCGAGATCTTCGGACTGCTCGGCCCGAACGGCGCAGGCAAGTCGACGCTCGTCAAGATCATGACGACGATCGTTCGCCCGACCACGGCGAAGGGCACGATCCTCGGCGCGCCCGTCGGCCATCGCCCGACGCTCGCGCGCGTCGGCTACCTGCCCGAGCACCATCGCTTCCCGCAGTACCTCACCGGCCGGCAGTGCGTCGAGTTCTTCGGCGCGATGTGCCTGATGCGCCGCCCCGAGCGCAAGCGCCGCGCGGCCGAGATGCTCGAGGTCGTCGGCATGCAGGCGTGGGGCGACCGCCGCGTCGCCACCTATTCGAAGGGAATGCAGCAGCGCACGGGCCTCGCGGCCGCGCTCGTCAACGACCCGCAGCTCCTCATCCTCGACGAGCCGACCGACGGCGTCGATCCGGTCGGTCGCCGTGAGATCCGCGATGTCCTGCTGCGCATGCGCGCCGAGGGCCGCACCGTGTTCCTCAACAGCCACCTGCTCGGTGAGGTCGAGCAGGTGTGCGACCGCGTGGCGATCATGCTGAAGGGCAAGGTCGAGCGGCAGGGCTCGCTCGAGGAACTTACGAAGGACAGCCGGCGCTGGCGCATCACGGTCGAGGGCGCGATGCCCGCGTGGATCGCGGAGTTCGGCCCGGCCACGCCCGGAGAAGGCCGCACCTCGGTCGAGTTCAAGACCGACGACCTCGCCCGCGTGCAGGAGTGCATCGACCGGCTCCGCGCCGCGGGCGCGGTGATCGTCAGCATCGCCGAGCCGCGCGAGAGCCTCGAGGATCTCTTCATGCGCCTCGTGCGCGATGTCGATGGCCGCGTGGCCGCGGTCGGCGCCGGCAATGTGAACACGGCGATGCGAGGTGCGCGATGAACGGTGCGGACGGACAGCCTTTGCCGCGGCTTTCGGCGGGCGACTACGGCGTGCAGACCTGGGGCGTGCTCGTCGCCGCCTACCGCGACCTCAACGCGCGCAAGCTGTTCTGGGTGGCGCTCGCGCTCAACGCGCTCGTGATCGCGGCGATGGCCGCGATCGGCATCGACGAGGACGGCGTCTCGGTGCTCGGGATCAGCCTCCCGATCTCGGCGGTCAACACCAAGACCTTCCCGGGTGCGTCGCTCTACACCTACACCTTCATGTACCTCGGCGTCGGGCTCTGGCTCGGCTGGCTGTCGACGATCCTCGCACTCCTCTCGACCGCGTCGATCTTCCCCGACCTCGCGTCGGGCGGCGTCGACACCATGCTTTCGAAGCCGATCGGGCGCATGCGCCTCTTCATCACCAAGTTCGTCAGCGGCCTCCTCTTCTCGGCGCTGCAGGTGACGGTCTTCGCGCTGTTTTCGTTCATCGTGATCGGCGTCCGCGGCGGCGAGTGGGAGTGGGGGCTCTTCGTCGTCGTGCCACTGATGGTGCTCTTCTTCAGCTACCTCTTCTGCGTGCAGGCGGTGGTCGGCATGATCACCCGCTCCGCGATCGCGTCGGTGATCGCGACGCTTCTCTTCTGGATCTTCCTGTTCCTCGTGCACGCCGGCGAGCAAATCTCGACCTTAGGCGCGATCTCGAGCAGGCTCGAGGTCGAGGGCATCGAGGCCCGCATCGCCAAGGTCGACGACGAGGAGCGCAAGAGGCCCTTCGTCGAGCTCCGCGACGAGCGGCTGGCGACCCTGCCGAACTGGGAACTCGCGAGCAACCTGTTCCTCGCCGTGAAGACGGTGCTTCCGAAGACGACAGAGACGGCGCAGCTCACGACGCGCGCGCTGACGATGACGACGACCTTCGTGGCCGACGACCCCGCCGACGAAGAAGAGCGCCGTCGCCGAGGCGCGTTCCGCTCGGAGTTCGTCACCCGGCGCAAGTTCGACGCCGCGGTCGAGGAGGAGTACGCCTCGCGCAGCGTGTGGTGGGTCGTGGGCACCAGCCTCGGCTTCGTGGGCTTCACGCTGGGTATCGGCGCCTGGTACTTCAAGCGGCGTGACTTCTAGGCTCTGTCTGACGGATCCCCAGGACGTCGATCCACGCGGCATCCCGGCTGGCCGCGTCGGCTTCAACTCGCTGTATCGCTGCGGATACAGCTTCGTTTCACCTCCTTGCCATCCGGGCGCCGCGCGGATCTTTGGTC
>JBKCZS010000141.1:0-3317 GCA_046337925.1 bacterium | reverse complement strand
AGCGCCTGTTCCCCAATCTTGCCCGTTGCGCCGATGGTCTTCGCTCCCTGGGCGGCACGGCTCGCCTTGATCGCAGCGGTGCTGGCAGCCGCTGCCTTCGCCGCGCCACCCGCTGCAAGGCGCTCTGGATTGTCGCGGACCTAGGCTCTGTCGGACGGATCCCCAGGACGTCGATCCACGCGGCATCCCGGCTGGCCGCGTCGGCTTCAACTCGCTGTATCGCTGCGGATACAGCTTCGCTTCACCTCCTTGCCATCCGGGCGCCGCGCGGATCTTTGGTCCCGGGGATCCGTTAGACAGAGCCTAGAGCCCCCGAGCCACTTCAAGAGGTAGAGGATGCCGTAGATTGCTTGGAGTTTCGCAAGGTGTCGCTACGCATCGGTGGGCGCATGGAGCAGCGGATGAAGCAGCATCGAAGAGCCCCGTTTCTCATCGCGCTATTTGTCATCGACATGATCGCGCTGCTGCACATGGCTCTCGAAGCCTCTGTAGGCGTGGCATCCTTCAGGGCGGTGTCGAGTCAGCTGCTTGCAGAGGCAGATGGCGATGCCATGCGGGCCTTCCTCGAGGGGCACTCGAGTCAATCCGCACGCTTCCAGCTCATATTCATCTGCGTGCTTCTCTTGAACATCGTTGCACTCGCCATCGTCGTCGACTCCGATCGCAGGCACGCGGCCGGCAATCGTCGCGCCGAGCCGGGCACGGAAGGGTCGTGACGCACGCCAATGACGCGAATCGATGATCTGTTTCGCTCGTACGAGCTTCTCGCGACGGTGCTGATTCCTGGCGTCGCAGCGCCCACTGCGGGAGACATCGGCCGCGCCTCCGAGTCGCTCGGGCTTTTCATCCCCGATGAATTCGCCGAGTTCCTCAAGAGGTTCTTCGACCGTCAACCTCCATTTTGGGAGACGCTCCGAGTGCCGGCCTCGGTGGGCGCAGCGTGCGGGGTAGACATCATCTCGGAGAATCTGTTCATGCGAAGCCGCCACCCCGCGACGCTTCGCCGCTGCCTCCTCTTCAACAACGGTGGCGCGGGAGAATACGGCTGTTTCTTGTACTCGGAGGACGGACGGCTGCTGGGGGTCGGAGTTTGGCGGCAGTACGACGACCCAGACGCGTTTCCGACCGTTCTCTGGCCGAGTTTTTGCGATTGGCTCGCGGATGAGATTGCACGCCTGCGCGAGCAGTCTGTTCACGGCTGACGCGAGACCGGGCCGCCTGCCGGCTTTCGAAGTGGCCGAAGCGAGAGTTGGTCCTCTGGCAACCCAGGTGTCGCCGATGCTCAGGAACGATTGGGTGGTGTCGATGTGCCTATGGTGCCGGAACGCCCTTGGCATTCGCCGCGGGAATTGAGAGCGAGATGGGCGGGGCGTTCGGCTTCGGGGCCGCCTGAGAATCACCCGATGGCGACGGAGAACGACATCTCCTCCTGCGTGACGAGGCTGTTCTACATCATCCGCGAGGGCCAGGCCTCCGACTTCACTGATCTCCTCGACTCGGATGACTTCGACTACGACACGACAGCCCAGGCAATCCAACGGGTGCCGGGGGAGTCCAAGCCCGAGGACTGGGAGAGCGCATGCGTCTGGTTCCTGCCAGAGGTGTGGTATCGAATCGGAGGCTTCGTGGAGACGGGATCTGATGTCGAACAGGCCATTCGAGGGATCGCGTACCGCTGGCTCGCGCTCCCCGAGTGGGGGATGCCGAGTTTGACGGATTACGGTCGTTCGCGCTTGATTTCCTCTACTTCCATGGACCGGCGCCCAACTCGCAGAGCTGACGCGGCGCGACCAGCGCGTTCGACCTATCGTCGCGACGAAGGGCGGTGCACGGAAGTTTCTCGTACCATCTCGAGCCCGATTCACACAACGATCAGGGCCGAAGTCGGACTCTGAGATCCGCGGCCGTAGGCTATCTTCAGGGGACTGCGAATTGACCTTCCACGATTCCACCGATCCCCGCTACATCGGCTTCCGCCAAGTCACGCGCCTCGACCTGCCCTCCGTGCCGGGGGCTCCCTGGCTGCCGCGCGAGATGTGGCTGCGATTCGCCCAACTGAAGACGCTCACTGCGCTCGATGCGGATGGAAGGGCGCAGCTCCGCACCGACGCGTTGCTCGGCTTCGCGGACAAGGCCGACATGGCTCTTGTCCGGCTTGAGCTGCTGTGCGTCGGCGTGGAGTCATGGTCGGTCAGGCTGCTTCGAGATCGGCTGCGGCTCGTCGATGCCTCGTTCGACTTCGTGCTGGTTGCGTACGACGCCGATCGCGATCAGCCTTGTGTGCCTGCCGAATTGGTCGCCCGCCAAACGATGACAGTGCTTCGCTCGAGCGGTGGTGGCGAATTGGCCGCAAGATCGATTCACCTGCGGGCGCACGAGATTCCCGCGCAGCCTGTGAGCGGATGGCCCGAGTCGGAGGCCCCGACCGTGGGCCATGACGCCGCGGAGCGCGTCCCGCCGACCGGCGGCCATCAGCAGGAAGGAGGCGTGCGTGACGAGCGATGAGAAAACTCCTGCACGGGCAGGCGTGCGCGGCTACGAAGGCATGCGGCGCATCGACGACGACACGAGTCTCTGGCTGCTCTACGACGGATTCAACTCGGGAGTCATCATTCATCGTGCAGAAGCCCGAACCGTGACTTTGGACGCCGCCGACCACCTTGGGCGGATGGCTCGGATGGATGTGTATGTGGCGTTCATGAAGTTCTACGGGGGTTTCTTTCACATCGACGAGCCCGTCTGTGATGAACTTCTCTTCATTGGGGTCCAGCGTTGCGTCCTGCCTGAGCCGTGTGCAACGACTCGCGCGCGCTTCGTGCTTTCAATCGAGGCTCGGGCGACAGACCCCAGGCAAGTCATGGTGTTTCGAACGGACGATGGTTCGTTCGAGGTGCACGCGGAAGAGGTCCACTGGCGGTTCGGCGCGAAGCAAGCGTCGGAGTGGCCGAGGCCGAATCCAGACTAGATCGCGCTTCGAGCTTCGCGTAGGTCTCTGACCGCCTCATCGCCGCGTCTCGGGCCTCTCGCTCAACTCCCCGAACGGGACGAGGTACTCGCTCGCCGCGTACCGCAGGCTCGGCATGGACACCTTCGCGGTGGTCGACTACCCGGCGGTCGACATCCAGCTCGACCGCACCTCGAGTCCATCCGACCGGAAGCGCCGCACGAACGGCTGGTTCGTGGATGATGCACTGAGGGCGTGCTGCCTTACGAAAGGATGCAAGACGAAGTGAATCGGCGGAATGGCTTCAATTCTCGACGCATGGTCGCCCTGGGCGTTGCGTTGCTGTGCATCGTTGGGCTCTCCGCCTGGGGCT
>JBKCZS010000140.1:0-20535 GCA_046337925.1 bacterium | reverse complement strand
CTCGCGGAGTGGCGTCAGAAGGCGGAGGCGGCCGACCGCATGCATCCGATCATCGTCGAGGCCGACTTCCTCGCCGCGATGACGAAGAAGGCCTTCACCGCCGCCGCGGCGATCGTCAAGCTCGCGAAGGAGAATTCGCGCGACGCATCGCAGGGACCGCTGCTCGAGGCGCAGCTGCTCGAGGAGCAGGGCAAGCTGCGCGAGGCGGTCGAGGTCCTCGAGCGCGCCATCCAGGCGGGCGTCGACACCTCGAATGTCTACCGCATGCTCGGCGCGATGACCGAGCGGCAGGGCAACCTCGAAGGCGCACTCCGCCAGTACGAGGAGTCCTACAAGCGCAAGCCTGACGACATGCAGACCGTCCGTCTGCTCGTCGGCTCGGCAGTCCGCGCGGGCAACCTGCAGCGTGCGTTGGAAGTCCTGCGTTCGGCCCGTCAGGTCTCGGGTCTCGACGAGGAGATCGCCAGCGTGTGGCTGTCGCTCGAATCGCAGATCGGCGACCGACGCACCGCGATGGCGCTGCGCGAGAACCAGTACCGCGCGACTCCCGGCGACGCGACCAACGCCATCGCGCTGGCAAACCTGCTGGCGACTTCGGGACCGGAGCGCATCGATGTGGTGACGGAAGGCGGCGAACCCGCCTACAGCGAGGCCGCATGGCAGGCCCTCAACGACGCCGCGCGCAACGGCGCGCTCGACAAGACGCGGGCGCAGTGGCGCAAGCGTGCCGAAGACATCTTCGTCGCCGCGCTGAAGCGCGATCCCGCGAACATCGATGTCGCCGATCCCTACGCCAATCTCCTGCGCGCGCTCGGCCGCGAAGCCGACGCGGAGAAGGTCCTCGCCGACGCCGTCGCGAAGGGTGGAACCGCGACGGGCTGGCGCGGACTCGTGGCGCTCGGAAACCTGCAGCTGCAGATCGACAAGCGCGAGGCCGCGAGCGCGAGCTTCGAAGAGGCGATCCGGCGCGAAGATCCCAAGACCCGCGACGCGACCCGCACCATCATCGAGACGCTCGTCGCGCAGGAACGCTATCCGGCGGCGCTGCCGTACCTCGAGTCTCTTGCCAAGCAGGAGTCGGATCCGGTGGTGCAGTTCCGCTATGCCGAAGCGCTGATGCGCGTCGGCCGCATCGAAGATGCGCGCGGGGTCTTCACGACCGCCGCCGCCGCCGATCCGAGCCGCGACTACGCGGAGGAACTTCTGGACGGCGTGCTTTCGATCGCCTCGGGCGACAAGCGCCGCGAGGAGGGCAAGCCAGCCGAGGCGCGCACCGCCTATGAGGCCGCGCTCGGCCCGCTCCAGCGCGCCAAGTCGCTCAACCCCGCCGTTGCGCAGCCCTTCATGCAGGACGCGATCGTCAAGCGCAAGCTCTTCGAGCTGACCGGCGAGCGCGCGCGTCTTCAGGAAGCGCTCGCTGCAGCCGACAAGGCCGTGAGCCTCGGCGCTTCGTTCTTCCCCGCGTCTGCGGTGAGGGCCGATGTGCTCCTTGCAAGCGGCGATGTCAACGCGGCGCTGAACGAGTACGACCGCTACCTCCGGCTGATTCCGACTTCGCCCGACGCGCGTCGCCGGGCGGTCGAGCTGTCGATCGTCTCGGGTGACCTCGTCCGCGCGGAGACCCTGCTCCGCGCCGCGATCGGACTCGCTCCCGGCGAGGCTTCGTGGCACTTCGCCCTCGGCGATGTCCTGAGCCGTCGCGGTCGTTTCATCGATGCGGCGAACGCGTTCAGCCGGGCCGACACGCTGCGCCCCGATCCTTCGAGCTTCCTGCGCGAACTCGATGCGCGGATCCGCGGAAAGGACTATCGCGGCGTCACCGACTCCGCGCGTCGTCGCGGCGACTTCGTCCGTTCGAACCCGACCGCCCGTGCCTTCACCGGCGTCGCGCTCGTCGCCGCCGGCGAGACCGGTGACGGCATCAAGACGCTGACCGAGGCCTACCAGGCCGCGACGAAGTCGGCCGACGGCGCCGACGGGCAGTTCGTCCGCGAGTGGTATCTCGCGTTGGACCTCCTCTACAGTCCGCAGGAACTCGACAAGGCGGACGAACTCCTCAAGAAGGTCATCGGCCCCGACCTGACCCCGCGCGCACGCGCCTACCTCGCGTCGGTCGCGATGCGTTCCGGCAGCGGTGGGCCGCAGAAGGCGCTCGCCTATCTGCAGTCGATCGAATCGGCCGACTACTCGAAGCAGTCGGAGCTCGGCGCGACGGTGTTCGATCTCCTCGGCACCGCGAGCTACCTCACCGGCGACTGCGCGAAGGCCGTCGCGAGCTACGAGAAGGCCGTCGCCTTTGCGCCGGACTCGCACTCGGTGCTCAACAACTATGCCTACCTGTGCGGCAAGTGCCTCAAGGACACCAAGCGCGGCCTGCCCGCCGCCCGCCGTGCGGTGCAGCTGAACCCGGGCCGTCCCGAGTACCTCGACACGCTCGGGGCGCTGCTCACGATGGACGGACAGCACCGCGAGGCGCTCGAGGTCCTCGACCGCGCCGCCTCGATCGGCAACAGCGCGGCGGTGCAGTTCCACCGTGCGGAGGCGCTGCTCGGCCTGAACCGGAAGGACGACGCCCGCGCGGCCGCCGAACAGGCCGCCAAGCTCAACCCCGATCCGCCGACGCTCGAGGGAATCCAGGAGCTCCAGCAGAAGTTGAAGTGACCGACCTTCGCGACCGATCGCTCGACAGAGCGGATGGCGCGCCGCCCGATGCGCACCCGCTGCGTCTCCTCAAGTGATGCGGCGAAAGCCCCGATAAATGAGTACACCGAGTACGGCCATGACTACAGCCTCTCCCAGACCCCCGATCGACGCCCGCACCCAGCCAACGCGCCAGCGTCCGTCCGCACCTGCGGCGGTGCAGCTCGATCCCGTCCGCGTGCTGCGACAGCACGCGGTCGGCATCGGTGTCGCCGCGGCCGTCGGTCTGGTGCTCGGTCTTGCCGCCCACTACACCTGCGTCCTCACCTATCCGCTGTACGGCGGTCAGGTCCTGTTCGAACTGCCCGCGCCGCCGAACGAGGTCGGCGATGTGATCCAGCGCGACCAGCGCACCGAGGAAGCGGTCGAGCGTCTCGGACAGACCGAAGCGTCCCGCATCCGTTCCCGCGGGTTGCTGGTGCAGGCCATGAACCGGCCCGATGTGCTCGAGACGGACTGGAGCCAGCGCTATCTCGACGGCAGCGGCGTCTTCGACGCCGAGGATGCGGTCGACGACCTCGAGGAAGACCTCGGCGCGAGCCACATGCGCCGCACGAACTTCTTCGCGCTCAGCTGGTCGACGCATGTCGCGCGCGACATCCCGGTCATCCTGAACGCGATCGCGGACACCTACATCGCTTCGCGCAAGGCGGAGGACGACGCGCGGTTCGCCAACAACCGAAAGTCGTTCGCAGATCAGCTCGCGAAGATCGACGACGACATCGAGACGATCAGCGAGCGTCTTGCCGAGTTCGTCAAGGAAAAGAACATGACCTCGACGAGCGAAGAGCGCAACGAGCTGCTGCTTCGCGTCGAGGACGCGGCTCGTCAGATCAACCAGACGCGCACGCAGCTGACGCTCGCGCAGAGCCGGAAGCAGCAGACCGAGCAGAAGATCAAGGGCGTGATCGAATACACGCCGGAAGACATCCGCCGCGCCGAGGAAGACGATCAGGTGCGCCAGGCGAACCTGCGTCTCCAGGAGCTTTCGGTCGAGCTCGAGACCTACAACACGAAGTTCTCCAAGGGCCACGCCGCCTACCGCTCCATGCTCGCCCGGCTCAACGCCGCCCAGATCGAGCGCGATGTGAAGCGCGAGGAGATCATCAAGCGCAACCTCAACGCGGACTTCAAGGAGTTCTCGGATATCGTCCAGAGCCAGTCCGCGGTGCTCGACGAGTTCGAGAAGAAGCTCGAGTCCTACTCGGTCGCGCTCAAGGACTACACCTCGCACCTGACCACCGTGCAGCAGCTGAAGGACCAGCGCGAGCGGCTGCAGGAGGCCCGGGCGAAGCAGCTCGAGGTGCTCGCCAACCTCGATCAGTTCAAGGCCCGTGAAGACTCGCGCGCCGCGACGATCGCGCGCCGCGCACAGACTCCCCGCGAGCTCAGCTTCCCGAAGATCGAGATCATGCTTCCCCTCGGCCTGCTCCTCGGAGTCGCCGGTTTCATCGGCTTCGTGTTCACGCGCGAGATCCTCGACACCCGCGTGCGGTCGGCGGCCGACCTCGCCGTGGTGCAGGGCCTGCGCCTGTTCGGATCGGTTCCCGACCTCGTCGACGACCCGGTCGCGCCGGCCAAGGCGGAGCGCGCGGTGCGCAATGCGCCGAAGTCGGTCATCGCCGAATCCTGCCGCCAGATCGCAGGAACCATCTCGAAGGTCTGTGCCCAGGACGGGACCAAGACCATCGGCTTCATGAGCGGCCTGCCGGAGGCGGGAACGACCACCTTCGTGAGCAACGCCGCCGACTCGCTGGCCGCGGGCGGGCGCAAGGTGCTCGTCATCGACGCCAACTTCCGACGCAGCCATCTCGCTGCGGCGATGGGAACCGAGCCGGACGCGAAGGGACTCGGCGATGTCCTCCACGGGAACATCGCGCTCGCCGACGCGATCCGTCCGACGGGCGGCGATGTCGACATCCTGTCGGCCGGCACGATCGAGAACCGCATCTTCGAGCTGCTTTCGGGCTCGAGGCTCGACGCGGTGCTCGCCGAGGCCGCGCAGCGCTACGACTTCGTGCTCGTCGATCTCCCGCCTGCGATCGTCGCCGGCGATGCGTTCGCGGTCGCGAACAAGGTCGATGCGACGGTGCTCGTCGTTCGCGCGATGCAGGAGCAGCGCGGCCTCGTCGCGAGGCTCGTGAACCAGCTGAGCGATGTGCGCGGCAAGTGCATCGGCATCGTGCTGAACCGTCCCAAGAACACCGCGGGCGGCTACCTCCGCAAGAACTACGAAGTGATGGCGACCTACTCGGCGAAGAGCTGAGAAGGTCATGGATCCTCGAGAGCTGAATACGACCCGAACGGGCTGACGCATGTCGACTCCGCACAAACCACTCCGTGTGCTGATGACAGGCGGGGGCGGCTTCATCGGATCTCATCTTTCCGAACTGCTGCTCGACCGCGGCGACACCGTGACGGTCGTCGACGACTTCTCGACCGGCCGGCGTGGCAACCTCGGCATCGTGCGGTCCGTGCCGGCGCGGGTCGACCGCTACCGCGTGATCGAGGGCACCGTGTCGGCGGTGCTCCCGTCGCTGTCGCCCCTCGACTTCGACTGCGTGTACCACCTCGCGGCCGCGGTCGGCGTGCGCATGGTCGTCGAGCGGCCGATCCACACCATCGAGACGAATGTGCACGAGACGAGCGCGGTGCTGAAGTTCTGCGCCGAGCGCACGCTGCCCGTGCTCATCGCCTCGACGAGCGAGGTCTACGGCAAGGGCGTGCGCGTCCCGATGCGCGAGGACGACGATGTCGTCTACGGTTCGACGGGCTTCAGCCGCTGGTGCTACGCGTGTTCGAAGGCGATCGACGAGTACCTCGCGCTCGCATACCACCGCGAGTTCGGACTTCCCGCCGTCATCGCGCGCTTCTTCAACACGGTCGGCCCGCGCCAGATCGGCGAGTACGGCATGGTGCTTCCGCGATTCGTCGCGGCCGCGCTCGATGGCCGCGATCTCGAGGTGCATGGCGACGGAATGCAGTCGCGCTGCTTCTGCGATGTGCGCGATGTCGTGCGCGTGCTGCCGAAGCTCGTCGAGACGCCGTCGTGCCACGGTCGGGTGTTCAACATCGGCCGCGAGGAACCCATCACGATCCGCGCGCTCGCAGAGCTCGTGGTGTCGACCCTCGGCTCCCCGAGCAAGATCCGGGTCGTGCCATACGAAACGGCGTTTGCCGCCGGCTTCGACGACCTGCTCGTTCGCCAGCCTGACCTGACGCGCATCCGGCAGGCCGTCGGATTCTCGCCCGAGATTCCGCTCGTGCAGACGATTCGCGACCTCGCGGTCGAGATTCGCCAGCGCGGCGGGCAGCAGGCCGCGGCGGGGGTGTCCGGATGAACGAGGTCGCCGTCGCGCAGCTTCCTCCCGTTCCGGGTTCCGCACCGACGCCGATCATCCCGATCGCGCCCGTCGAGACGGCCGCGCCGCACCTGTACGGCATGGGCGAGCTGCTCAACGGCTACCTGATCGTGTTCATCGTGGGGTTCCTCGTCACGCTCATCGCGACGCCGTTCGTGCGCAAGCTCGCGATCGCGATGGACATCATCGACCGCCCCGATCAGGCGCGGAAGGAACACAAGTATCCGATCGCGTATCTCGGCGGCCTTGCCGTGTTCTTCGGCGTGTTCGCAGCGATCGCCTGCAGCTTCGTCGTCGTCGACGGCCCGGGCGGCGAACTGGGCCCGGTGCCGCTCTCGATCATCATCGGAATCTTCGCCATCACCTTCACCGGCCTCGCCGACGATGTGTGGGGCTGGGATCCGCGGCTCAAGATCATGGGCCAGCTGGTCGCGGCCGCGGCCCTTGCGCTCGAGGACATCGGCACGCGCGTCGCTGAAGGCGCGCTCCTGCCGCTGTTCGGCGAGCCGACCACCGTGCTCGCGAACCTCGGTCCGCTGGTGCTCAACTCAGGCGACATCTACTACTGGTCGGGAACCGCGCTGATCGCCGTCTTCGTCCTCGGCGGCTGCAACGCGATGAACCTCATCGACGGCCTCGACGGGCTCTGCTCGGGCATCGCGGGCATCATGGCATCGGCGCTGCTCGTGCTTGCGCTGCTCCTCGCGTCAAGCACCGCCATCGTCGACCCCTTCGAATCGCTTGCGGGCGTCCGCATCGTGCTGTGCCTCGCGCTCCTCGGCGCGGTCCTCGGCTTCCTACCGTGGAACTTCAACCCCGCGGTCATTTTCCTCGGCGACTGCGGCAGCCTCCTGATCGGCTACCTGGTGGTCGTGATCATCCTCCTCCTTGGCGAGCAGGGACAGACCCACCTCGTCTTCGCCGGCCTGATCATCTTCTCGATCCCGATCATGGACACCTCGCTTGCGATCCTGCGGCGCAAGCTGGCGGGCGTGTCCATGTCCCAGGCGGACGCCAACCACATCCACCACCTCGCCAAGCGCGCACTGGGCGGAGTGAAGAAGGCCGTCCTCGCGCTCTACGGGCTCGCGTTCATGTTCGGCGTGCTCGGCGTGCTCCTCGGCGCGCTCGCGATCGAGCAGATCGTCCGACTCCGCATCGTCTATGTCGCCGCGATCGTCCTCTTCGCGGCGATCGCCGCGGTCAGCCTGAAGACCGCGCTGCGCAACCGTTGGTCCGCGCAGCTGGGGGCAAGCCCGGGCACTGGCGGCGAGGACGCTGCAGCGGCGGGTCCCAACGATGCGGCGGCAAACGCCGCGAAGTACCCAACTGGATCGGCCAACGCCACAAAGACGCCGTGAACGAGTCAGAAGAACTCGATCCGAACTCACAATACAGTCATTGCGACCAAATCTACAGGGTCGACGAAAGCGGCCATGTGCCCGTGCTGTTTCGTGAGACCGTCGACTGCCTAGGCCCCCAGCCGGGCGATGTATATGTCGATTTGACCGCTGGGCGGGGCGGTCACGCCTCTGCGGTGGCCAAGTTGGTCGCGCCCAGCGGCAGCGTGGTGCTGTTCGACCTTGACGCCGGGAACCTTGCCTACGCCGCGGACAGGGTCCGCCGCGAGAGCGGCCTCGAGCCGACCTCGATCCAGGGCAGCTTCGTGTCGGTGCAACGCGAACTCACCGCGCGCGGCATCTCCGCCGACCTCGTCCTTGCGGACCTCGGCTTCGCCTCGACCCAGGTCGACGACCCCGTGCGCGGGCTCAGCTTCCTCCGCGACGGCCCCCTCGACATGCGCCTCGACCCATCCGCGGTCGTCACCGCGCGCGACATCGTGAACGGCTCGAGCGAACGCGAGCTCGCCGACATCCTGTTCCGGTTCGGCGACGAGCCGCTCGCGAAGAAGATCGCCCGCAAAATTACGGAGGCTCGCGCGGTTGCGCCGATCAACACGACGGCGCAACTGGCGGATCTGGTTCGGGATGCCTACGGCTCCCGAGCCCGCACCTCGCGGATGCACCCAGCGACGAAGGCCTTCATGGCCATCCGCATCGCGGTGAACGACGAGCTCGGCGCGCTTGACGCGCTCCTCGGCTCCATTCGCTCCGCAGCGTTGCGTGTGCACGAAGGCGCTCCTTCCTGGCTCTCCCGCGGCGCGCGGGTGGCGGTCATCGGGTTTCACAGCCTCGAGGACCGACTCGTGAAGCGCAGCTTCGCCACCATGCAGAGGGACGGCCTCTGCACCGAGATCACCAACGGCGCGTTGGTATCATCGGAGAGCGAGTCCGCGGTGAACCCGCGTGCTCGATCAGCGAAGCTTCGCGCGGTCACGGTCGGCCGCGCAGTCGAAGTGTGAGATCAGGTGACATCAGCGTGACATCTTGGTGCGAGAGTTGCTTCCAGTGCCGAAGGCACGCGCGCGAGCGCGACGGCGATGGAGGCGCAAGCAGCAAGACTGCGGCAAGGAAGCTCAGTCATGACGCGTGAAAACAAGCTTGCAATCGTGATCGGTTTCGGCCTCCTCCTCTTCGTGGGGATCCTGGTGTCCGACCATCTGTCTGCGCGCAATGCGCAGATCGCGAACCCGCAGACGGAAATCGTGCGCTTCGAGCCGACGCGGCTGCCCGACGGCGACCCGCAGCAGTTCGGCGAAGGCCTCGCGCCCGCCGATTCGACGCGCCCCGTTGCGGGGGAGTTCGGAATCGACGACGGCAACCGCGTCGTCGCCCTCCCCGGCGATCCCATCGGTCTGCCGATTCCGACCGAGCCGGTCGCCCCCAAGGAGCGCACCCACGCGATCGCCAAGGGCGAGACGCTCGGCGATGTGGCGAAGCGCTACTACGGCAAGCGTTCGCTCGGCGTGAAGCTCGCCGAGTTCAACAAGGTCGATCCGTCACGGCTCAAGATCGGCCAGACGATCGCCGTGCCCGACATCGCTGTGCTCGATCCGGCCGCCGCTCCCGCGGCTCCCGCCATGCAGCCCGAGACGGCGCTCGCCGTCAATCCCGGCCAGACGGTGGCCGTTCCGATGCCGGAAGCGCCCGCGCAGCCCAAGTACGGCACCGTCAAGGTCGCCGAGGGCGACACGCTCTACCGCATCGCGAAGCGCGTCTACGGCGACGGTTCGCGCTGGAACGAGATCGCCGCGCTCAACAACCTCGGCAACGGCAAGTCGCTGAAGCCGGGTCGCGAACTCAAGTACGCGCTCGCGCAGTGAGCGTCGGTGCCGAACGGATTCGGCCGATGGACGCGGCTGCGTCGACCAGGTGACGGAAGTCAGGCGAAGACGCCGAGGCATGGAGGCCCGATGTTCGCGAAGCTCGCAACAGTGATCGTGGTGCTTGGCGCGATGTTCGGCGCGCTGCTCGTCAACCGGCAGCAGCGCATCGACGCGGCGTCCGAGATCAGCCGCATCCACTTCCGCATGATCAAGCACGAGCGTGCGCGCACGAACCTGCAGGCGCAGGTCGCAGCGGCCGTCCGCCCCGACCGGCTCCGCGAGAAGGTTCGCGATGCCGTGGGAACGAAGGACGTGCTCACGGCCTTCAAGCCGATCCCGTTCCGCGCCACGCCCGCGCGTGCGACCGACGAGGCCCTCGGCGCCGTCGGTGAGGAACTCGCCGGCGGCGAGACGCGCGGCGAAGGCGCGTCGCAGGAGCTCGGCGGATGAACAAGTCCAACGCATCGGGCATCGCGCTCTGGTCGCGCGTCCTCGTCGGTTGCGTGGCAGGCGCGATCGCGCTGACCGCCGTGCGCGTCGCGCAGCTCAAGGCGGCTCCGGCCGATCAGCTCCTGCGTTCGATGGAGCGGCCGAACGGCCAGCTCATCCAGCAGCGTGCGGCCGAGGAGCCGGAGCCGCGCGGACGCATCGTCGATCGCGTCGGCCGGCTGCTTGCGCTCGACACCGTCGGCGGGCGCCTCTTCATCGATGTGAGGGACCTCTACACCGACGCGCTCGAGCGCGCCGAGCGTGCGGAGCGCAGGAACCGCTCGCGTACCGGTGACGGCGATGTGCAGGCCGTGTCGCTCGGTTCGCCGGCATCGCCCATGCTCGACCCGATCGGCGACCTCGCCGTCGAGCTGTCGCGTCCGCTCGGCGTGCCTGCCGGGGAGATCGTCGCCAAGATCCACGAGAAGGTGCCTGCGGAACTGCGCGTGCTCGCGCGCGACATGACGCCCGAGGACTGGAAGCGCCTGCCGCGCTTCCTCGTGCTCGAGGAGAACCTGAACGACGCGCAGATCGATGCGCTCGCCGAGGCGAAGCGCACCGCTGGCCCGCGCGGCCTCGTCCGCGGCGCGCATGTGCAGCCGAAGTCGGTGCGCCTGCGTCCGTTCGAAGAGCTCGCCGCCGCCGTCATCGGACGCACGACGCCCGATGGAGTCGGCCTGAGCGGCGCCGAGCATCGCGACAACAAGGACCTCGCGCCGACGCCGGGCCGCACGCTGTACTTCGCGGATTCGCGCGGCCAGGTGATCTCGGTGCCCGCGAACGGGCATCTCGCCGGCGAACCCGGCGGCGAAGTCCGGCTCTCGATCGACATGGTCGTGCAGGAGATCGTCGAGCGCGAGATCAACAAGACCGTCGCCGAGTCGAACTCCGGCGGCGCGCGCTGCCTCGTGGTGTGCGTCGAGACGGGCGAGATCCTCGCCGCCTACGACACGCTTCGCACGAACACCGGCCGCACGCCGATCGCGGACGACCCCGCTCGTCGCCTCGACCCGTCGCTCGCCCGCCTCCGCTGGGTGACCGATCCGTTCGAGCCCGGCTCGATCTTCAAGCAGTTCGTGTGGGGGTACGCCATCGACATCGGCAAGGCCCGCGCGAACGAGACGATCCGTCTTCCCGACGGCCCGCTCACCGTCACCGACGGCCGCGCCCGCCGCACGATCCGCGAAGCGCACTCCTCGAGCTACGGCACGAAGTCGTGGCACGACTGCCTCACGAAGTCGGTGAACGCCGGCATGGCGACCGTCGCGCTGCGCATGTCCACGCAGGAGATGAAGGACTGCCTCTCGTCGTTCGGCTTCGGCATGCGGACCGGCATCGGCCTCGGCGGCGAGAGCGCGGGCATCCTTCCGCCCGCGGATGAATGGACCAACCGCACGCGTGCGCAGGTGTCGGTGAGCTTCGGCCAGGGCATCGCGGTCACGCCGCTCCAGCTGATGTACGCCTTCACCGCGTTCTGCCGCGACGGCACGATGGTGCCGCTCGCGCTCGAGCCGCGCGACCCGCGGGCGGCCGTCGTCGCGCGCCGCGCGCTCGGCGAGAAGGCCGCGATGGTCACGCGCGAGGTCATGGAGGATGTGATCCGCCAGGGCACCGGCAAGAAGCTGAAGGACATCCTGCGCTACACGGCCTTCGGTAAGTCGGGCACCGCGCAGCTGGTGAACCCGAAGGGCGGCTACTACGACGGCCGCTACATCTCGAGCTTCATCATCGGGGCGCCGATGAACGACCCGAAGATCGCGGTGCTCGTCACCATCGAGGATCCCGACAAGGTCAAGACGAAGGGTTCCTACGGCGGCGGCGCGCTCGCGGGGCCGTGCTCGGCGCACATCGTGAACGGCACCCTCGAGTACCTCGGGGTCCCGACCGACGGCGAACTCGTCTATTCCGACAAGAAGGACGAGAAGAAGGACGAGAAGAAGACCGTCGCGGCCCGCTGAGCGCCATCGCGCCCGCGCAAGAGCGCCCTGCGCCCGACGCCGTCCAACCGCATCGCCGTCCGCGCTACACTGCCCGCCCTATGGGTAGCTCCCTGAACATCCAGCTCTCTCCCGAGACGGTCCAGCTCGCCGTCAACATCGGCATCATCTTCCTGATGGTGCATGTGATCCTCGGCGGCTGCGCGTACGCGATCATGCTCGAGCGCAAGCTCAGCGCATGGATGCAGGACCGCATCGGCCCGAACCGGGTCGGTCCCCAGGGCCTCCTCCAGCCGATCGCCGACGGCATCAAGTTCATGCTGAAGGAGGACTACAACCCGAAGGGCGTCGACAAGGCGCTCTTCTTCCTCGCGCCAGGCTTCATCGTGGCCCCTGCGATCATGGGCTTCGTGGTCGTTCCGTGGGCGGGTGTGGTCGACCTCACGGGCGTGGTGAACTGGCTCGGCTTCGCGCAGGCGGGCGCCGAGTACAAGGTCAGCCTCGTCGGCGCGGACATCAACATTGGCATCGTCTACCTGCTCGCGACCGCTGCGATCGGCGTCTACGGCGTCTCGCTCGGCGGCTGGGCTTCGAACAACAAGTGGTCGTTCCTCGGCGGCCTGCGCGCGAGCGCGCAGATGATCTCCTACGAGATCCCGATGGGCCTCGCGCTCCTGTGCGTCGTGCTCGTCGCCGGAACCTTCTCGCCGAGCGCGATCATCGAGCAGCAGCTCGCCGGCCAGTGGAACCTGGTGCAGCAGCCGCTCGCCGCGATCATCTTCTATGTCTGCCTCCTCGCCGAGGCGAACCGCGCGCCGTTCGACCTCGCCGAGGCCGAAAGCGAGCTCATCGGCGGCTACCACACCGAGTACAGCTCGATGAAGTTCGCGCTGTTCTTCCTCGGCGAATACTTCCACATCGTCACCGGCTCCGCGTTCTTCGTCCTTCTCTTCATGGGCGGCTGGTCGCTCAACCCGTTCACGGGCGCCGACCTCGGCATGGAGGCCGGTCCGCTCATGGCGCTGCTCCAGTTCGCGGTGGTGATGGGTAAGGTCACGCTGATGGTGTCGCTGACGATGGCGCTGCGCTGGACGCTCCCGCGCTTCCGCTTCGACCAGCTCATGCGCCTGTCGTGGGAAGGCCTGATCCCGGTCTCCCTGATCCTGCTCCTCGCCGTGTCGTTCCTCGTGTACTTCGGCAAGACCGAGTACATGTGGGCGGCCTCGATCGGCGTCGCGGTGCTCGTCTACATGCTCAAGCCGATCATGGCCGGGCATGTGGAGGCCAACAAGCGCATCCGCATGATCGGTAGCCGCTTCAGCCCGCTGACCGATTCGGACTCGACCCTTGCGAACCGGCCCGGAGTCGCGCTCGATGACCGCGCGATTCCCGATCCGCGCCAGGGCATGATGAGCCAGCACTGAACGCGATGATCCAGTCGCTCCTTGGGTTGCTCCGGCTGGGCTTCGCCACGCGCTTCCGCGTGAACGGCGCCTACTGGTCGTGGCGCAAGGAGACTGCGTTCGGCGCCGACGAATCGAAGTGGCCGAGCCCTGCGGCGCGGCGCCACGCGATGCTCGAGTACGCGCGCTGGGCTTGGCGCATGCGGCGGCATCTTTGAGCGGTCGCCGCGTGATTTGAGCGGTCGCCGCTGCGGCGGCTTCCTTTGGTGCTTGAGGGCGGGGGCGGTGCGAAAATTTGGGCGATTTCACCCAAACTTTTACCGAACATCGGGGGTGGGTGTGAAACGCCTTTAGACTCGTGCGCATGGCAAAGTCGCGCACAGAGTTCCTCTGCCGCGAGTGCGGAGCAAACCATCCGAAGTGGCTGGGAAAGTGCCCCGACTGCGGCGCGTGGGACAGTCTTGAGAAGTTCACCGTCGAGGCGGAGGCCGCCAAGGCCGGAGCTGGTCCCATCTGGGGCGCACCGACCGAGGGCGCCGACGCGGACGAGCTCGCGAGGTCGGGGATCGGTCGCGCCATCGCGCTCGGCAGCGTTCCCGAGGCGAGCGTCCCGCGCGTGGCCACAGGCATCGGCGAGTTCGACCGCGTGCTCGGCGGGGGCATCGTGCCGGGCTCCGTGCTGCTCCTGGGCGGCGACCCCGGCATCGGCAAGAGCACGCTTCTCATGCAGATGGCGGCCTGCATCGCCGCGCGCGGAGGCTCGGCGCTCTACGCGTCGAGCGAAGAGAGTCCGCAGCAGGTGCGCCTGCGCGCGGAGCGGCTCGAAGCGGTCGTGAAGGCGGGGGGTGCCGCCGCGCTCGGCGAACGCCTGCTCGTACTCGGAGAGACCAATGTCGCCCGCATCGTCGAGCAGGCGCGGCGATCGAAGCCGACGGTCGTGCTCGTCGACTCGATCCAGCTCGTGCACCGCGCCGATGTCTCCGCGGCGCCCGGCTCGATCGCGCAGCTGCGCCGCTGCTGCCTCGATCTTGTCGGGCTCGCGAAGTCGACGGGCGCATCGGTGATCCTCGTCGGCCATGTCACCAAGGAAGGCGCGCTCGCCGGCCCGAAGCTGCTCGAGCACCTCGTCGACGCCGTGCTGAGTTTCGAGGGCGACCGGCACTCGGCGGTCCGACTTGTCCGCGGCGTCAAGAATCGATTCGGTTCGACGCAGGAAATCGGCTTGTTCGAGATGCGCGGCGACGGCCTCGCCGAGATCGAGTCGGTGCGGGTGCCGCTGACGGGCGGCCCTGCGGCGCCCGGATGCGCGTTCGTGTCCACCATGGCGGGCACCCGCTGCCTCCTCGGCGAGATCCATGCGCTGGTCGCGACGGGCTTCCTCGGAAGCGCCAAGCGCCGCGCAAGCGGGCTTGACGCGGCGCGCCTCGCGATGCTCATCGCCGTGCTCGAGAAGCACGGGGGGCTGCGCCTCGCAGACCAGGATGTGTTCGCACAGTCGCTCGGAGGCCTGAAAATCGCGGAGCCCGCCGCGGATCTCGCGTTGGCCCTCGCGGTCGCCGGCGCGTTCCTCCACCGCGCGCTTCCGCAAGGCACCGTCGCCATCGGCGAGGTGGGCCTCACCGGAGAACTTCGCACCGTGCCGCAGATCGAGCAGCGCGTGCATGAATCGCTGCGCCGCGGCGCGCGCGTCGTGCTTGTGCCGGCGAGCGCCCGCCTGAGCGATGCATGCCGCCCGCAGCGCGGCGAGGCGGGCTCCGATGCGCAGATCGTGAAAGTTGGCACGATCCAGAGCGCTCTCGAGTTCTTGACACCGAGCCAACGGTCGCTGGCGGTCGAGTCGAAGCCTCAACGCGCCTCGGGCCAGCGGCCGGAGCCAACCACCCGCGAGCCGAAGGGGCGGCCGTTGGAAGGGGGGAGTGGCGCCGTTCCACGCTGAGTCGGACCTTCGATCGGCTGAAGTTGCGCTCTCAATTCCGAGGCTCGCGATCGGCAACGGTTGCGCGGTCAAGGAATTGACCTAAGGCCATGTGTGCAATGGCCTTAGATTCACAAGGCCGTCGCGCGGTTTGATGAGTTTCTTGGCGTGGAGCCAGCCGACTAGACGAACCGAATCGCAGCGGGTAAGTTTCCCGCTCATCGTCTCGGCCAGAGTCGGCCGATACATGAATGACCGTCCGGCCTTGTCCTCTCTCGTGGGCAAGGCAAGAGCGGACGGGTGGATGACCGCGGATCGGAATGAATCCGATCCATAAACCAGTACGGAGAGTTTCTACATGAGTCTCACCAAGACCGTCGGCTTCTTCGCCGGTACGACCCTCGCCATCGGTGGCGTGGCTTTCGGCGCCGACCAGACCAACTACGCCGCTGAGATCGCTGATCTCAAGGCACAGATCGCCTCGATGAAGGCGTCGCAGGGCGATGCGTGGCTCACCGAGCAGCGCGCCGCTGAGATCCGTGGCATCGTGACCGATGTCCTCGCTGACGCCGAGACCCGCTCGAGCCTCCAGGGCAGCGGCGCTGGCGCTGGCTACGACGGCGGCTTCTTCATGTCGTCGGCTGACGGCAACTACTCGATGAAGGTCAATGTCCTCCAGCAGATCCGCTGGTCGTTCAACGACAACGACTCCCCGGTCGGTGGCGCTGAGCAGCAGTCCTTCGGCTTCGAGAACAAGCGCACCCGCCTCACCTTCTCGGGCAACATGGTTGACTCGAGCTGGTCCTACAAGGTCGGCTACTACTTCGGCAGCTCGAACGCGACCGCCGGTCTCAACGGCGATCTCGAAGACGCCTGGGTGAGCAAGGACTTCGGCAATGGCTTTGCCATGTATGTCGGTCAGTTCAAGCTCCCGTTCGGTGGTGAGTTCGGCACCGATCCGGGCAACCTCCAGTTCACCGACTACTCGGTCGCTGCGTCGCTCCTCGGCCCGGGCTACGGCCAGGGCGTCATGTTCGGCTACTCGGCCGACATGTTCCGCATCAACGGCGCCTACGTGAACGCGCTCGGCCAGGCCAACCAGGCTTGGACCGCTGGCTCGCCTGACTCGGATTGGGCGTTCGCCGCTCGCGCCGAGTTCAAGCTCGCCGGCAACTGGGCGAACTTCAACGACGCGCAGTCGTGGAAGGGCGAAGAGTTCAGCGCGATGATCGGCGGCGGTATGTCGATCCAGCGCGATGACGCCTCGGCCACCACCCCGTGGTCGGGCACCATCGACGCCACCATCGGCTTCGGCGGCGCGAACCTCAACGGTGCGTTCTTCTACTCCGACGACGATGCGGGCTCGGAAACCCAGGGCTTCACCGTCTCGGGCGGCGTGTTCGTCTCCGACGACATCGAGATCGTCGCTCGCTTCGAGAACATCGAAGTCGACAACGGTCCCGAGCTGAACACCCTCACCGGTGGCGCGAACTGGTACTTCGCCAAGAACACTGCCAAGCTCGGCGTCGAGGTTGGCTACGCGTTCGACGCGATCTTCACCAACGCTGCTGAGTTCGCCAACTGGACGCAGTCGACCGACGACGGCCAGTGGGTCCTCCGCGGTCAGATGTCGTTCAGCTTCTGATCGATCCATCGATCAGGCGAGCATCCACCCTGCTCTAGGCATCTGCCGCAAGGTTGGTTGCCTACAACACGGCTCAGTCGGCCGCCCCGAAAGGGGCGGCCGATTTTCCTTTTCCGCCCGTCGTGGGGCCCGGGGGCCTTCTGCCTGCTGCGTCAATTTCTGCTGCGTTCCTGCCGACCCCGTCGATAACCCGCGGACATGGGGCCGTCGTGCCCCGAAGGAGAAGGCAGGATGCCGACCGTCTCGCACAGGAAGTGCCGAGGGCCCCGCGCCCCGTTCTACACCCCGAAGCCACTGCTCACGCCGCTGATGATCGCGGCGCTTGGGGTTGCGTCCATCGCGAAGGCGGACAACGCCCCTGCAGTAACCGATGAACTCTTGAAGCGCATCGAGCGGCTCGAGGCCGCGAACGCCGCGCTGTCGAGCGAGGTCGCGACGCTGCGCGAAGCCGACGGCAACGCATGGCTCAACGAAGAGCGCGCGACGGAGATCCGTGCGATCGTCGCCGATGTGCTCGCCGACAGCTCCACGCGCGACTCGCTGCAGGCCGGCGAGATGACCGCAGGATGGAACGACGGCTTCTACATGCAGTCGATGGACGGCCGCTTCCGGCTGCAGGTCGGCGGGCTTGTGCAGGCCCGCTACATCTACAGCTACATCCCCGACGGGCTGTCGGGCGTCAATGTCGCGAGTTCGCCGGTCGCCGACGATGTCGAGTCGCGCAGCGGCTTCGACCTGCCCAATACGCAGCTCGACTTCCGTGGCCACATCTTCGGTCCCGAGTTCACCTATCGCCTCCGCGCGCAGTTCGTGAACCAGGGAGAGAACGCGCTCGGGACCGCGCCGCTCTCGAATCTCGGCTCTTCGAGCGGCACCTTCCGTCTGCTCGACGCGTGGATCCGCGCGGAAGTCTCCGACGGAATCGCGCTGCGCGCGGGCCAGTTCAAGCTTCCGTTCGCGCGCGAGCAGCTTGTCGACACCGAGTACCAGCTCGCGGTCTCGCGCTCGACCATCTCCGAACACCTCGGCATCGGATATTCGCAGGGCATCGAAGGCCAGTTCGTGTCCGACGATGTCCGGGTGATGCTCGCCTTCTCAAACGGCGGCAACGACAATGTCTACGGCGTCCTCAAGGGCGCGGGCAGCGAGCCACTGAACTCGGACTGGGCGAGCGATCGCGTCGACTGGTCGGTCGCGGGCCGCATGGAATGGAAGCTCGCGGGCCGCTGGTCGCAGTTCAACTCGATGACAAGCCCGCCGGGCGACGAGTACGCGCTCATGATCGGCGTCGGTGCGCTCGCGCAGTCGGGCGATCCCGATACTGGAACAAGCCCGAACAACAGCCCGCCGAACGACTGGTACGCGTTCACCGCGGACGCCAGCTGGATGTTCGGCGGCGCAACCGTGTTCGGCAGCTTCACCTACTCCTCCATGGACTCCGGATCCGCCTTCATCCTCGGTGGCAACGGCTTCGGTCCGCCCGCGACCTTCGACATCGGCGGGAACGACGCGTGGGGCGCCGTCCTGCAGGCGTCGTACTACTTCGTGCCGAAGTGGGAAGTCTTCGGTCGCATGGAGGTCGGAAGCGCCGACATCCCGAACATCGCGACCATCACCACGCCGACGGGCGTGGCGAGCCTCGAGCGGGGCAACCTCTTCAGCGTGCTGACGGTCGGCCTCAACTGGTACATCGACGGCGAGGACTTCAAGTGGACGAGCGATGTCGGGTTCGCCTTCGACTCCGTGGACGGCGTCTGGGCGAACCAGGGCAACGGATGGCGCGCCGCCGCCGAGCAGAGCGAGGTCGTGTTCCGCACGCAGCTGCAGATGGCCTTCTGACCCGGAACCGCGACCGAACCACGCGGATTTGCCCCGAATTCCCTGCGCCGTGCCGCCCTCAGCGGTGCGGCGTTTTCCTACACTCTCGGTCTTCCCGAAGGTCGCGCACCGCCACCGCTGGCGGCGTGACGCCGCCCGCGAGCAGAGCCGAGACCATGCCGACCGCAGCCAGTGCGACCCAACCAAGCCAGCCCGCAGCCACGGTGATCCACCGCGTCGAGGTGAGGCCTCGTCGCGGACACCACGATCCGCGCGGAGCATCCGTCCAGCGCGCGATCGAGACGCTCGGCCTCGCGCGCCTGCCGAAGAAGGTCGAGCACGCGGCGGTGTACCTGATCGAAGGAACGCTGACCGCGTCGGAGATCGACCGTATCGCGAACGAACTCCTCGCCGATTGCGTGACGCAGTCCGCCGAGATCCACGCGTCGAACAAGCCGACCCGTCCGGCCGTCGCGCCCGGCGTCGCGGTGGTCGAGGTGCATCCGCTCCCGGGCGTCACCGATCCGGCCGCCGAGAGCGTGCAGGCGGCGATCCTCGCGCTCATCGGACGCACCGTCGAGGTCCGCACAGGCGATCGCTACGACCTCCACGGCGTCGACAAGATGGTGGCGAAGACCGTCGGCGAGCGGCTGCTCGCGAACCCGGTCATCCATGCGATCCACACCGAGCCGTACCTGCCCGCCGCGTTCGTGGTCGGCAAGCCGTACACACTGTCGATCCGCGAGGTCGCGATCACCAAGCTCTCCGACGCCGAGCTCGAGAAGCTGTCGCGCGAGGGGCATCTCTTCCTCTCGCTCGACGAGATGAAGGCGCTGCAGGCCGAGTATCGCCGCCTCGGCCGCGAGCCGCGCGAGATCGAGCTCGAGACGCTCGCCCAGACCTGGAGCGAGCACTGCGTGCACAAGACGCTGAAGTCGACGGTGCGCTACCGCGAGCTGTCGCAGGATCCTGCGTTCGAAGGCCAGTGGTCGCTCGCCGCCGACGCGAAGTCGCGGCCGAACCACGAGGTCAACGCCGACGGCGTCGTCACGGTGAAGAACCTCCTCAAGTCGACCGTCGCCGCGAGCACGCACGAGCTCATGAAGGACGGCATCGACTGGTGCCTCTCCGTGTTCGTCGACAACTCGGGCGTGGTCGCGTTCGACGACACCGACGCCGTGTGCTTCAAGTGCGAGACGCACAACCGACCGAGCGCGATCGAGCCCTACGGCGGCGCGGCGACCGGCATCGGCGGCTGCATCCGCGACATCATCGGCACGGGCCTCGGCGCGAAGCCGATCGCGGCGACCGATGTCTTCTGCGTCGCCTACCCCGACATCGCCGAGGTGCCGCAGGGCTGCCTCGATCCGCATCGCATCCTCACGCAGGTGGTGGCAGGCGTGCGCGACTACGGCAACCGCATGGGCATCCCCACGCTCAACGGCGCCGTGTACTTCGACGACAACTATGTCGGCAATCCGCTCGTCTACTGCGGCTGCATCGGCCTGATGCCGCGCAGCTGCGTGAA
The DNA here is from genome assembly GCA_046337925.1 of bacterium. Taxonomy (GTDB): domain Bacteria; phylum Planctomycetota; class Phycisphaerae; order Phycisphaerales; family SM1A02; genus QWPT01. The sequence goes on along the minus strand of JBKCZS010000140.1, from coordinate 512 downwards.
GGGCGGCACGAAGGAGGGCGATCTCATCATCGCGGTCGGCGGACGCACGGGGCGCGACGGCATCCACGGCGCCACCTTCTCGAGCGCGGAGCTGACCGACAAGCACGCCGACGAGTTCAGCCACGCGGTGCAGATCGGGAACGCCATCACCGAGAAGAAGGTGCTCGACGCGATCCTCGCGATGCGCGACCGCAAGGGCGGTCCGCTCTACAACGGCCTCACCGACTGCGGCGCGGGCGGCTTCTCGAGCGCGGTCGGCGAGATGGCGGGCGAGATCGGTGCCACCGTGCACCTCGATCGCGCGCCGACGAAGTACGACGGCCTCTCGCCGACCGAGGTCTGGATCAGCGAGGCGCAGGAGCGTCTCGTGCTCGCGGTGTCGCGCGCGAATCTCGACGAACTCGCGCAGATCTGCGCCGACCACGGCGTCGAGTGGTGCGAGCTCGGCGTGTTCGGGCTTGAGAATGCGCAGGGCGGCCATGACATCGCGCTCTTCTGGCACGGCATTGAGG
>JBKCZS010000139.1:0-4150 GCA_046337925.1 bacterium | reverse complement strand
CGCCACAAGGCGGGCGACCCGTACATCCTCGAGGACTGGCGCAAGCTCACGACGAGCGATCACCTCTACTACATGTGCACGAAGTACTGGTCGGACGGCGATGTCCACAAGTACTTCTCGCCGTACGACTCGCCGTACGACGCGTACATCAACTTCATGAATGTGATCGACCACCTCAAGACGCGCGCGGGCGTCGGCTCCGGGCTGCGCGCGAAGACCGCGCGGTGAGCTCGGCGCGCGCCCCGCGCGTCAGACGCCTGCGCCCGCCAACGCCCGCTTCGGCTCGGCCTTCGGCCGCGCAAGATGCGGGAAGTAGTCCTGGATCGCGGTGACCGTCCACGCTCCGGCGCGGAGCGCGGCGATCGCATCGACCGTGGCGCGTGCGGCGGAAACCGTGGTGATCATCGGGATGCCTGCGCGGACTGCGTTCGCGCGGATCTTGCCCTCGTCGGTCTTCGCGCCCTTCTTGGTGGGCGTGTTGATGATGAGGTTGATCTCGCCGTTGGCGATCACATCGAGGACGGTCGGACGCGCGCCTTCGCTGAGCTTGTGCAGCGTCTTCGTCTCGACGCCGCGCTCCGCGAGAAACGCACCGGTTCCGCGCGAGGTGTAGATGGCGAACTCCATCTCCCGCAGCTTGCGCGCGATCTCGACGATCGCCGCGCGGTCGCCATCGCGCACCGAGAGGAACACGGAGCCCTTCGTCGGCAGGTGCACGCCCGCGCCCATCTGCGCCTTCGCGAACGCGATCGGGAGCGAGCGGTCCGCGCCCATGACCTCGCCGGTCGAGCGCATCTCGGGGCCGAGCACGACATCGACGCCGGGGAACTTCGCGAACGGGAAGACCGACTCCTTCACCGCGTAGAAGCCGGTGTCAGGGATCTCCTTGGTGCCGAGCCGCGCGAGCGAGCGGCCCATCATGACCTGCGCGGCGACATACGGCCACGCGACGCCCTTCGCCTTGCCGACGAACGGCGAGGTGCGCGACGCGCGCGGGTTCACCTCGAGGATGTAGACCTCGACGTCCTTCACGGCGAACTGCACATTCATGAGCCCGCGCACGCGCAGCTTCTCGGCGAGACGCCGCGCGGTGGTGCGGATCTCGTCGACGAGCGCCGGCGACAGCGAGAACGGCGGCACGATGCAGGTCGAGTCGCCGGAGTGGATGCCGGCCTCCTCGATGTGCTCCATCACGCCGCACACGATCGCGCGCGGCGCGTCGGAGTCGTGCGAGATCATGCGCGCGCGCGTGCCTTCGCTCGGCTCGAAGTCGGCGACGACATCGACATCGACCTCGGTCGCGTCGTTGAGGAAGCGGTCGATGAGCACCGGCGCGTTCGCAAGGTCGCTCACATTGACCGCCGTCGTCATGTAGGTGCGCAGCGCGCCCTCGTCCTGGCAGATCTCCATGCCGCGGCCGCCGAGCACATAGCTCGGGCGCACGAGCACGGGGTAGCCGATGCGGTTCGCGCCGGCGACCGCCTCGTCGAGCGAGCGGGCGATGCCGCTCGGCGGCTGCTTGAGGCCCATCTCGTCGAGCAGCGCCTTGAAGCGGTCGCGGTCCTCGGCGATGTCGATCGAATCGAGGCCCGTGCCGACGAGCGGCACGCCCGCCTTCGCGAGTCCGTGCGCGAGGTTGAGCGGCGTCTGGCCGCCGAACTGCACGATGGCGCCGACGACCTTGCCCGCGCGGTCGGCGCGGTCGATGCCGCCGCCGTTCAGGCGCTCGATCACATTCAGCACATCCTCGAGCGTGAGCGGCTCGAAGAAGAGGAGATCGCTCGTGTCGTAGTCGGTCGACACGGTCTCCGGGTTCGAGTTGATCATCACGCTCTCGAAGCCCATCGACTCGCACGCGAACGCCGCCTGGCAGCAGCAGTAGTCGAACTCGATGCCCTGGCCGATGCGGTTCGGACCGCCGCCGAGGATCACGATCTTCGGCCGGTCGGTGACGCGGATCTCGTCGTCGACGACAGGCGCGCCTTGCACCGTGAAGGGCGCCTCGTAGGTCGAGTAGTAGTACGGCGTGACGGCCTCGAACTCGGCGGCGCAGGTGTCGACGAGCTTGTAGACCGGCTCGATGCCGAGCGACTTGCGGTGCTTGCGCACGGTGAGGATCGTCTCGGGGCTGATCGAACCGAGGTAGAGGTTCGCAAGCTGCGCGTCGGAGTAGCCGAGGCGCTTCGCCTCGAACAGCACCTCGCGCGGCAGCGACTCGAGCGTCGGGAAGGTCGACAATTCGTCCTCGAAGGCGACGAGCTGGCGGAACTCCTCGAGGAACCACGGATCGATCTTGGTCAGCGCGTGGATCTGGTCGAGCGACCAGCCCATCTTCATCGCGTAGCGCACATAGTAGAGGCGCCCCTGCGACGGCACGGCGAGCTTGCGCGTCATCGTGTCGTGCGGGATCGGCCACACCGCGTGCGAGCGGTCGGCGACCTGCACGCCCTTCGCAAGATCAGCGGCGCTCGCGCGCTGCGCGACGAGCCACTTGTCGTTGCGGTCGAGGCCGAAGCCGAAGCGCTTCACCTCCATCGAGCGGATCGCCTTCTGGAACGCCTCCTTGAAGGTGCGCCCGATCGACATCGCCTCGCCGACCGACTTCATCTGCGTGGTCAGCGTCTCGTCGGCCTCGGGGAACTTCTCGAAGGTCCAGCGCGGGATCTTCACCACGACATAGTCGATCGACGGCTCGAAGCACGCGCTCGTGTTGCCGGTGATGTCGTTCTTGAGTTCGTCGAGCGTGTAGCCGACCGCGAGCTTCGCGGCGATCTTCGCGATCGGGAAGCCGGTCGCCTTCGACGCGAGCGCCGAGCTGCGCGAGACGCGCGGGTTCATCTCGATGACGACCATCTCGCCCGACACGGGGTCGATGCCGAACTGGACATTCGAGCCGCCGCAGTTGACGCCGACGGCGCGCATGATCGCGAACGCCGCGTCGCGCATGCGCTGGTATTCCTTGTCGGTCAGCGTCTGGATCGGTGCGACGGTGATCGAGTCGCCCGTGTGCACGCCCATCGCGTCGATGTTCTCGATGCCGCAGACGATGATGCAGTTGTCGCGCGTGTCGCGCACGACCTCGAGCTCGTACTCCTTCCAGCCGAGCACCGACTGGTCGATGAGCACCTGCCCGATCATGCTCGCCGCGAGGCCGCGGCGGATGATGTCGTCGAACTCCTCGCGGTTGTACGCGATGCCGCCGCCCGTGCCGCCGAGCGTGAACGCGGGGCGGATGATGGCGGGAAGGCCGATTTCCTGCAGGAATTCGCGCGCGTCGTCGAGGTTGGTGACCGTCTTCGCCTTCGGCTGCTTGAGCCCGAGCGCCTCGACGATCTTGCGGAACTCCTCGCGGTCCTCGGCGCGGTGGATGACGCGGCGGTCGGCGCCGATCATCTCGACGCCGTGCTTCTGGAGCGTGCCCGCGTCCCACAGCTTGCAGGCGCAGTTGAGCGCGGTCTGGCCGCCGAGGGTCGGCAGCAGCGCGTCGATCGGCGTGCCGAGCTCCTTCTCGCGGATGATGATCTTCTCGACCGCCTCGGGCGTGATCGGCTCGATGTAGGTGCGGTCGCTGAACCCCGGATCGGTCATGATCGTGGCGGGGTTCGAGTTGATGAGCACCACGCGGTAGCCCTCCTCGCGGAGGCTCTTGCACGCCTGGGTGCCCGAGTAGTCGAACTCGCAGCCCTGTCCGATGACGATGGGGCCGGAACCGATGATGAGGATCGTGTGGATGTCGTCGCGGCGAGGCATAAGCGTCGTCGGTCGTGAGACCTTCGTGGTCCTTCTCTGGTTGCAGGGTCGGGCGGGTTCGGACTGCTCCCCGCACCCACGCCCGGGGCGGGGGGGCGGCAAAATTTGTACGAGTGTACACACTCGGGCGGCCGCCGGGCGCATGTCGACGTCGATCGTCTCGGCGAGGCCCCCGCCGGCGACGCTTCCCGAGGGCGGTCCGCGAGAAGCAAGCGGGTTGACAGCGGCTGCGCCCGCAGCGACCGTGTCGGCGTGACGATTGCCGGTGCAACCGCCATTTCAGCCGTTCCGTCCGCGATCGCCTTGGTGCCGCCGGCGGTCGCTGCGTTCGGCCTTCTGGTGGTTCTGGTCGGCGTGCCGGCGCTCGCGTTCCTCGCGTTCAAGTCGATCGGCGAGCGCA
>JBKCZS010000138.1:0-3658 GCA_046337925.1 bacterium | reverse complement strand
GGCGGACCGCGGGATGGCACGCGGCCGGGCCCCACCCGGCGGCCGCCCCCGGCCGTCGGTGGAAGGACTGAGAACTGGGACAATCAGCCGCGACGGCGGCGACCGGCGCGGATTCCCGCGAGGGAGAGGAGTGCAAGGGCTCCCGGGGCGGGGATGCCGGAGACGCCCGTGAGGCGGATCGAGTACGAGCCGCCGCTCGCCGTCGGGTCTCCCGCGACCGCGTCGAACGCCTGCGCGCCGCCGAAAGCGATCGTGCCCGCCGAGTCGAGGCCCTGCCAGAGCGCACTGCCGGACGCGGACTGCGGCGTGAGGCCGGCGGTCGTGATCATGATGTAGTAGAGCCCGCTCTCGGTGATGGAGAAGCCCGAACCGTCGTTGGCAGCGCTTCCGATGAAGGAGCCGTTCGCCCCGTCGTCGGCGTCGTTGTTCGCGAGGAGCGCCTCGGCCGAGTAGGTGCCGTTTGCAGACTGGACGGCGCGGAAGAGGAACAGCGCGCTGTCGAAGGACGCGAAGCCGCCGCGATCGCCGCCCGCGGTCGAGATGGAGAGCGTGGTGGGCTGGGTGATCCGGACGAGATACATGTCGGCCGAGTCCGCGCCGCCAAGGAGGCTGCCCGGGCCGACGCTGCCGACGATCTGAAGGATGCTGCCGCCGGAGACGATCTCCTGCGCGCCCAGCACGGACGCGCCTGCGTCCTCGGAGAGGTCGTCGTCCCAGATCGGGCCAGCGAACGCTGTGGAGCCGAGCGATGCGGCGGCGATGGCGGCGAGCAAGGTTGCGGGCGCAAGGCGCTTGGTCGAGTTGGTCGATTCGGTCTGCATGGCTGAGCGAACTCCTGAAGGGTTGGAAAGACGAGCGGACACGGGATCGCCGGCCGCTGCGCACGGGCGCGCGGGGCGTGACGGGACTCGGGGCCGCCGAGCCGAGCGCTTCTCGTGACGCGGGCGTCAGGGACGCAGCGTCAACGAGACAGCAGCACGGCACGAAGGCGTGGAAGCCAGCACTTCATGGGATGTCTTGCGTGGCGCTCGGCACGACGATGAGCGCACTTTGGGGTACAAATGGAAGGTAGCGCGGCTTTCCGAGCGGGCAAGGGAAAATCACCGCTCCTTCGCTGATTTGAGAGAGTTGAGGTTTCGCGAGGCGCGCTCGTCGAACGCGCGATCAACGAACCCGGCCGCGTGGATTGGATCGTCGTGTCTCTGCACGACTGTTGACGAAACCGACGGCGCGCGCCTTCGATCGGTCGGCCGCGCGCCGGTCGGCCGACATCCTCGCAGCGGTCGGTCGACGCCGCGCAGCGTGCGCGACCGCACAGATCCGCGGCGTTCCGCCGCCGGATCGCGGTTGCGGCGCGCAACTGCTGCCGCCATTCGCCGAATCCGCAGAAACGACGCCGCGTTTCCGCGGCGTGTTGGCGTATCATGTCACCTTCGCCCACGCGACCTTCGCACCATGCGCGGGCCGCACGGGAACTCTCGTTCCAAGCAAGTTGAAAGGACGGTCTCCGACTTCGATGTCACAGGTCACTCCTCCGCCTGCCGCCGCATCCGCGGCCTCCTCGCCAGCTCCCGCAACCAGCTACGCGCGCGTGCGGGCCGGCATCGATCCGTGGACCGTCGACGATGCGGCGGACCTGTACAACCTGCGGGGCTGGGGCAAGGGCTTCTTCGAGATCTCGAAGAACGGCCAGGTGATCGTGCGCCCCACGCGTACGCCCGGCCGCGAGGTGAACCTCTATGAAGTCGTGAAGGGCCTGCGCGAGCGCGGCCTGCGCACGCCGGTGCTGCTCCACTTCAGCGACCTTCTCCATCGCCGCCTGAAGGACCTCCACGAGGCCTTCGACATCGCGATCAAGGAGAACGGCTACAAGGGCAAGTACAACGCCGTCTACCCGATCAAGGTGAACCAGCAGCGACGCGTCGTGCAGGAGATCCGCGAGTACGGCGAGCAGTACGGCTTCGGCCTCGAGGTCGGCTCGAAGCCCGAGCTTCTCGCGGTGATGGGCCTCACGAGCGATTCGCCCGACCGCCTCATCATCTGCAACGGCTTCAAGGAAGACCGCTACATCGAGTTCGTCACGCTGGCTGCGAAGCTCGGCCGCACGATCATCCCCGTGATCGAGAACCTCGCGGAACTGCGGCTGATCGTGAAGTACGCCGACAAGTACCAGATCCGCCCGAAGATCGGCGTGCGCGTCAACCTCGCGACGCCGGGCGCGGGACGCTGGCGCCACAGCTCGGGCGTGAAGGCCAAGTTCGGCCTTTCGCTCACCGAGGTGATCGAGGTGCTCGAGTACCTCAAGAGCCGCGGCATGGAGGACTGCCTCCAGCTCCTGCACTGCCACATGGGCTCGCAGATCCACGACATCCGCCAGGTGAGTTCGGGCGTCAACGAGCTCGCGCGCATCTACACCGAGCTTGCCAAGATGGGCGCCGGCATGCGCTACCTCGATGTCGGCGGTGGCCTCGGCATCGACTACGACGGCAGCCAGACGAACTTCGAGTTCTCGACGAACTACACGCTGCAGGAGTACGCGGCGAATGTCGTCTACAAGATCATGTCGGTGTGCGACGAGGAGAATGTGCCGCACCCGACGATCGTGACCGAGTCCGGTCGCGCGATGGTGGCGCAGCAGAGCGTGCTCGTGTTCGATGTCCTCGGCGCGAACCGCCTCGACCGCTTCACGGTGCCGGCGTCGCTTGAGTCCGTTTCGAAGGACGAGCACGGCGAGGTGCCGCGCCCGATCGTCGACCTCTTCGAGGCGTATGGCTCGGTCACCGAGCGCCGTCTCCTCGAGTGCTACCACGACGCGCTGCAGTCGCGCGACGAGGCGATGAACCTCTTCTCGGTCGGCTACATGAGCCTCGAACACCGTGCGCTCGCCGAGCGGATGTTCTGGGCGACCTGCGCCAAGGTGCGGGACAAGGCGAAGGACATGCCGGTCGTGCCCGAGGAACTCCAGGACCTCGAGACGAACACGAGCGACACCTACTTCTGCAACCTGTCGATCTTCCAGTCGCTGCCCGACATCTGGGCGATCAACCAGCTGTTCCCGATCATGCCGATCCACCGGCTCGACGAGCGCCCCACGCGCAAGGCGACGATCGCGGACATGACCTGCGATTCGGACGGCAAGATCGACCGCTTTGTCGACGACCACGATGTGAAGAAGTGGGTCGAGCTCCACGACATCAAGGATGGCGACGAGTACTTCCTCGGCGCGTTCCTTGTGGGCGCGTACCAAGAGACGCTCGGCGACCTTCACAATCTCTTCGGCGACACCCATGTCGCCCATATCCGCCTCGACGACAACGGCAACTGGTGGATCGACGAGATCGTCGAGGGCGACAGCGTCCGCGAGGTGCTGCAGTATGTGCAGTACGACGTGAACCGGCTCGGCCAGGCGATCCGCCACGAGTGCGAGCGCGCGGTGCGCGACAAGCACATGTCGGTCGCCGAGTCGAACGCGCTCGTGCGCAACTACGAGGGTGGCCTTGCGGGGTACACCTATCTCGAGACGGAGAACGGCGCCGCGATGTAAGGAATTTCGAGTGCTCGCAAACGGCGGTGCGCTGAGGCTTCGGCCGGGCGCACCGCCGTTGTCTTTGGGGTCGCGGCTGCGGCCGCTCCCTTTGGCGATCGGACAGCAACGGAT
>JBKCZS010000137.1:0-3114 GCA_046337925.1 bacterium | reverse complement strand
ATCTACCACGGAAGGGCGCAGATATCGGGCGATTTTCGCGTCGACTACACTGCGTCCATGGCCGACTCCCGAGCCCTTTCCGCCGATGCCCGCGACCCGCATGTACGCGCCAACGAACGCGCCTTCCTGCGCGAGGCGCTGGTCACCGAGGCGAACGCCGTGCGCGCGTTCGCCGATCGCGTGGCCGCGGGCGAGGAACTCGGGCTGCACGCTGCGCTCGACCTCCTCGAGACCTGCAAGGGCCATGTGGTCGTCAGCGGAATGGGAAAGTCGGGCCTCATCGGCGCAAAGATCTCCGCGAGCCTCTCGAGTCTCGGGCAGCCGTCGCACTTCGTCCATCCGGCCGAGGCGGTGCACGGCGACCTCGGCTCGATCCGTCCTGACGATGTGGTGCTGCTTCTGAGCTGGTCGGGCGAGACGCAGGAAGTTGTGGCGCTCGCGTCGATCCTCAAGATCGACGGCATTCCGACCGTGGGCATGTCGGGCAAGGCGAAGTCGAGCCTCGCCCGCGCGTCGACCGTGCACATCGACCTCGGCGACCTTGCGGAGGCATGCCCGCTGAACCTTGCGCCGACGGCGTCGACGACGCTGACGCTGGCGGTCGGCGACGCGCTGGCGCTCGCGCTCGCGCAGCGACGCGACTTCGGCAAGGACGACTTCCACAAGCACCATCCGGGCGGCATGCTCGGCGCCGGGCTCCGGCCCGTGACCGAAGTGCTGCGCTTCCGAGTCGGAAAGAACCTCGCCGCGGTGTCCGACACGAGTTCGGTGCGCGAGGCGCTGCGGGCCGCCGGCGAGGGGCGCCGCGCGGGCGCGATCGTGCTGGTCGACGGCGCGGGGCGCCTCAGCGGCATCTTCACCGATGGCGACCTGCGGCGGCATGTGAACGGCGGGGGGCTCTCCGCGCTCGATGCGCCGATCGCGAGCGTGATGACGCGCCATCCCACGACGCTGTCGACCGACTCGCTCGTCCGCGATGCCGTGCAGTTGATCCAGGAGAAGCGCCTCGATGAGATCCCGGTCGTCGACCGGGACGGCAAGCCCGTCGGCCTCGTCGATGTGCAGGACCTCATCGCGATGCGCGTCGTGCGCGAGTGATGCGGGTGGGACAGGCTTGCGCGGGATTCTCGGGCGAGGGTTGGCCCGATCGGGTGAGGCGAGCCGTTTGTTGGCCCTGCGTGGCGCAATCTTTGGTCTCCGCGTATCTCAGGTGGCGGGAGCGCGCTCTACATTGAGACTCGCCGCCGTGGCGAGTCTCGCCAGTCACCCACAGGAGCACCCATGCGTCTCTCGCCAGCCTCGACCGCGTTCATCGCGCTTTCCTCCCTCGCCTTTACCGCCGCCGCATCGGCCCAGGTCGCGTTCACCGACTCGCAGGGCCGTCAGTGGCGGGAGATCACGCCCACGGTCGCGCGGTCGTGGAACCAGGTCGCTGCGGTCTGCCCGACGGACGGGGTTACGCCGTGCAGCGGCGCACTCGGCAGCGCCAGCGTGACCGGCTGGGTGTGGGCCACGCGCGAGGATGTGATCGAACTCCTCTCGGAATGGGTTCCGGCGATCGCGAAGACCGGCGAGGTGGGCGGCGGGCAGTACACGCTGCAGGGTCTCGGCTTCTTCGAGGTGTTCAACGAGACGAGCTTCTCCTGCACGGTCGTAGGCTGTTCCTTCGGCATAGCGGGATGGACCTCGACGCTGGTTCCGGGCAGCACCACGAGTGCCTACGCGGCGGGCGTCGGTGCGTCGTACAACCCGAACTACGGAAACTTCACGGCCAACATGACGGCTTCCGTCGGTGATATCAACGCCTTTCGCGGCGTGTGGATGTACCTGCCCGCGCCGACGCCGTCGTGCCCGGCCGATCTCAACGACGACGGCACCGTGGGGCCGGCCGATCTCGCGGCGCTTCTCAACGCGTGGGGGTCGGGCGGCGCCGCCGATCTCAATGGCAACGGAACGGTCGACGGACCCGACCTCGCGGCGATGCTCTCCGCGTGGGGCGGCTGCTGATCGCGGAAGGCATCCCCTGAATCGGTGAGGCGACGAGAGGTGTTTCGCGCTTCATGCGCCGACACGGTTGCGCAGGCGATCGCGCCGCGTAGTGTGGCGGTTCGTTCGGAGATTCGACTTGCGCGGGTCTGCGCGAAGTCTCCGAGCGGTTGCAAGCCGCCCCTCAGCTCTTTCAGGAGATGCAGTCCATGCCGTCCCGTTTCGCCAGCCGCGCCGTTCTTGCCGTATTCGCTGCAGCCTGCGCCACGACCTCCAGCTTCGCGCAGTGGAGCGTCGTCGCCTACCACGACAATCAAGGGAGGCATTGGCGCCAGCTCAACATGACCGTCGGCAGGACCTGGGACTTCGTCGCAAGCAAGTGTCCGACCGACGGCGTGACTCCGTGCACGGGCACGATCAACAACCAGGACATCACGGGCTGGGTGTGGGCGACGCACGCGCAGGTGCAGGAGCTCCTCGCGGAACTCGGTGCCGGCGTCGGTCTCCCCGAGTGCTCGACGAGCGCGGACGCGACGGGAGATGTGTTCGGGTGGTTCGTCAGCACCACGAACGCCGATCTCACCTCGGGCGTCGACGGATGGACCTCGACCATCGCGACGGGTTCGGGGGTCAAGGGCTTCGTTCACGCTCCGTGGGTGCGCTTCGACCAGGACGCGCTCGTGGGCTCCACCTGTGCCAACCACATCTCGTTGCGCAGCTGGTCCTCGACGGAACGCGGCGTTTGGCTCTTCCTTCCACCGTGCGTCGCGGACCTGAACGCCGACGGCTCCATTGGCCCGGCAGACCTGTCCGTGCTTCTCGGCTCCTGGGGGACGGGCGGGGCCGCGGACCTCGACGGGAACGGTGTCGTCGCCGCGCAAGATCTCGCGATCATGCTGGCGTCGTGGGGTGACTGCTGAGCGAACCGCCCGACTTCCCTGCTCGGGGAGTCGGACGGCTCGCTGTTCTTGACTTGCGCGGTGGACCCGATGAGCACCGCGTCGGAATCGCTCGTTCGATCTTGTGCGGAAGACATCGGTGCATGCGTGCACCGTCGCCTTCGATGAAAATTTTCCATGGAGAACTCTTGGCTATGCACTCGCTTCACACCGCCGTTACCGTCGCGTC
>JBKCZS010000136.1:0-2800 GCA_046337925.1 bacterium | reverse complement strand
GCTACGCCTCGACCGCTTCCTCGCTCATGCGCTTCGCGCCCCACTGCTTCGGCTTCCGCCGCTCGGGCGTCCAGCCACCGCGCACATGGACGCGCTCACCGCCCACCAGCCGCCGCAGCGCATCGAGGAGCGACGGCTCGGGCACCACGCGCAGGCGATGCGCGTGCAGCGTGGTGCGCCGCGTCTCGCGGTCGAGATGCACCATCACCTCGACGGCGCGCCCTTCAGCAAGCGCGGCGCCGCCGGTCGCCTGCTTCAGGAGTCCAGCGACCATCTCGAGCGTGCCTTCGGCCGCCTTCTCGGCGTCGCCCGCGCAGTCGACCGCGACCTCAAGCCGCGTGCCAAGGTGGCGCTCCGCCTCCTCCATCGCGATGACCCGCTCGACGATGATGTTCGGCTCGCCCCGCGCGCGGTCGACCGCGCCGACAAGCAGCACCGCGCGCTCGTTCAGGATCAGGTGTCCGAACTTCGCGAAGGCGTCGGTGAAGAGCACGGCATCCATCGTCGCCTCGCGGTCGGCGATGCCAAGCACCATCATCTTCGAGCCAGGGTTCTTCCCCTTCTGCGTCACCACCACCCGCGAGCGCGCCACCAGTCCGGCGACCACGCAGGGCGTGTCCTGCGGCGCATCCATCATGGTCCTGACATCGGCGCTCGCGAAGGCGTCGATCTGCGTGCGCCAGTTGTCGAGCGGATGGCCCGAGACGTGGAAGCCAAGCGCCTCCTTCTCGAAACGCAGCACTTCCATCGGCTCCCACGGCGCGACCTTGCGCAGCGTGGCCGCAGAACCGCCCGAGGACGCCGGCTGCTTCGGCGCCGCCGCCTCGAACGCGCCGAAGAACGTCTCCTGTCCGCCGGCGCGGTCCTTGGCCAGGCTCTGGCCGGCCGCGATCGCGCTCTCGAGGCTCGCGACCATCGCGGCGCGCTGGTCGGTGCCATGCAGAGAATCGAAGCAGCCTGCCTTCACGAGACCCTCGAGCCCCGCCTTGTTGATCGAACGACTGTCGACCCGCTCGCAGAACTCGAAGATCGACTTGAAGTGCCCGCTCTTGCGGCGCTCGTCGATGATCGCGCGGATCGCGCCGGCGCCGATCCCCTTGATCGCCTTGAGGCCGAAGCGGATGTGGCCGCGCCAGGCGTGCGGCTTCTCGCCCGGCGGATAGACGACCGCGAAGTCCTCCTCGGACAGGTTCACGTCGGGCGCCCGCACCTCGACGCCGATATGCGACTTCTTCGGCGAGTGGTCGGGGTAGATGAGCCGCCGGCAGTCGTCGAGGTAGACAGACCATTCCTCGATCTTGCGCGCCTGGCTTTCGAACGAAAGCACCGCCGACATGTAGTGCGCGGGGAAGTTGGTCTTCAGGTACGCGGTCTGGTACGCGATGATCGCGTAGCCGGTCGAGTGGCTCTTGTTGAAGCCGTAGCCTGCGAACTTCAGGATCAGCTCGAAGAGCTCGACCGCCTTCGCCTCGGGAAGCCCGCGTTCGCCCGCGCCCTTCACGAAGTCGGCGCGCGCGCCGTTGATCGTGTCCTGCTTCTTCTTCGAGATCGCCTTGATGACGGTGTACGCGCCGCGCAGCGGAATGCCGCCGAGGTGGTGCAGGACCTGCATCACCTGCTCCTGATACACCATGATCCCGTAGGTCTCGGCCGTGAAGCGCTCGACCACATCGTGCACCTTGGGGACGGCCTGCCGCCCGTGCTTGCGCGCGTTGTAGTCGGGGATCAGGTCCATCGGACCCGGCCGGAAGAGCGCGTTCGCCGCGATCAGGTCCTCGAGCCGGTCGGGCTTCATGTCGACGAGCAGCTTCTTCATGCCGCCCGATTCAAACTGGAAGATGCCGTTGGTGTCGCCGCGGCGGAAGAGCTCGAGCACGCGCTGGTCGTCGAGCGGAATCCTGTCGAGATCGAGCGGATCGAGCACCGTCTCGCCAGCCGCCGCGCGCCTCGCGTCGCCCTCGCGGCCGACCGCGCGGAAGATCTCGTCGGCAGGCAGCGTCTCGCGGATCAGCTTCTTCGCGAACTCGATCGTCGAGAGCGTGCGAAGCCCGAGGAAGTCCATCTTGAGAAGGCCGACCTTCTCGCAGGTCGGGCCGTCCCACTGCGTGACCGCTTCCTCCGCGCCACCCGCGGCGCGGCAGAGCGGAACGATGTCGTCGAGCGGCCGCGTGGCGACGATGACGCCCGCGGCGTGCACGCCCTGGTTGCGCGCGTGGTCCTCGAGGCCGCGCGCATGGTCGAACACGCGCGCGATCTTCGGATCGGCCGAGATCATCTGCGCGATCTTCGGCTCCTTCGCGATCGCTTCCTCGATCGTGATGTCGAGCTCGGCGGGAATCAGGTTCGCGAGGTTCTGCCCTTCCGCGGGCGCGAGGCCCATCACGCGCGCGACATCCTTCACCGCCGCCTTCGCCTTCAGGCGCCCGAAGGTGATGATCTGCGCGACATGGCCGTACTTCTTGCGGACATAGTCGATGACCGACGCGCGGCCGTCCTGGCAGATGTCGATGTCGATGTCGGGGTATTCCGATCGGTCGGGGTCGGTGAAGCGCTCGAAGAGCAGGCCGTACTTCTCGGGGCATGCGTTCGAGAGGCCGAGCACATAGCCCGCCATCGTGCCGACTCCCGAGCCACGCGCGTTCGCAGGAATCCCGCGCTGCCGCGCCCAGTTCACGAAGTCCCAGACGATGAGGACGTACGCGCTGATCGACTTGTCGGCGAGGATCGACAGCTCGCGGTCGAGCCGCGCGCGGATCGCGGGCGTCACGCCGTCGTGGCCGTAGCGCCAGATCAGGCCCGC
>JBKCZS010000135.1:0-5931 GCA_046337925.1 bacterium | reverse complement strand
GCGCGATCTCGTCGGCGAGCTGCTGACGGCCTTCCATCGCGGCCATCTGCTCGGGAGCGAGGTGGTCGGCGCGGATGATCATCGAGCGGAGGAGCTTCTCGCTGAGGCGCGCGTCGCGCTCGATCGCGGCGAGCTTCTGCGAGTCGCACTTGAAGTACGCGAGGAAGTACACGCCGCGCTTGTTGCCCTTGATGTCGTAGGCGAGGCGACGCTCATCCCACTTGCACATGCTGACGATCTCGGCGCCGCCCTTCGAGAGGATCTCGAGGACATGGTCGGCCGCGCTCTGGAGATCGGCGGCGACCGTCTGCGGGAAGAGGAACATGCCTTCGTAGGCGTAGACTCGGGTTTCTGCCATAGGTGGTTTCCAATCTTGATGCTGCTGTGTTTCGTGCAGCGGTTCTGGTTCTGGTTTAGTTCTGCGATCCGGGCGCCTGGCCGGGGCCGCTGTTCTTGTCGGACTCTGGCTTCTTGCTCTCTGGCTTCTGCGCGCGCGCGGGCTTGGCAGCGTCTGCCTCGCCCGTTCGGCGGTTGAAACGGTTCATGGCCTCCGTGATTCCCTTCGAGATCCAGCACTCCGCAGCCTCCGCCGCGAACTTGATCGCGTCGTCGACGAGCGGCTGCTGGTCCTCGCGGAAGCGTCCGAGCACATAGTCGCGCTGCGGGATCTGACCTGGCGCGTCGATGCCGATGCGGCACCGCGCGTAGCGGTCGGACCCGAGCTTCGCCTGGATGTCGGACAGGCCGTTGTGGCCGCCGGCGCTTCCCTCTCCGCGGAGGCGGATGCCGCCGCAGGGGAGGGCGATGTCGTCGACGATCACGAGAAGGTCGCGCGTGGCGTCGAGCTTGTAGAAGCGCAGCGCCTCCGCCACCGAAGTGCCCGAGAGATTCATGTAGGTCATGGGCTTGAGAAGGAGGACCTTCTCGCCGCCCGACTCGCCCTCGAGCGCGAGCGCCTGGAAGCGCGCGCGCGGCGACTGCGAGGCGTCGCAGACCTTGCGCGCCAGGCGATCGATGCAGTCGAACCCGACATTGTGGCGGGTCCGCTGGTATTCGAGTCCTGGGTTGCCGAGTCCGACGACGACCTTCATGGTGATCTCTTGGTGCTGGCTCCGTTGGCGTTCCAAACGACTTCCTTCGGCCGGGGCCGAAGCGATTACTTCTTCTCTTCCTTCTTCGCGCCCGCGGCCGGAGCAGCGGCGGCGGCCGGAGCCGCAGCGGCGGCGGCCGGAGCGGCAGCCTCGCCAGCGGCCTCTTCCTTGACCGTCTGGACGCGCACGATCACGGCGTGCGGGTCGCCCGCGAGCTTGACATTCGCCGGGAGCTTGAGGTCGGCAGCGGTGAAGGTCTCGCCGGTCATCGTGGTGAGATCGACGCGGACATGCTCGGGGATGTCGCGCACCTTGCAGCTGAGCTGGATGTCGTTGAGCTCGTTCACGATCACGACGCCCGACTTCTTCGCGGCCTCGGGCGATCCGTAGAACTCGAACGACACGGTGACGGTGACGACCTCGTCGAGGTTCACGCGCGCGAGATCCATGTGGATCACATCGTCGCCCATGAAGCCGAACTGCAGGTCCTTCACGAGGCAGGTCTCGGTGCCCTTGCCCTCGATCTCGAGGTTGATCACGTGCAGACCCTTCTTGAGGGCGCCGACGGTGATCTTCTCGTCGACATGGACCGACAGCGGCTCGCTGCCGTGACCGTAGATGACCGCGGGCAGACGGCCTGCCGCGCGAAGGCGCTTCGAGTAGCGGCTGCCGAGGCGGTCGCGTGTCGTTGCCTGGATGGTGGGGACTTCCTTTGCCATTGCATGTACTCCGATAGTGAAAAGAGGTTGAGAACAGGTGAAAGACCGACCTACCGCTTCGCGCCGCCGCTGTGGCGGAAGAGCGCGGAGATCGACTGGTCGTGATGGATCCGGTGGATGGCTTCGCCGAGCAGCGTCGCGACGCTGAGGACCTCGAGCTTCGCCGAGAGTTCCTTCGTGCGCGCGCCGCAGGGAATGGTGTCGGTGACGACGACCTTCGAGATCGGGCTCTCGGCGAGCCGCTGCATCGCAAGGCCGACGAGGACGGGGTGCGTGCACGCCGCGATGACATCCTTCGCGCCGCGCTCGACGACGAGCTTCGCCGCCTCGCACACGGTTCCCGCGGTCGAGATCATGTCGTCGAACATCAGCACCGTGCGTCCCTCGACATCGCCGATCAGGTTCTTGACGACGACCTTCGAGCCCGACTGGCGGCGCTTGTCGATGATCGCGAGGTCGCACTGCAGGACATTCGCGAACATGTTGGCGACCTTGACATTGCCGACATCGGGCGACACGACGACGATCTCGCCGAGCGACGGGCGCATCTTGAGGAAGTAGTCGGCAAGCACCGGCGACGCGCTGACATGGTCGACGGGGATGTCGAAGAAGCCCTGGATCTGCGCGGCGTGGAGGTCCATGCAGAGCACGCGGTTCGCGCCCGCCGCGACGATCAGGTTCGCGACGAGCTTCGCGGTGATCGGCACGCGGCCCTCGTCCTTGCGGTCCTGCCGCGCGTAGCCGTAGTAAGGGATCACCGCCGTGATGCGCTTCGCGCTCGCGCGGCGAAGGCAGTCGATGAACACCAGGAGCTCCATCAGGTTGTCGTTGACGGGCTCGCAGGTCGAGAGCACGACATAGACATCGCGGCCGCGCACATCCTCGTCGACCTTGACGATCGTCTCGCCGTCGGGGAAGCGCGTGACGGTGCCGAGCCCGAGCGGAAGCTCGAGGTGGGCGCAGATCCCGGCTGCGAGGTCGCGGGTGCTCGACCCGCCGAAGACCTTGAGGTGTTCACGGTCGGCTGAGCTCATCGCGTCGCTCCGGCGTGGCGTCCGCGGAGGATCGAGTCGACCTCCGCGAGCTGGGTGGGGTCGTTGATCGAGAGGACATCCTCGGACGGGACCGCGTCGACCGCGGCGACCGTGCGGCCGGACTCGCGCAGGAGGCCGAACACATCGGTGATGTAGTACTCGCCGCTCGCGTTCTTGTTGGTCACGCGCGAGAGCGCGTCGAAGAGATCGTCGGTGCGGAAGCAGTAGTAGCTCGGGTTGATCTCCTTGATCGCCCGCTCCGCCTCGCTCGCGTCCTTCTGCTCGACGATCCGCTCGAGCCTGCCTGCCGCGCCGCGCACGATGCGGCCGTAGCCCTGCGGATTGTCGATCACGCTCGTCGCGAGCGTTGCCGCCGCGCGCTCGCCGCGGTGGAGCGCAAGCAGCGTGCCGAGGGTCTCGGCGCGGATCAGCGGGCCGTCGCCACAGAGCACGAATGCATCGGTGTTCGCCGCGTTCTGTTCGAGGTTCGGCTTCGCCATCATCACGGCGTGGCCCGTGCCGAGCTGCTTCTCCTGAAGCGCGAACTCGACATCCTTCGCGCCCGCGAACTCGGCGCGCACGAGCTCCGCGCCGTGCCCGATCACGAGCACGATCTTGGTGGCGCCGGCCGCGCGCGCGGCGTCGACCACCCAGTGCACCATCGGGCGCCCCATGACGGGGTGCATCACCTTCGGAAGGTCGGACTGCATGCGCGTGCCCTTGCCGGCGGCGAGGATCACGGCGACAAGACCGCGGGTCGAACTGGAGGGATGGTTCTGCATCTCGGCGCGCACGCGCCGCGACGAACGAAGTTGTGAACCCGAAGCCTGAACTGGCCCGCTTGGATTCGAACCAAGACTAAATGGACCAAAACCACTTGTGCTACCATTACACCACGGGCCAAATTGCAGTCAGGCGGAAGATGCATCGGCTGAACCAGCCGTTTCGTCCATCGGTTTCTTCAACCGAGGATATGCACCGAGCCCGAGTGATTCGGACGGGCAGGTCGGGAAACTCGTTCGCTGCGGACGCTTCCTCTTGCTCGGTGCCGGCGCGCATCGCGCGACGGTCACGGGACTCTCGACGCCGCGTTCGCCACCATGGCGAGCGCGTCCGCGGCGAGGTCCGGCAGGGGAGCCAAGCGCGCGGCCAGTTCCTTCGAGGCTGGGGCACCGGCGAGGCCGCATTGGTGCTCCATGCGAGGCCTGCTGGTGCAGTCCTCGACGGCCCATCGATGAAGGGTCGAGCAGGATACAGCGGCCGACGGGTTCGATCAACGACTTCGCGGCTTTCCGCCCGACCTGAAGCGCCGTCCGAGAACGGCCGATGTTACGCTTCGGCACCCATGCGGAACACAGCAGGCACAGATCGTTTGGTGTCCTTCGACCCTGCAACCGGCGAGGCCGTCGGCAGCGTCCCATTGACTCCGGCGGACGCGATTCCGCGCCTGGTGTTCCAGGCTCGCGAGGCGCAGCGGGGGTGGGGCGCCCTCACCCACGCGCAGCGCGCCGAGATCCTGCGTCCTGCAGGCGCGAGACTCAAGGCGGAGGCGAAGCGCCTCGGCGAACTCTCGTCACGCGAAATGGGGAAGCCCCTTCCCGAGGCGGTCGGCGAGGCGAACTACTGCGGCGACGGCCTGTCCGCCGAACTCGACGAGATCGTGGCGGCCCTTGCCGATGTGACCCGCGAGGACGCGCGCGCGACGAGCACGCTGCGCCACGGGCCGCTCGGCGTCTGCGCGGCGATCACGCCTTGGAACTTCCCGCTCCTGATGCCGCACCAGTCGGTGATCCCCGCGCTCGTCGCCGGCAACACCGTTCTGCTGAAGCCAAGCGAGGAGACGAGCCTCGTCGCCTGCGAGTACGCGAAGATCCTGAACGAGTTCCTGCCGCCCGGCGTGCTCACGCCCGTCTTCGGCGATGGCACGCAGGGCCGCGCGCTTGTCCTCGCGGATGTGAACCTCATCGTCTTCACGGGCTCGCGCGAGACCGGCAAGCGCATCCTCGCCGACGCCGGCCCTGGCCTGAAGCGCGTGATCCTCGAGCTCGGCGGCAAGGACCCGCTGGTCGTCCTCGACGACGCCGACCTCGACGCTGCTGCGGCCTTCGCGGTGCGCAACAGCTTCCGGAATGCAGGACAAGTCTGCGTGAGCACCGAGCGCATCTATGTCGACGCGCGCATCCGCGAGGAATTCCTGCGGAAAATGGCCGAGCGCACCGCGGCGCTCAAACAGGGCGACCCGCGCGAGCAGGGCGTCACCGTGGGGCCGATGGTCTCTGCGCGCCAGAAGGCGAAGGTCGTCGCCCAGATCGATGCGGCGGTGGCCGCCGGCGCGACGCTCGTCGCAGGCGGCGAGCCGCGCGCGGGCAACTTCGTGGCGCCGACGATCCTCGCCGACGTCGACCACTCGATGGAGATCATGCGCGAGGAGACGTTCGGGCCGGTCGCGTGCGTCCAGGCCTTCGGGACCGTCGACCAGGCCGTGCGCCTCGCCAACGACACGCCGTTCGGCCTCGGCGCCGCTGTGTTCGGCCGCGACGTGGCGCGCGCCTCCGAAGTCGCGGCGCGCATCGACGCCGGCATGGTCGGCGTCAATCAAGGCTGCGGCGGCGTCGATGGCTGCCCGTGGGTCGGCGCGAAGGAGTCGGGCGTCGGCTTCCACTCCGGTCCCGAGGGACACCGGCAGTTCGCGCAGATCCGGGTGATCACGGCGCCAAAGCAGCGAGCCTGATCGATCCCGCCCCATCCCACCCAATCCCCCGACTTCCTGCGACGTTGCCAGGGCCTGCCATCGCCCACCGGACCATCCTCGCGCACGACCCTTCGAACGCAGCCGTGTTTCACTACGTTGGCGCAGTCACCCGCTTCGACCCCGAGACGATCCTCGCCGGATACTCCCGTGGCATCTTTCCGATGGGCGATCTCGACGGATCGCTGCACTGGATCGTGTCGGATCCGCGATACGTTCTTCCAATCGGGCGGCTGCACGTGCCGCGCTCGCTCGCGCGGCTGGCGCGCAAGGCTCCCGTCGAGATCCGCGTGAACACCGCGTGCCGCGCCGTCCTGGTGCACAGGGCGGGCGGTCGG
>JBKCZS010000134.1:0-29418 GCA_046337925.1 bacterium | reverse complement strand
CAGCACGCACCGCTTCAACGGCC
Organism: bacterium; assembly: GCA_046337925.1. Lineage (GTDB taxonomy): Bacteria > Planctomycetota > Phycisphaerae > Phycisphaerales > SM1A02 > QWPT01. The sequence continues at coordinate 29,395 of JBKCZS010000134.1, read as the reverse complement.
GTGGCGCCATTCGGCGGCGATCAATCGCCAAAAACTGAACCGGAAGGCCTTGGGCCTTCCGGTTCTATCTTGAAGCGGGTGAAGTGGATCGAACCCTCGACATTTACCTTGGCAAGGTAACGCTCTACCGCTGAGCTACACCCGCGAATGCGGTCCCGCGCGAGGTTGCCCTCGAACGGGTCGGGAAGAATAGCAGAACTTCCCGAGAGGGCAAGCGGCATGGCATGGCTGGGGGCGACATGCCATGAACCCCGTGCGGAAGCGCAAAAACCACGCCCGAATATCTCGGACGCTCCCCCGCTCACCGGGGCGGGGCGGGCGGCGGGGGTGCCTTCGAGACGGCCTTCGCGGCCCGCGTATAGACGGTGCTCGTCGCCACGAAGAGGAGGCCCGTGACAAGGAGGGCGGCCACCCGCCACATGGTCGCGGCGCCCGCCATGTCGACGATGAGCACCTTCGCGGCGACCACCCCGAGCAGGGCGAGACCGGTCCATCGCGCCGGGCGCAGCTGCCGCCTGAAGCCGAGCACGATGAACAGCACCGCTGCGATCGCAAGCCAGACGCTGAGCGCCGACTGCTGGATGACGCGGGTCGTCTCGAAGGGCGCGCCGACCCGCGGGTCGAAGAAGCGGTAGACGAGCGTCGCGGAGCCGAGGAGGAACATCGCGCCCGCCGCGACGGCGATCGCTTCGCAGCGCGCGCGATCCTGCGCGAATGCGCCGCGCAGGACGACGCCGCAACCTGCGATCAGGATGAGGCCGAGGTTGACGGGGGTGAGCAGCCAGTGCCAGATCCACTGCGCGTCGGCGCCGGGGAACGCGGCGTCGGAGATCGTCGCGAAGAGCATCACGGCAAGCGAGAGTCCGGTCGCGATGAGTCCGAGGCTCTCCGAGAGGAGCAGCTTCGCTTGCCGCGCGGCGATGGCGCCGACGGTCGCGATCGTGCCGACGGCCATCGACGCCCAGATCGTCGCGCGCGCGACGCTTCCGCCGCCTTCGCCTGCGAGGCGCTCGACGAGGATGAGGGTCGCAAGCGCGGCGAGGCCGAACCCGAATCCGAGGGCGGTCGGGACCTCTCCGAAGCGTTCCGCACGGAAACGCTTGCCAAGCATCAGGAAGCTGCCGACCACGAACGCGGCGGCGATCGCGCCGCCTGCCGGCCGCGCGTCGGCGGTACGGAGGTTCTCGGAGACATGGAGGCTCGTGACCGCGAACCAGCCGAGCGCCGCGATGAGCGAGCCGAGGAGCGCGATCAGCTTGATGAGCGAGAGCGTGCGGCCTGCGAGCATCGCCGCCGTCGGGATCGCGAGCAGGAGCAGGACCGTCGCGTAGCTGAAGCCCACCGAGAGCGAGAGCGCGATCCACAGGAGCGACGCGCAGGCGGCGAGGAAGCCCGAGGTGAGCGGGGGGCGCCGGTCGCGGTCGGTGCCGATCGACCAGAATCGCGCGGCGAACAGCAGCGCGAACGCCACGATGAGCGGTGTCCAGTGGGAATCCGTGATGCGGAAGTCCCACGCGGACGCGTCGCGCAACGACGGGTCGGACGGATACTCGAAGAGTGTGGTCGCGCCGAAGAACAAGAGCGTCGCGTGGACCGTGGTTGCGACGAGGCCGAGCAGGACCGACGCGACGCCGAGCCGCGCGGTCGCGGTCTGGCCGCTGCGCCGCCCGATGAGGATGGCCGCCGCACCCATGACGGACCAGGTGACGGGCAGCGCGCCGCCGCGCACGACGACGCCGACCTGCGCGATGACAAGGGCGCCCGCGAGCACGGCGAGCACGGTCGACTGCCGCGCGCACGCCTCGACGACGGCGTAGGCGTCGGGGTCTTCCTCGCGGTCGCGCTCGTCGAGGCCGCCTGCGGGGACGAGCGCGCGCAGGTAGAAGGCCGCCACGCCCGCCGCGATCGCCATGCCGAGCGGGAGCCACGAATGGATGTCGGTCCAGGGATTGGTGGCGAAGGCGCCGCGGAGCGCGAGCGTCGCGCCGATCGAGGTCGCCGCAACGGTCACGGCGGTGTTGAAGCGGGGTGTGCGCCCGCGCATCGCGGCGAGGGTGCACTCGCCGACCGCCATCGCCCACCAAAGCGCCGTGAACGCGAGCGAGAGCGCGGGCGAGCCGAGGCCGATGTCGATCAGGAGGAAGACCGCGGAGAGCGCCTGCAACGCGCCCGCCAGGCGGAGCCACGCGAACTCGGGCGGTCCCAGCCGCGCGAGCGCAAGCGCCACGGCGTACGCGCCGGTGAGGTAGAGCGCGCCGACCAGGAGCGCGTGTTCCTCGAGCCCCGACCGCGGGGTGTACATGCCCGCGAAGATCGGCACGATGTACGCGCCGAGGATGCTGATGGCGCCGACGGCGAGTTCGCGCGAGCGAAGTGTCAGCACGGCGCCGACGACCGCGGAGGTGACGCCGGCGAGGAGCGCGGGAATCGGTCCGAGGATGTTGAGCGGCGTGATGCCGGCGCAGGTCGAGACGAAGAGGCCGCCGATGCCGGCTGCGAGCATCGCGGCGCCCGGCAGGCGGCCGAGGCGCTCGCGCAGCAGCACGCCCGCGACGATGAACGCCGCGGAGAGCGCGTAGGCGAGTGCAAGCTTGGCGGCGGGCGGCGTCTTCTCGAACCAGCCTTGATCGATCGCGAACTTGGCGAAGATGCCGATCGCCGCGATGACGACGATGGCGCCGATCCACGCCGCGACCTGCACGCCGAGGAAGCGTTCGAGGTCGATCGGAGGCTTCGACTCGGACTCGTTCGCATGCGATGGCGCGGCGAACTGCGCGTCCCATGATCGCGACGGCGCGAGCGCGTCCGGCGCGGGTGCGGGCCGCGCAGGCAAGACCGGCAGCGGAGGCGCAACCGGCGGCGTCGATGCGGCTATGGCGGGCGCGGGAGTCGGAACCGGAGCGACCGCGGGTGGCGGTGCGGGCTCGGTCGACGGAGCCGCCGATGTTGTTGGCTGGGCCTTTCGGCCTTCCAGTGCGGACAGACGATCCTCGATGGCCGCGAGGCGAGCCATCAGTTCGGGGTCAGTCATGACGGAAGCGTAACAGAGGGGGGCTGAAGGAGCCGCGGCGGCTGCCATCGGTCGCCCCACGCAGCGCCCCGAACCGGTGCACGGCCCGTGCCGTTCAGTGCCAGGCACTGCACGGCACGTGCCGTGCACCCTGGCGCGCTCACCAGTTGCGGACGACCGCGGCCCCGGCAACGACGCCCCCGACGATCTTGGCCGCGGGGAAATAGCTGCCGAGGTCGGGCGGGTAGACCGGGTTCAGGACCACAGCCAAGGCTGCCGAGAGGCCGCACCAGGCGGCCGAGCCATCGCGGCCGAAAACGATCGCGGCGACCAAAAAGACGCAGGAGCTCGCCCAACGCACGATGTCGTCGTTGACGGCCGTCGGGAGCAGGTTGAAGGTCTGGCAGAACAGAAATGCGCAGAGAAGCGCAAGAGGGATGAGGACCACCTTACCGCCGCCAGAGCCGCCGCCTTTGCTTGCCATGCGGTTTGTATCGGCAGAGTCGCCCGCGATGCCGCAGCCGCGTTCAGACCGGTGCACGGCACGTGCCGTGCAGTGCCTGGCACTGAACGGCACGTGCCGTGCACCTCGTCGGGGACTGCGAGTCGTGGACGATTCGCGGCTGCGGCCGCGACCCAAAGCGATCGGGCCTCGGAGTGAATCCGAGGCCCGACGGGAGTGACGAGTCGTGATCGATTCGCGGCTGCGGGTCACCGGTCGGCGACCGGCAGGCCCATTCCTCGGCGATCCGGGCCCTTCGGCTTCGGCACCGGCTTGTAGGCGTTCGTCTCGAGCTCCTTCAGGAGCACCTCGACCGCCTTCTCGAGCTGCGGGTCGCCGCCGTTCTTCATCTTCGCCGGATCATCGATCACCTCGATGTCCGGGTCGATGCCGTGGCCCTCGACGCCCCAGGTGCCGTCGACCTCGTAGAAACCAAAGGTCGGAACGCTGATCGAGCCGCCGTCGATGAGCCCGGGGTTGCCCGAGATTCCGACGAGCCCACCCCAGGTGCGCGTACCGATCACCGGCCCGAGCTTGTTGTGCTTGAACAGCCACGGGAACATGTCGCCGCCCGAGCCGGCGAGGCCGTTGATGAGCATCGCCTTCGGGCCACGGTGTCCGTCCGGCGGCCAAGCGCCGTCGCGGGCGTCGCGCCGCGCCCAGTAGTTGGTGACCGGGCGGTTGAGCAACTCGATGAAGCGAGTCGGGATCTGGCCGCCACCGTTCCAGCGGTCGTCGATGATGAGCGACGGCTTCATGCGCTGTCCGTAGAACTGGCGCACGAGTTCGGTCTGACCATCGACGCCCGTGTTCGGAACATAGATGTAGCCGATCTTGCCGCCCGAGAGTTCCTCGACCTGCCGGCGCTTCGACTCGACCCACGCGCGGTAGTGGAGGTTCGACTCGCTTGCGAGCGCGGTCACGACCACATCCTTCGCGTCCTTGTCCATCACGGGCTTCTTCGACACCGTGAGCACGACGGGCTTCCCGGCAAGGTCAAGGAACTGCGACCACGGATCGCGCGACGGATCGACCGGCTCGCCGTTGACGGCAAGCAGGTAGTCGCCTTCGCCGACGCCGAGGCCCTGCGCGGACAGCGGGCTGCGCGCCTCGCTGTCGAACGACGCGCCGTTCACGAACTTCGCGAGCTTCCACGCCTTCGCGAGCGTGCCGTCTTCCTTGGTCGCCGGCGCGAACTCGACGCCGAGCATGCCGACGGAGCGGCTCGCCGTCTCCTCGACATCGCCGGGACCCTGCAGGTACGCGTGGCCGACATTGAGCTCCGAGATCATCTCGGCGATCAGGTAGTTGAGGTCCTCGCGGGTGACGACCGCGGGCAGCATCGCCTCGTACTTCGCGCGGATCGCGTTCCAGTCGATGCCGTGCATGCCCTGGTCGTAGAAGTAGTCGCGGAAGATGCGCCACGCGTCGACGAGGATCTGCTCGCGCTCGTGGCGCGGGTGGATCTCGACGAGCATCGGGCTTGCGACGATCGGCTTCGCGCTCGCGCCTGCCGAAGCGTTCGCGATCGACGCGCCGCCGCGTCCGCCCATCAGCAGCTTCTTGCCGTCGCCCGAGAGATCGAAGCGCATGCCGCTCGCGCCCGTCGACTCGGACGGGTTCTTCGACGAGAGGTCCATGATGCGCACGGAGCCCTCGCGGCCGTAGAGCAGTTCGTTGCGGTCGTTGAAGCCGAGGGAGCCGAACGAGCCGGCCGCCGCGGGCAACTGCACCGCGCGCGCCTCGAAGCCGTCGAGGTCGATGACGACTTCCTTCTTCTCGTCCTTCTTCTCATCCTTCTTCTCGCCGTCGCCTTCCTTCTTCTCGACCACGCGCGTGCCTGTCATCTCGATTCTCATCGGGGCGCCGTCTTCACCGGGGCCGCTTGCGGTTCCGGTGAGCGAGTCGCCCTCGACCTTGAGATCGAGCTCGAACACCATGCCGTTGAAGTTGCCGCTGAGCTTGAGCGCGCCCGTGGCCGCGTCGTAGGTTCCGGTGAGCTCGGTCGCACCCATGATCGAGCTCGCGGTTCCCTTCACGGTTCCGCCCGTCTCGGTCAGCACGAGCTTGACGGCGACGGGGGCGTTGTCGATGCGGACCATGCAGTTCCAGGTGCCTGCGGCGCCTGTCGAAGCAGCGGCATCCTTCTTCGCGTCCTTGTTCTCGTCCTGCACGAGCGCCGCCTCGGGGGAGGCCGCGATGAGGTTCGCCTCCTCGCCCTCGGCGCCACGGCGACGGCGTCCGCCTGCCGGTGGGCCACCCGCGGGGGGGGCGCCGGCGCCGGCAGCGGGAGCTCCGCCACCGCCGCCCGACGACTTGCCGTCGTCCTTCTGGCCTTCCTCGTCGCTCGTGGGCAGCCACGGCAGCTTGAAGTCCTTCTTCAGCGGCACCGCCATCAGCACCTGCGAGTTGTTGTAGATCCAGGTGGTGTCGAACTCGCCGTAGGCGGGCGAGAAGTTGCGCTGGCTGGTGAAGACGAGCCAGTCGCCCTTGCGGTCGAAGGTCGGATCGCTGTCCGAGTAGAAGCCGCTCGTCACCTGCGTGCGCGCCTTCGCGGCGTCTGCTTCCTTCGTGTCGTAGAGGTAGACCGCCTCGAGTTCGCTTCCGTCGCAGGAGCGCGACCACGCGATCCAGCGCGAGTCATGCGAGAACGAGATGGCGACCGAACGCGGCGCCTCTGGATTCTTGTCGAGGCGGATCGACGAACCGTCCTCGAGCTTCACGAGGTCGATGTGGCCGGCCTTGTCCTGGATGACGACCGACTTCGAGTCGGGAGCCCAGGTGATGTCGGTTCGGAACGCGCTCGGCACGCCTTCGACCGGCTTCGTGATCTGCTTCGGCGGCACAGGCGTGCCGTCCTCCGCGGGCTTGCCGTCGGCCGGCATGGTGTAGAGCTCGTACTCGCCCGTCGCGTCGGAGAAGAACGCGATCGACTTGCCGTCCGGGCTCCACGCCGCGGAGCGCTCGAACACGCCGTCGGTGCGCGTCATGTTGCGCGGCGTGCCGTTCTCGGCAGGCGCCGACCAGATGTCGCCGCGGCCGACGACCGCGACGCGCTTGCCGCTTGGAGAGATCGACGCGCCCTGGATGTCCTGCGCGGCGTCGACGACCGCGACGCGGAGCGTCTCGCGGTCGCCGGGCACCGTGATCGACACGGGACGCGACGCGTTCGTCGCGAGGTCGAGCACATAGATCTGGTCGCCGTGCTGCAGCACCATCTCGCCGGAACCACCGTCGTCCGGTCCGATCGCGGGCCACTTCACATCGTGGGTCTTGAAGCGCGTCACCTGCTCGGTCTTGCCCGAGTCGATGTCATAGCTCCAGACATTGAGCACATTCTCCTCGGCCGCGCTGCGGTCGGACAGGTAGTAGACCTTGCGGCCGTTCCACATCGGCAGCGTGTCGGTGCCTTCCCAGTCGGTGATGCGCTTCGACTCGCCGGTCTTCACATTGAAGAGCCAGATGTCGGTCGCCATGCCGCCGCGGTAGCGCTTCCAGGTGCGCGTGTCGGTCGAGTGCGGCGTGTACACGAGCCACTCGCCGGTCTTGTCGAGCGAGCCGTTCGCACCGTACGGAACCGGCAGCTGCGTGGGCAGGCCGCCCGCGGCGCCGACGGTGTAGAGCTTCGACGCGCGCGTGAGGCCGCCGATGTTGCCCATGAAGATCAGGCCCGTGCCGTCCGGGGTCCAGTCGCAGAGGCTTTCCGGCCCGGGGTGGTGCGTCACGCGCTGCGGGATTCCGCCCTCGACCGAGAGCGTGTAGAGGTCGAGGCCCTGGTCGTAGTTGGCGCGGAAGGCGATCGACTTCCCGTCCGGGGAGAAGCGGGGCGCGCCCTCGAAGCCGGGAGGATTCGCCACCGGGCGGGCGGTTCCGCCGGCCTTGGGCACGAGCCAGAGGTCGTTGCCGTAGATGAAGACGATCGAATCCTTCGAGATGTCGGGGTACCGGCAGAGGCCGCGGGTGGGCGACGGCTCCACGGCGTCGAGCGGCGCCGCGGGAGCGACGGTCGCGAAGAAGGCGGGTGCGATGAGGACAAGCACGCGGGTGAGCGTGGCGTTGAGCGTGTCGTAGTGCATGGGGGACTCGAGCCTCGGTTGCGGAGCGGCATCGTACGGATTCAACCAATCCGCGTTTCCGTCGACCGAGTTTGGCGTTTGCAAATCGCCAAAAAGCACAACGACCCCCCGCTCGGGGGGTCGTGTGATGTCTTGGAGAATCCTCAAGGCTTCGCGACCAAGGCGATGCGTCGATCGCTCACGACGACGCCGCCCGGCTTCTCGACCGTCACGGCGAACAGCACGGGCTTGTCGACGGGCAGCTTCGCCTCGATCGGCACCGCGGCCTGGCCGCAGGACGGCATGTCGAAGACGCCGCCGTCGACGGGATAGCGCTCGTCGCGCGAGGCATCGAAGATCCACAGCTGGTACTGCTCGAACGAAGGATCGTTCGGAGCAAGGCCCTCGATGACGAGGAGGCCCTTGGAGGTGCGGGGATCGAAGATCGCCTCGCCGCGCACGGCGCCGACGACATGCGAATCCTTGGTGCCTTCCCACGGCACGCGCACGGCGGTCGGGTACATCGACACGAACCGCGCGGGGTCGGTGGGCAGTTCTTCGGTGGTCTGCGTTCCGGCTCGGACAAGCACGAAGGTCGACGCGGCGCCGAAAGCGATGCACGCGGCAGCAACGAGCCACTCGCGCACCTTGGTGCGCGGGCGCGCCGGCGTACGGGGAGCCGTCGCGATCGGCAGGGGCTTGGGTGCGTCGAACGACTGCGCGAGGTCATGGAGCCGCGAGCGCAGCGCGGCCGGAACGACCTCGGCCTTCGACGGGTTGGCCCGATGGTGCTCGGCCTCGAGCTGGGCAGCGGTCAACTCGAACGACTCGATCTCCGCCGCGAGATCCACTCCGTTCGCACGCGCATCGAGCAGGTCGTCCGCCGACAGCGCATCGCCGAACAGCGCCGCATCGCATGCGCGTTCGAGCAGGCGAGTCGAGTCGCCCTGCTGGCCGTCGTCGAAGGAGTTGTTCGAGTGGTGGATCACGCCGAAGGTTCTCCTGAAGAGGAGAGGTTGGTGGCTTCGGGCGCGCGCTTTGCACGGATTCGCGAAGAGGCGTCCTCGTCAACATCGCGCTGCGGCTGCGGGAAATCGCGGGAGAGATCTTCGGGCGACAGGACGCCCTGGTCTGCGAGGATCTGCCGGATCTTGATGAGTCCGCGACGCGCGTGCGTCTTCACGGTGCCGAGCGGCATTCCTGTTGCGGTCGCGATCTGCTCGTGCGAGCAACCGTGGTGGATCGCAAGCTGGAGCACCTGCTGCTGCTCCGGACGGAGTTGCGCGAACGCACGCTGCGCGATGCCTTGCTGCTCGCTCTTCTCGGTGCGATCGATCCGCTCGGCGCTGTCGGCCAGCGTCTCGGCGATCTGCGGCACTTCCGGGCGTCGCATGCGCCGCCGGCCGCGGTCGATAAGACGGCGGCGGGCGATCATCGCCACGAAGGTGGTCTCGCTGGCGATCGCCGGGTCGAAGCGCGAGGCGCTCTTCCAGATGTCGATGAAGATCTCCTGCACCGCGTCCTCGGCGTCCGAGGCGCTGGCGCACAGGCGGCGCGCGAGGCTCCAGACGAGGCCGCTGAAGCGCTCGATGCAGAGTGCCGGCGCACCGGGTTCACCCTTGGCGACGCGTTCGAGGATGGAGAGGGGCTCAGGCACGCGGAGACGGATGCAGGTCGCAGAAGTGCGCCCGCAGGATTCTTAGTCTACGCGAAAAAGCACCAAGTTTGTGCAAATGCACGAACAAATATCGTCAGACGCCCGAAGAGATGGCCGTCTGGACATCCGCGAGCTGCTTCTTGAGCTCCTCGACGGCCTTGCCGAGGCGGCTGATGCCGTCGTCGATTCCCTTGCGCATGGGCGCGGCGTCCGCAACCCCGCGCGCCGACAGGTCGGCGCGGAGGAAGCTCCGGAGATCCGAGAAGTCCTTGCTGAGCTCGACCGCGGCCGAGTCGACCTGCGCCGCGTAGCCGTCGATCTCGGAGAGCTGCTGGGCGATGTTGGCGACGCGGCCGTCGGTCTTCGCCTTGAGGTCGGGGCTCGAGATGGCCTCGCTCGTCTTCTTGAGCGACTCGATGTACTTGTTGGTGTTCGTGCGGACATCGGCGAGCGAGCCGCGCAGGCGCTTGACGCTCGAGTCGAAGCCGTCGACCTCCTTCTCGAAACGCGCGAAGATCGACTTGAGCTCACCTTCCTGGAGCGAGGCGAAGTAGGTCTGGGCGTTCTGAGCGGAGGTGACCAGCGCCGCCGCCGACTGATCGGCGCCGCGCATCGTGTCCGCCGCGCTGTCGCCCTGCTTGTAGCCGGGCGTCGAGCAGCCGACGAGTGCGAGAGGAGCGAGCGAGATGGTGGCGGCGAGCAGGGCGGGGGCGAGGTTGCGCATGGGGGTCTCCGGTGCGGGGAGACTAGCGAAATCCTCGGTCGGCTACACTCGGCGCCGCGGGACTTGCCCGCAGTTTCTAGGGTGGGGTGGCAGAGCGGTTGAATGTACCGGTCTTGAAAACCGGCAGACCCGTCAGGGTCTCGAGGGTTCGAATCCCTCCCCCACCGTATTTGAGCGGCGGCTGCTGCGGCAGCCGCCTCTGGCGCGCTTTGTGATGTTCGCGGTTGGTCCTCACGAGCGCGAAGCGCGAGCGCAGAACCAGCCGAAGCGACAGCCCAAATGGGTGCCACTACTTCCAGTAGTGGTTCCGTACCCGTGTCAGTACATCGTCTGAACCCAGTCACCTCGACGCCGCACTACTAGGCTCTGTCTGACGGATCCCCAGGACGTCGATCCACGCGGCATCCCGGCTGGCCGCGTCGGCTTCAACACGCTGTATCGCGACGGATACAGCTTCGTTTCACCTCCTTGCCATCCGGGCGCCGCGCGGATCTTTGGTCCCGGGGATCCGTCAGACAGAGCCTAGAAGTAGTGGCACTCAATTGGGCTGTCGACTCCCGCCCCAACCCGCTCACGCCCTGCGCGGCGTCAGCAGCTTCGCGATCACCGCCGTCCAGCCCGTCTGGTGCGACGCGCCGCAGCCGCGGCCGGTGTCGCCGCAGAAGTACTCGTAGAAGTTGATCAGTTCGCGGAAGGTCGGGTCGCTTGCGTACTTCGCGTGCATCGCCATGCTCGGCCGCACGCCGCGTTCGTCGGGGAGGAACAGGGCCGCGTTGCGCCGAGTGATCTCGCCGGCCGCGTCGAGCAGGGTGCCCATGCGGCCGCTCCCCACGGGAAACTCGATCCTGAAGTCGTCGCCGTAGTAGTGGTGGAACCGCTGCAGGCTCTCGACGAGCAGCATGTTGATCGGCATCCAGATCGGACCGCGCCAGTTCGAGTTGCCGCCGAAGAGCCCGCTCGTGCTCTCGGCCGGCTCGTACCGCACCGCGTAGCTCTTGCCGTCGATCACGATCGAGTAGGGCCGCGCGCCGAGTTCGCGCGAGACGCTGCGGATTCCGTAGGGCGACAGGAAGTGCCGCTCGTCGAGCGCCTTCGCGAGCAGGCACTTCATGCGATGTCCGCGCAGGAGCGAGAGAAGCCGCCGCTCGCCGCGCCCCGGCTCGTTCCATCGCGAGACGAGCGCCGACATCTCGGGGCGCTCGCGCAGGAACCACTCGAGCCGCTCGCGGAAGACGGGCAGTCGCGCGAGAACCTCCGGCTCGATCGTCTCGACCGCGAACAGCGGGATCAGCCCGACGATCGACAGCACCTTGATCTGCTTGACGCTGCCGTCGGGCATCTGCATGAGGTCGTAGTAGAAGCCGTCCTCCTCGCTCCAGAGCCCGAGCCCCTTGCCGCCCATCTGGGTCATCGCCTCCGCGATCTGGAGGAAGTGCTCGAAGAACTTGGCCGCCATGTCCTGATAGAACGGGCGGTCGTGGGCGAGCTCGATCGCCATGCGCATCATCGTGAGAGCGAACATCGCCATCCAGCTCGTGCCGTCGGCCTGCTGCAGCTTTCCGCCGCCCGGCAGCGGCTGCGAGCGGTCGAAGACGCCGACATTGTCGAGCCCGAGGAATCCGCCCTCGAAGATGTTGCGGCCCGCCGAGTCCTTGCGGTTCACCCACCAGGTGAAGTTGAGGAGCAGGCGGTTGAACGCCGCGGCGAGGAAGTCGAGGTCGGCTTCGCCCGTACGCGCGCGCTCGATCTGGAACACGCGCCAGCACGCCCATGCGTGGATCGGCGGGTTCACATCGCTGAAGTTCCACTCGTAGGCGGGCAGTTCGCCCGAGGGATGCATGTAGTGGTCGGTGAGGATCTTCGCGAGCTGGCCCTTCGCGAAGTCGGCGTCGATGTTCGCGACCGCGACGCAGTGGAAGGCGAGATCCCACGCCGCGAACCACGGGTACTCCCAGGTGTCGGGCATCGAGAGGACGCTCGACGCCGCGAGATGGCGCCACTGCGCGTTGCGGCCGCTCTTGCGCTCCGCGGGTGGCGGCGGCTGCGTCGCGTCGCCGTCGAGCCAGCGGCGCACATCGAACTCGTAGTACTGCTTCGACCAGAGGATGCCGGCGTACGCCTGGCGCTGCACGGCGCGCGCGTCCGCGTCGCGCAGCCCCGCATGGACGGCCTCGTAGAACTCGTCGGCCTCGCGCTTGCGGAGCGCGAGGATCTCCTCGACCGCGCCGGCCTTCGATGGATCGAGGTCGCTCGAGGGCGGCACGAGCACAAGGTCGATCGCGCGGCGCTCGCCGGCGGCGAGACGCAGCCGATGCCACGCGCCAGCCTTCGTTCCGCGGGGATGCGCGTGGACGGCGTCCGGGCGGCCGAGCACGATGCGGTCGTGGAACGCATCCTTCGGCGCGTGATCGGGCGTGCGCGCCGGCGACGCGCCGAACACGCGCGCGAAGTTCGTCTCGTTCTCGCAGAAGAGGTAGTCCTCGACCGCGCTGTCGTCGGCGAGCCGGAGTTCCATCGGCTGCATTCCTTCCGCCGATGCGGCGACCGCGCGCCGGGAGCGGAATCCCTCGATCGACGGCTTCTCCGCGGCATCGCGCCACGACCAGGTGTTGCGGAAGAAGAGCTGCGGGATCACATGGATCTCGGCCTCCTCCGGTCCCCGGTTGACGACCTCGATGCGCAGCAGCGTCTCGTCGTGCGCGCGCTTCGCGTAGGTGAACCAGACCTCGAAGAAGCGGTCGTCGTCGAAGATGCCCGTGTCGAGGAGCTCGAACTCGCCCTCGAGCCGCGTGCGCGCCCGGTTCGCCGCGACGAGGGTGTCGTACGGATACGCGCGCTGCGGATACGCGTAGAGCATGCGGTTCCACGCATGCGATGGCAGCGCGTCCACATGCCACCACAGTTCCTTCGCGTCCTCGCCGTGGTTGCCCTCGTCGTTCGTCAGGCCGAAGAGCCGCTCCTTGAGGATCGGGTCGCGGCCGTTCCAGAGCGCGACCGCGAGGCAGAGCCGCTGGTCCTTGTCGCACCAGCCTGCAAGTCCGTCCTCGCCCCAGCGGTACGCGCGGCTTCGCGCATGGTCGTGCGGAAACGAACTCCATGCGGCGCCGTCGGGGGAGTAGTCCTCTCGCACGGTGCCCCACTGGCGGTTCGACACATACGGTCCCCAGAGCCGCCACGACGCGCGGCCGTCGCGCGCCTCGCGCAGCCGCGCGTGCTCGGCGGTCACGGTCGCGCCCCAGCGCCGCGCGGCGCGTCGAGGAGTGCGCCGAGGAGCGCGTCGAGGAGCGCGCCGACGCTCCACGCCTGCATCGGGCAGCCGCGCGAAGCGTGCGGTGCGTCGCCATCCATGATCTCGGGCACCGAGCCGATGCCGCCTTCGGTGATGCGTGCCGCAAGGTCGCGCTCGAGCTCGAGCGTGACCGCCGCAAGCCGCGGCGAACCGGCCGCGCGCAGCGCCTCGATGTAGAGCCCGAAGAGGAACGGCCACGCCGTGCCGTTGTGATACGCGTGGTCGCGGCTGCGCTGGTCGCCCTCGTAGCGTCCGCGATAGCGGGGATCCGCATGCGCGAGCGTGCGCACCCCGAGCGGCACGATGAGTTCGCGCGCGATCGTGCCGAGCGCGTCGTGGCGCCAGCCCTCGGGAATCGCGTCGGCGCACAGCGCGAGCGCGAAGAGCTGGTTCGGGCGGATCGACGCGTCGTCGCCCTCCGGTCCGTCGACGCAGTCGAGGAAGCACTGCGTTGCAGGATTCCAGAAGCGCGAAAGGCCCGCCTTGGCGCGCACCGACGCTCTCTCGAGCGCGGCCACGCGCGCGGCGTCGATGCCTGCGGCGCGCATGCATCGCGCCAGTGCGTCGAGCGCATGGATCCAGAGCGCGGTGAGCTCGATCGGCTTGCCGCGGCGCGGCGTCACCACCAGGTCGCCGATCTTGGCGTCCATCCAGGTGAGCTGCAGGCCGTCCTCGCCTGCGCGCACGAGGCCGTCGGCGTCGATGCGGATTCCGTGCCGGGTGCCGCCGAGGAACGCGTCGACGATCGAGAGGAATCGGGGGAGATTGCCAGCGAACCAGCGTTCGTCGCCGCTCGACCGGCGCACGCGCTCGGCGGCGGCGATCGCGAGGAGCGGGGCATCGGCCGCGTTGTACTCGGCGCCGTCGCGCTCGTCGGGGAACCGGTTGGGCAGGAGCCCCGCGTTGAGGTGATCGAGGAAGGTGTCGACGACGAGCTTCGCCTCGTCGTGCCGGTTGGTCGCAAGAAGGAGGCCCGGCAGCGCGATGAAGGCGTCGCGGCCCCAGTCCTCGAACCACGGGAAGCCCGCGATGATCGAGCGGCCGGGCGAGCCGTCGCGGCGCCGGCGCGACACGATGAAGTCGTCGGCCGCGAGGACAAGGGAACGGACCTCGCCTGACGCGTCCTCGCATCGCGCGCGCGCGACCAGCGCGCGCCGGCGCGCGCGCTCTTCCGCGAGCAGCGCCTCCGCGTCAAACGCGCCGCCGCGCAGGACGCCGTCGAGTTCGGCCGATGCGAGGCCCGCGACGAGCGCGCGCGTCGCACTAGGCGGAATCACGAGCGACGCCGTGAGGGCATGGCACGCCGAGCCGGTCGAGTCGTAGCCGCGCGCCCGTTCTTCGTCGAGCGAGTGCCGCCGCCACCACACGGCCGCGCGCGAAAGCGTCGCGCCGTTCGCGGCCGCGCGAAGCGCGACGGGCGTCGCGGCCAGCCGGTTGGCCGGCAGCACGATGGTCGCGTGCGCGCCTTCGCCGTCGTCGATCGACACCTCGGGCAGCCAGTCCGCGTCGGGGTCGAGCGCGTGGTGCCGGCGATGCTCGACGAAGAGCCGCGCGTCGAGCGCGATGGGCGCGGGCGCATCGACGAGCGTCCACGCGACGCACACGGCGCGCACCTCGCGCAGCATGAACACGCGGCGTTCGAGCCGGGCGGCGCCGATCTCGTAGGCGGTGGTGGGAATGCCGTCCTCGAGCCAGAATCCCGCGATCGCGCGGTGGCCGGCCGGGTCGACGGTGCCGTCGGCCCAGCGCCGCGTGGCGAGCGACAGGCGCGTCGCGCCCGCCGTCACCTCTTCATCGATGAACGGCACGAGCATGCGGCGCCCGATGGGCGGTTCGCAGGCCGCGACGAGAAGGCCGTGATATCGCCGCGTGGCGAGTCCGTTCGCGGTGCCGAGCGCGTAGTCGCCGCATCCCGTCGTGACGAGCCATTCGCGTCGCGCGCCCGCCAGGCGGTCGCACGCGACCGCGCGATCGACCTCGAGGTGCATCGGGTGTCGGTCGGCGGGATGGTGGTGGGGCGCGCTCGTCATCGGGTGATTCGCACGGACGATACATCCGCGCGTGCGTCAGTCGAGCCGAATGCCCGGAGTTGGTCCACCGAAGAGGTGAAGATCCTCGTGGCGCGCCGCGAGGCGCACGCGGGCGCCGCTCGGCAAATCCTGCGCGTCGGAAGCGGGAACGCGTGCGCGCACGCCTGCGCCGTCGTCGAGCCGAACGACGAGATCGATGAACGCGCCGGCCGGCTCCCTCGCGTCGATGGTGCCATCGATGCGCATCGCGGCCGCATCGAAGCCATCCGCGCGCAAGAGCCGCCATGGGCTGACGCCGATGCGCGCCTCGCGGAGCCCGCGCGCGGCCAGCCGCGAGGCGACCGACGCCGCGAACGCCGCGGAGAGTTCGCAGCCCGCCGGAGCGCGGCCATCGGCCAGCGCGATCGACTCCATGCCGAGGTCGTCGACGAGCTGCGCGACCTCGAGGTCGATCGGGCGCGAGGCGACCTCCAGCGCCGGCCCATGCGCGCGGACGCGGCCGCCGACGAGCACGAGCAGGTCGTCGGCGATGGCAAGCGCGTCGGTCGGATCGTGGGTGACGACGACGGTCGCTGCGCCCGACGAGCGCTGCAGCGCACGGATCAGGCCGCGCACGGCGAGGCGGTTCGCACGGTCGAGGTTCGCGAACGGCTCGTCGAGGAGCGCGAGCGTCGGGCGGCGCACAAAGGCGCGGCCGAGCGACACGCGGCGACGCTCGCCCGCGGAGAGCGACGACGGGCGTCGCGCGAGGAGCGCGCCGATGCCGAGCGCGCGCGCCATCTCCTCGACGCGTGCGCGCCGCGTCGCCGCGTCTACCTCGAGCGGACGCGCGGCGAGATCGAGGTTCTCGGCGACGGAAAGATGTTCGTGCAGCGCGGCGTCGTCGAAACTCACGCCCACTCCGCGAGCGACCGGATCGAGCGCGCGCCAGTCGCGGCCGTCGAAGCCGATCGCGCCAGCGCTCGGCCGCTCGAATCCCGCGATGAGCGACAAGAGCGTGCTCTTGCCCGCGCCCGACGGACCGAGCACGGCGACGACGCGCCCGCGCTCGACGCCGAACGACACGCGGTCGAGCACGCTGCGCGCGCCGCGCGCAAACGACACGCCATCCACGCGGAGTCCGCTGCCCGTGGCCGCGTCCGCGTGGGCGTGCATCAGCCGCGCTCCGCGCGCCGGCGCTTGAGTTCCGCGTCGATGAAGTCGGAGACGCGCCCATCGAGCACCGACTGCGGGTTGCCGACCTCGTGACCCGTGCGGTGATCCTTCACTCGGTTGTCGTAGAAGACATACGAGCGGATCTGGTTGCCCCAGTCGCGCGAGACCTTGCCGCCGGTCGCGGCGGTGAGCTCGGCGGCGCGGCGTTCTTCCTCGATCTGCTCGAGCTTCGCCTGCAGCACCGCGAGGGCCTGCGCCTTGTTCTGAGGCTGGTCGCGGTAGGTGCTCGCGACGACCTGGATGCCCGTCGGCAAGTGCGTGACGCGGATCGCCGAAGCGACCTTGTTCACATTCTGGCCGCCGGGGCCGGACGCGCGCACGAACGCCACGATCTCGAGGTCCTTGTCGGGGATCACGAGGTCGCCATGCTCGAACTCGGGCGTGACATCGACCGTCGCGAAGCTCGTCTGTCGCTTGCCTTCGGCGTTGAAGGGCGAGACGCGCGCGAGGCGGTGCGTGCCGCGCTCGCAGTTCATGTACCCGTAGGCGTACGGCCCGACGACGCGGTACGACACTTCCGAGATGCCCGCTTCAGGCCCGAGCGATCGCGAGATCTCCTCGAGCTTCCAGCCCATCTCCTTGAAGTAGTAGAGGTACATGCGCTCGAGCATGCCCGCCCAGTCTTCGGCCTCGGTGCCGCCGGCGCCCGCCTGGATCGCGACGAAGCAGTTGCGGTGGTCGTGCTTGCCGGACAGGAGCGACTGCTGCTCGATCTTGTCCATTTTCGACTGGAGGCCGAAGAGGGTCTCGTCGACTTCCGCCAGCATGTCGCGGTCGCCGGCTTCCTTGGCGAGCTCGTAGCCCACCTTCGAGTCCTCGAGCAGGCGGATCGCCTCCTCAAGCGGCTCGACCTGTGCGCGCACCACCTTGCTCTCCTCGATGACCTTCTGCGCCGCCTTCGGGTTCTCCCAGAAGTCGGTCGCGTTCATGCGGTCGTCGAATGCGGCCCGTTCCTGCAGCTTCTGATCGTAGTTAAAGAGAGTCGCGGAGCGTCACGATCCGCGCCTCCAACTCGTCGATCACCGGTTGATGAGCGTCGTAGTGCATGGGGCGGAGAGTGTATCCGCCACGGGCCTTCCGCGCGGCGCACGAAACATTACATTCCCCGCATGTTCGTCTCGAGCCGAATCGCGTCGATGTCCGAGTCCGCCACCCTCGCCGTGGGCGCGAAGGTCGCCGCGGCGCGTGCGAAAGGCCGCGATGTCGTGGCGTTCGCGATGGGCGAGCCCGACTTCGACACGCCCGACAACATCAAGCGGGTGGCGATCGCCGCGCTCGAGAAGGGGATGACGAAGTACGCGCCCACGCCCGGCGACAAGGCCGCGCGCGAGGCGATCGCCGCGAAGCTCTCGAAGGAGAACGGCGTCGCGACGACCTTCGACCAGGTGACCGTCACCGTCGGCGCGAAGCACGCGATCTACATGGCGCTGCAGGCGATCGTCGAGCCGGGCCGCGGCGACGAAGTGCTGCTGCCGACGCCCGCGTGGGTGTCGTACAAGCCGCTCATCGAGCTCGCGGGCGCGCGCTGCGTCGAGGTCGCCGGCTCGGTCGAGCGCGGGTTCCGCGTCACGCCCGCCGATCTCGCGGCCGCGATCACGCCGCGCACCGTCGGCATCGTGTGGAACTCGCCGTCGAACCCGTGCGGCATCGCGTATCCGGCCGAGGAAGTGCGCGCGCTCTGCGACGAGCTCGCGAAGCACGAGAAGATCGCCGTGATCTCCGACGAGATCTACGAGAAGCTGATCTACCCCGAGATCGCGCCGGGGCTGGTGCACTTCTCGCCCGGCTCGCACCCAGCGCTCGCGGCGCGCGCGATCACCGTGAACGGCATGAGCAAGAGCTACGCCATGACCGGCTGGCGCATCGGCTACATGGCCGCGCCCAAGCCGATGGCGGCCGAGCTCATCAAGCTGCAGGGGCAGATGACGAACTCGATCCCGAGCTTCTTCTATCCCGCGATCGTCGAGGCGCTCACGAACAGCGCTGCAGGCGTCGAGGCGATGCGCGTCAAGTTCGCCTCGCGCGCGAAGCTGATCTACGACGAACTCGCGAAGATCCCCGGCTTCCGCACGCCGATGCCGAACGCCGCGTTCTACGCGTTTCCCGACATCTCGGCACACTTCGGCAAGACTTCGCCGGGCGGCGCGCGCATCGACGGCGCGCAGGCGTTCGCCGACGCGCTGCTCGCCGAGGCCGATGTCGCCGTGGTGCCCGGCGAGGACTTCGGCGCGTGCGCGCGCGGCCACATCCGGTTCTCGTTCGCGTGCAGCGACGAAGCGATCGTGAAGGGCGTCGGCCGCGTGCGCGATTGGGTGGCGAAGCTGGGATGACCGCGCGCAGGCGTGCGGCGCTCCGCGGGCCGGCGACGGCGGCGGTTGCGACGGCGCTGCTCGCGGCGCCAGGCTGTGCACCGAAGGAAACGCAGCTTGCGCGTGCGCCCGTCGTTTCGTTCCGCGTCAAGCTCGGGGAAGCCCCGCTGGCCGCACCGGGCGGGCCAGAGCGCCACGGACGCGTCGGCATGGCCGATGGTCGGAATCTTCGTCGCGTCGAGCGGCCCGGGCACGGTGCGCGATCTTGGGCCGATCCGGCTTCCGTTCAAGCCGCTGCGTGTCGCGACTTGCATGACGCGAGAGATGCGCGAGGCGATCGGGGGAGAACTCGAGCGCGAGGGAGAACTCGAGCGCGAACGCGGGCAAGATGACGGTGCGCCGCGTCAGGATTGATGCGCCGCCTCACGGCACGTTCGGCGCGGAGGGGGCCGGCACGGGAGGCTGGGGCACCGCGATCGATCCGTCTTGCCGCCGCTTCCCCAACATCCAGTCGAGCGCGCCGTCGGCTCCGAAGCGGTAGGCGGGGGTCCAGCAGTCATGTCCGACGCCGTCGTACTCGCGATAGGCGGGGTTGCGCACGCGGGGCGGAACCGGCTGGGGCGGCTTGGCGGTCGCGGCGCGCGCACTCGCCTCCTGCCATGCCCGCTGCGTCGCGGCGCCGATCTCGCGCGACATCTTGCGCGAGAGATCGTTCGGCACCACCGGGTCGTAGTTGGAGTGGATGATGTAGTGGGGGGTCTTCGACAGGAGGGGCGCCGTCGACGGGTCTCCGCCGCCGCAGATCGGCACCACCGCCGCGAAGAACTCGGGCCGCCGCGCCGCGAGATCGAACGCCCCGAAGCCGCCCATCGAGAGCCCGGTGAGGTAGACGCGCTCGCGGTCGACCGGCTTGGTCGCGATCACCTCGTCCATCGCCTGCATCACGGCCTTCATGGCGCGCGACGGCTCCTTCGCCATCTTCGGGAACTCGCCGCGCTCGGTGAACGCCTTGAGATCGAACGGCGCCCACGATTCGTTGGACGGGCATTGCACCGCGAGCACGAACGACGGCGCCTTCGACTGGAACTCCTCGGTCGCCGTCCAGCCGACGAAGTGCTTCAGCTGTGCGGTGTTGTCGCTGCCGCGCTCGCCCGAGCCGTGGAGGAACACGATCAGCGGCAGTTTGCCGCCCGCCTTCGCGATCGACTCGCCGCTCGGTTCCACGAGTCGATAGCGGTACACCGCGTCGACCGAGCCATCGGCCTTTCTCACGGTGGTCTCGCCCGGTGGAATCTCGCCGGTCGCCGGCGCGGCAGCCGCGGGTTGCGCCGCTTCCTGGGTGGCGATGCCGGTCCAACGGTCGGCGGAAAGGGCAGGTGCAAGCGACAGCGCGATCGCGCAGGCGACGAGTCCGATGGCTCTCATGTTCGGAATCGTATCGCAGCGAGCCCGAGGGCTCCGTCGATCACGGCACGATGATGCGGTTGCTCGGCATGCCGAGCGGCACCGGCTGCGGACGAACTTCGTAGTTCGGCGTCAGCGCGATGTTGAGCGGGAGGCGCTTGCCGGTCGGATCGCGCGGGATGTTGTCCTCGTCGATGATCCGCTGGATCGCCATGATGCCTTCGATGAGCATCTCGGGCCGCGGCGGGCAGCCGGGCACATAGACATCGACGGGAACATACTGGTCGACGCCCTGCACGACCGCGTAGGTGTCGAAGACGCCGCCGGTCGAGGCGCAGGCGCCCATCGAGATGACCCACTTGGGCTCCGCCATCTGCATGTAGATGCGCTGCAGGACGGGCAGCGTCTTGACGCTGACCCGGCCGGCGACGATGAGGAGGTCGGCCTGGCGCGGCGAGAAGCGCATGACCTCTGCACCGAAGCGCGCGAGATCGAAGCGCGAGCACGCGGTCGCCATCAGTTCGATGCCGCAGCAGGCGGTCGCGAACGGGAGCGGCCACACGCTCGAGCGCCGCGCCCAGTTGATGACGCGGTTCAGTTGCGTGGTGACGACGCTGTCGGTGGGGAGTGCTGCTTCGAGGCCCATGGAGCGGACATGGTAGCGCACCGCGCGCGCCGAGGAAACTCGGATTTCGCCGCGGTTTGGCGCTCAGCCGAGAAGCTTGGCGATCGTGTCGTTGCCGTGCACGATGGTGTAGAGCTTGTCGACCTTCATGAGGCGGAGGAGGTCGAGCACCGTCCGGTTGGTTCCGAACAGGTGCGGCTTCAACTTCGCGCTCGCAACACGGTTGCGTACATCGATGCACATCCCGAGACCCATGCTCGTGATCTGGTTCACGCCCGTGAGATCGAGGACGAAGTTGCCCTTCAGGCCTTGGGTCTGGTCGATCGCCTCGATGATCTCGCCCGTGATGATGGGCGCCTCGCGCTGGCCGATGCTCGGGCAGACGATGCGGGCGTAGAGCCCGAGCCGATGCCGCTCGACCACGACATACTGCGAGAGGGCTTGACCTGGCGTGGTCGTCGGGAGCGTGTACGGCTTCATACAGGCGGCATCGGCGTGTTGTCCGATGTGCTTGCGCGAAACTTGCCGAATGCGGGGATTCGAAGCCCGCTCGCAGGGTGGGCCGCACGCGATCTCGCAGCGCCTGGGCGCGCCGCCGATTTCAGGACTCGGTGGTGCAGCCTGCGCAGGTCAGGCGACCATGGCGATCGGAGCAGATGGAACAAGATGGGCGCGAGGGCGGGCCGAGGCTGGGGGAGCGGAGGTTTGCGGATCCAAGGTCTGCGGATCCACGACTAGAACATCCACGACCAGAACATCCACGACCAGAACATCCACGGCCAGAACATCCACGGCCGAAGCATCCACGGCCGAAGAACTCAGGCTTCGAGATCGAGCGGCTTGTTCGCGGAAAGGGTCGGCGGACGCGCGGCGATCGTTTCGCCGGCGACCGCGGGAGCGATGAGGCTCTCCGTACTCGAACTGAAGGTCGAGATCGGTCCGAGCTGCGAGAGTTCCCGCTCGAAGGATCGCGCGAGGTCGCGGGCTGCGCTGGCCGAAGTCAACGAAGCATCGTGCGCGCCGGATGGGCGAAGCAGATCGGTCTCGATCGAGACGGACCTGAACGCGCCGTCGGCCCGCGATGCGAGTTGCCGCAGCGCCGATGCGAATCCGTGCATGTCGGAGGTGAGCTCCTCGCGGACCGAGTCGGTGATCGCGTTGGTGATCGGGCGCACGCGGTCGGCGGAGGGATCCTGGAGGAGCGGCCCCCACAGCGACAGGTCGGCGAGCACCGGGCGCGCCGCGTCGGTGATCGCGCGGACCGACTCGCTCGTGGACGACGCAAAGTCGGCGCGCTCGATGAGTTCGCCCGTCAGCCGTTCGCTCTTGTCGACGAGCCACGCGAGTTCGTCGCGCATGCGGCGCATGTCGCCCTGCACGACTTCCCTCGCCGCGGCGAGTTCGTGGATCAGCTTGCCAAGAACCTCGCGGAGCGCGGTTGCATCGCCCACGCGCGCGGCGAGGGTCTCGATCAGCCGCAGGCTCTCGCCCGAAAGCCCCGCAAGCGCAGCGGTCGCGCGCTCGGAGCGCTCGATCATGGCGCCGGCTTCGGTCATTCGCGCAAGCGCCTCGTCGGTGCGCACGGTGGTCGCGTCGGCGCGCTGCACAAGGGCATCGATCTGCGAGAGGCGGGCACCAAGTTCGGCGTCGACCGCGGCAAGCGCCGCGTTCGCCGCGTGCTCGATGCGGGCCTCGACCTCGCGGACCCGGTCGATGCGCCAGTTGAGTTCCGTCTCGAGCCGAGCGACGGCGTCGTCGGCCATGCGCGCAGTGCGCGCCTCGGCCTCCGTCGCCGCGCGTTCGAGGCGCGTCTCGGCTTCCTGCACGGCCTGCATGCGGCGGGTGACTTCGAACTCGAGCTTCGCGATCGACTCGTCGGTGAAGCGCGCGGCCCGCGTCTCGGCGGCGGCCGCAGCTTCCTCGGCGCGCGCGACGATGGCGCCAAGCCGCGCGGAGAGCTCCGCCTCGAACTTCTCGATGCGCTCCGCCTCGTGGGTGTCGACTTCACGCTGCGCCGCAGCGAGCCGAGCGATGTGGCTTTCGGTCTCGCCGAAGACGCGCTGGCCTGCCGCGGTGGTTTCGGCGACGGCATCGGCGCTCGCGCGCGAGAGGCGATCGACCTGCGCGTCGCAGAGCGAGCGAATCGCGGCGACGCGGTCGTCCGAGAGTGCTGCGGCGTCGAGGTCGGCGCGCTTGAGGCGGGCGAGCTGGGCGTCGAGTTCGGCCTGGATCCGGTCGAGTTTTTCCTTCGCGAGCAGCTCGGCGCTCGACTCGAACTGGCGGAAGCGCTCGCGCTGCGCGTCGAGGTCGCGCGCGATCTCCTCGAGCTTGGCGGCGGCGAGCCGTTCTGCATCGGCCTGCAGCGCGGCGCGCGATGTCGCCTCAGCCTCGGCGAGCACGCGTTCGACTTCCTCGATCGCCTGCACGGCTCTGCTTGCGATCGATTCGCCGCGCGTCGTCTGCACATCGAACGCCTGGAGCATCCGGACGCCGAGCTTGAGCCGCTCCTCGATGTCGGCCGTGATCCGTGCGGCGCGGTCGGTCGCAGCGTGCTCTTCGGCAAGCCGCGCCTCGAGCCGGGGCAGCGCGCGGTCGGCGCGGCCGACGAGGTCGGAGAGCTTGGATGCGGTCGCTTGCGATGGCGAGGCGGGGAGCGGCACGGCGGTGGCGCTCCGTGGTGCGGCCACCGAGATCGGCGATGCCGGGGACTGCAGCTGTGCAGTCCGCACGGGAATGAACTTGGGCGCGCCATCGAGGGAACGCGACATGTCGAACGGGGTCACGCCCGCCGGGTTCGCGTGCTGGGTCGAAACATCTGCGCCTGGTGCTTGGTTTGGCTGTGGGCTGTTCTGTTCGAGCATGATCCTGCGCTCGCGAGGGGCGTCCTGCCCTGAGAGAACCTGTGAAGAGAGGCTGCGCACGGGGACAAGCCCGCACGAGCGTCAACCAACTCCGACGCGGCGCAGTTTCGCAGGAAATCTGATTTGTTGGACCGAGAAGCAGCGTTCTCGGAGAAGTTTTTTCGATCTCCGCGCAGGCTTAGGGTCTGTCACAGAGCCTAGCGCGGTCGGCGGCCGCGTTGGTCGCGAGCGGTCGGACCGCGACCACGGGCGTCGGGTCTTCCGGACTTTCCGGTTCGACCTGCAAACGGCCCAGACTTGCCGGACGACTTGCCGGACGACTTGCCGGACGACGTGCCGGACGACTTGCCCTTCGAGGGCCCGAAGGGCTTGGCGGCGGGCTTGCCTGAGAGCTTTCCCGCGGGCTTTCCCGCGGGCTTCCCGCCGGGCTTGCCGACGGGCTTGCCATGCGGTCTTCCAAGCGGTCTTCCAAGCGGCCTTCCCGCGGGCTTTGCCGGAGCGGCGGGGGTCTCGCCGCCTTCCGCGGCCAGCCGCTGCGCGCGCTCCTCGCGCGCCACCGCCAGTTCGACCATCGAGCGCTTCGGGGCTCGGGGCGCGCGCCGCGCCGAGGTGTCCTCCGCCTTCGAGGCGCGCATCAACTGGTCGACCTCGCGCGGGGTGAGTTCGCGCCACTCGCCGACCGCGAGGCCCTTCAGGCGGAGCGGGCCGAACGAGGTCCGCCGCAGCTTGTTCACGGGGTGCCCGAGTTCGAGCATCAGCGGTCGGATCTGCAGGTTGCGGTGCTCGCAGAGGGTCAGGTGCATGACCGTCTTGTCCCGGTCCCGGCTGATCAGCCGCAGCGAACTGCGCGTCGGTGCCGAATTCCTGCCCTTTTCGGCTGCAAAGATGTTCCGCTCGAGATCGTTGATCGCGCGCTCGTCGAGACTGCCGTCGACCGTGATGTCGTAGCCCTTGTCAACCAGATACCGCGGGTGCGTGAGCCGGTTGGCGAACTCGCCGTCGTTGGTCAGGATCAGCAGGCCCGAGCTGTCGAGGTCGAGACGGCCCACGCAGTAGAGCCGCGGCCGGGAGGGGTGCTGGACGAGATCGATGGCGCGCGGCCGGCCTTCGGGGTCGCTGTTGGTGCAGACGGTGCCGCGCGGCTTGAAGAGCATGATGTAGACATGCTTCTCAGCCTTGCGGATGGGACGGCCGTAGACCTCGATCCTGTCGACCGCGGGATCGACCCACGCGGGCAGGCGGTCCACGATCTTGCCGTTCACCGTGACGGCGCTGGCGAGCACCAGTTCCTCGCATTCGCGTCGGGCCGCGACGCCCGCGTCTGCCATGACCCGTTGCAGGCGCTCCCCGCGAGACTTGTCTGCGAACTCACCGACGGGCTTTGCGGACTTTCGGGGCTTGCGGGGCGAACTCATCGGGGCAGTGTACGAGCGGCGCGATTGGCGCGCGGGTGTCGGCTATCCTCTCCCCATGCCTCTCTACGAGTACGAGTCGGTCGAGGACGGTGAGGTCATCGAACTCCTCCGTCCCATGAAGGATGCTGATCTCCCGGTCGAGGACCCCACGGGCCGCGGCCGCACCTTCCGTCGGCGGATGTCGGTGTTCGGGGTCTCCGGCGCAGCGGACATGGCCTCCGCCCCGGCCGCGGGCGGCCATGTGCACTCGGCAGGCTGTGGTTGCGGCAAGCCGCGCGGAAGCTGCGGGCTCGGATGAAGTCAGCAGCACCCCGGGTTGCAGGAAACGGGACGCGCACGGTCGTCCACGGCGTCGACTTCTCCGGCGCCGATGGCGGTGGTGCCGCCAAGATCAGGATCGCCGAGCGCGAACTGGCGTCTCGCAGCGCGGTGGCGATCCGCCCGCGCGTCGACCGCAACGGCCTCAAGAGGGCGATTCTCGAGAGCGCGCACGACGGGCGCGCCCACCTCTGGCGCATCGACGCCCCGTTCGGGCTGCCCGTCGAGTGCTTCGCCGAGCAGCGTCCCGAGGGCTTTGGCGACGGGCCCGTCACCTGGATGGCGATCGCAGAGTGGATGGCCGGTTTCCAGACCGCGCGCGAGTGGCGCTCGGCGATGCGGGAACTGTCGCGACGCGAGCCGAAGCGGGCGTGCGATCGCGCGCTTGCGACGCCGCTTGCCCCGATGAACCTGCGCGTCTTCAAGCAGACCTTCACGGTCATCACCGAGATCCTTCTGCCGCTTGCGCGGGAGGGCATCGCGATCGAGCCGGTGTCGATGCCTGCGGATCCAGAATCGCTCCGCGTGCGGGTGGTCGAGAGTTGCCCCGCGAGCGTCCTGCGACACCGCGGCTGGCCGTACAAGGGCTACAAGGGTGGCGGCGAGCCGCCGCGCGTCGTGCGCGAGGAGCTCGTGCGGCTTCTGCGGCAGGAAGGCCTGGAGATCGCGTCTCAGACCGCCGTCGAGGCGATCCACGATGTCGAGGGCGACCTGCTCGACGCGCTGATCCTCACGACCGAGCCGATCGCCCCTCCGGCGGAAGGTCTTCCGGCCGAGGCGCTCGTCGAGGCATGGGTGTACTGAGCGGGGACGCGCGATGGTGACCGCGACGGCCGACATCCTCTCGCAGACCCTGCGGTTGAACGAGACCTTCTTCTCGATCCAGGGCGAGTCGACCTGGGCCGGCTGCCCGTGCTTCTTCGTGCGCCTGACCGGGTGCCCGCTGCGCTGCCACTACTGCGACACGGAGTATGCGTTCCGCGAGGGGGCGCCGCGCACGATCCAGTCGATCCTCGAGGAGATCCGCGCGTCGGGGGCCACGCTCGTCGAGCTGACGGGCGGCGAGCCTCTGGCGCAGAAGCGTGCGTTCGACCTGATCGCGCTCCTCTGCGAGGAGGGATTCACGGTGCTGATCGAGACTTCCGGCGCGATCGACATCCGGCCGTGCCATCCGAAGGCGATCCGCATCCTCGACATCAAGACGCCGGGCTCGGGCGAAGCCGCGCGCAACCTGTGGTCGAACCTCGAGGACCTTCGCCCGCACGACGAGGTGAAGTTCGTGATCGTCGACCGCGCGGACTACGAGTGGGCGCGAGAGAAGATCCGTGAGCATCGTCTTGCGGAGCGCTGCCGCGCGGTGCTGATGAGTCCGGCATTCCCGCAGAAGAAGGGACTCGAGATCCTCGGCTGTCCGGGGCTCGACCCGCGGACGCTTGCGGAGTGGATTCTCGAGGACCGGCTGCCCGTGAGGCAGCAGACGCAGCTCCACAAGCACATCTGGGATCCGGGCACGCGAGGAGTGTGACCCGCGACGGCGATTCGAGCGTCCGCGCAGCCGCGACCGCTCGAGTATCACCAGCACCAGAGGACGCGTCCGCAGCCGCGACCGCTCAAGCATCACCAGCACCAGAGGAAGCGGCCGCAGCCGCGACCGCTCAAATGACGAAACAGGCCCCGCTTGCGCGGGGCCTGTTTCAATGCCCAGGCGAGGACTCGAACCTCCAAGGGTGTTACACCACCAGCACCTCAAGCTGGCGCGTCTGCCAATTCCGCCACCTGGGCAGGTGGGGTCCGCAGCGGTTTGGGGCGCTTCGGAAGGACGGGAACAGTAGCCGAATCGGGGCGCCGAAGCAACCCCCGTGGACCCGAGGAATGTCGCCGGGAATGGCGCCGGGAACGGGCCAAAACGCCACAGGGATCCCTTTCGGGATCCCTGCGGGTCGTCTTGGTTTGGACCGAGTGGATCAGCCCCAGTTCGAGAGCAGGATCGACAGGTCGGCGCCATCGGTGGTGCCGTTGCCGTCGATGTCGCTCGCGCCCGCGCCGCCCCAGCCGCTCAGGAGCGCTGCGAGGTCGCCGCCGTCGATCGCGCCGTCGCCGTTGATGTCGCCCGGCTCGGCGCAGCTGAGGAGTCGCACGCGGACCTCGTCCACAGCGGCCTCGATCAGCGAGCCGGTTCCGGCGTCGTCGGCGATGAAGCGGATGCGCATCTGCGCCGTCGGCGTCACGAAGTCGGAGATTCGGAACTCCTTGAAGATCCAGCCGCCGTTGACTTCGCTGCCGGTCGGGCCCACGGTCTCGACCGGAACCCAGGTCGAGCCGTTGTTGTTCGAGATCTGCACGCGGAAGGTGTCCGCGTTCGGCGAGCCGCCCTGCGAATTCGAGTACCAGCGGTAGTAGTTGATGAACGCGATGCCGCCCGTGGCATTCATCGTCGGGGAAGTCAGCGTGGTGAAGCCACCATCGACATCGTTCGCGCCGAGCGTGCCGCCGACGGTGCCCTGGCCGGTGAAGAAGCAGTTGACGCCCGGGGCGTCGGTCACATCGTTCTCAGGCTGGACCTGCACGCCGCCGCTCGAGGTGCCGACCGGATCGGCGCGCACCCAGATGCCCGCGGTCGCGGTGTCGCCGGCCGCGGTCAGCGTCCAGCCGAGGTTGGTTTCGACCGTGTCGATGAACGGGGTCGAGGTGCCGCTCGCCGAGACCACGGAGTACAGCGAGGTCGGTGCGTTCGACGGGCTCTGCACGGTCGAACCCGTGTTCGTCTGCGCAGAGAAGTAGTACTGGATGGTCGAGCCGCACGAGGCGGGAGGCTGCGTCGGGGTGTACTGGTTCGGGGCGGTTTCCGCCATGAGGGCGTTGGTGAACGAGCCCGAGGTGCCGACGCGGAAGAAGATGCGTCCCGAGCCGGGCTGCGGCTGTCCGCCGAGGCCGACCACCGTGACCGGGAACGCCACGCCCGTGTTCGGGTTCGACACCGTGGGCTGGCCGCTCGGGAAGGTGATGTCGAGGAGCTGCAGCGGCGGGGCCGGCATGCTGTGGTCGCTGAAGCCCTGGTTGATCTGCGTGTAGTTCGGCGTGCCGTTGTTGATGTTGGCGTCGTTGTCGTCGAGCGTGAGGAAGTCGATGGTGATCGCGGGCGTGATCGAGGTGCCCGTGTGCAGGAGCACCGAGTTCAGCGTGAGATCGGAGATGATGTCGCGGTAGGTCGCGGGGTTGCTTGCCGCGAGGTAGGTGCGCGTGCTCCACACGCAACCGGAGAACAGCGTGCCGCAGGTGTGGATGGCGCTGCCGGCCGACGAGCAGTTCGTCGCCGAGTACTGCACGGTGTTGTTCGCGTTGCGGATGCCCGACGAGCAGCTCGACGAGTTGAACCCGAGCGCGAGCTCCGAGGTGTCGGTGATGCAGACGCCGACGGCATCGCTGAAGCCTTCGCCGTATGCGCCCTGGCCGGAGCCCGCGCGGTTCACGATGTGGTGGCCGAACTCGTGGTGCACGACGACGCTGAACGCGGTGTTGTTGCAGCCGCCGCCGGCGGGGTAGAAGTTGATCGAGTTGCCGTCGTAGAACGCGTTGCAGGTGCCCGACACCATGACATTGATCGGGAAGCCGGTCTGCGTGGAGATCGTGGGATAGGACGGGTTGTACGCGAGCAGGTAGTCGCGCACGATGTTCGCGTGGATGTACGCGTTGACCTCGGCGCGCTCGTCCTGCAGGGCGTTTGTCGCATTGTGGACAAGATCGACGGCGCCGCCCGAGCTCGAGACCGTGACGGTGCTCTCGGTGCTGGCCGAATCGTTCACGACGAAGAACTGGCCGGCGGTCGTGAGGTTCGAGGTGAGCGAGAGGTTCGCGCCACCCGCGTTCGGGATGGTGACCACGCCCTGCGCGTTCGCGAAGTAGGTGTTCGCGCCCACGGTCACGCGCGCGTACGGCATCGGCGCGAGCGACTCGTTCGCGCAGGCGTCGGCCGCGGTGCCC
>JBKCZS010000133.1:0-3230 GCA_046337925.1 bacterium | reverse complement strand
GATGAGTGGCGCGGGGAGTCGGTATCGCATGGTCCGTAGCATAGGCTACATCGAGGATCCGTGCCGAGAGGCGCATCCGCGGTGCGCGAGATGGCGCCTGCGTTGCCGCGGGCGTCGCCGAAGGCGGAGCGCAGCGAAGCCTGAGCGGGGGGCGCGGGCGTCGCCGACCGTATCGTGTGGCATCACTTTGAGTGATGGCGGCCAGGACGAGTGCGCCGCGCGAGTGGTGCGCTTCGAGCCTGCAGTCGTGGCGTACGGGGCGTCGCCGGCGCCTCCGAAGGCGGAGCGCAGCGAAGCCTGAGCGGACGGCGCCGGCGTCGCTGTTCGTATCGTGTGGCATCACTTTGAGTGATGGCGGCCAAGACGAGCGCGCCGCGCGAGCGGTGCGCTTCCAGCCTGCAGTCGTGGGCGCTGCTTGCGTTCGATTCCGCCATCACTCAAAGTGATGCCACACGGCACATGTGTCGTCCTTCTCGCCAACTTGCTCGCGCTTCGCTTCGCTCCGCGCTCGTCGGCGCAGGGGTATCGCCAGCGCACACGAAGGCGGAGCGCAGCGAAGCCTGAGCGGGGGGTGCGGGCGTCGCGGGCGGAGGGAAGGCCCTCCGACTGCAGTCGTGACGCCCCGGCGCGTGCGAAGCCGCCAACACCAGAGGTGATGCCACACGATCTTGAGCGGTCGCGTCTGCGGGCGCTCCCTCTGGTGGGGACGACAGTCGTCGCCGACCTGCACGCGAAAGCCGACGCTGCTATCTCCCCGCCACGCGCGCCATCGCACGCAGGGTCGCTGGCGACACATGGTGCTCGATGCCCTCAGCGTCGGCCTGGGCGGTGCGCTCGTCGACGCCGATTGCGCGGAGGAAGGCGACCACGACGGCATGGCGCGCCCGCGCCTCGGTCGCAAGTGCGCGGCCGCGCGGCGTCAGCCCAAGCGGCGCTCGTTCCTTCGCCACGATGTAGCCCTCGCGTGCCAGCCGCCGCACCACGCGGCTCACGGTCACATGCGACAGTCCAAAGCGCTCCGCGATGCGCCCAACCCGCGCCTCGACGCCCGAATCCAGCAGCTCGGCGATGACCTCGCAGTAGTCCTGCGCGGCTTCCGACTCGTGTTGCTTGCGCAGCGTGCGGTGGTGCTCGGCACTGGAGACCGGCTTGGCGCCAGCCTGCTTCGCGCTCTTCTTCGCAACCTTCTTCGCCCGCGGCTTCACTCGTCGTTTCCCCGCAGCGCCGCGAGCACATTGAAGTCCTCGAGCGTCGTCGTGTCCTGCTTCGAATCGCGGCCGGCCGCGACATCGCGCAGGAGCCGCCGCATGATCTTGCCCGAACGCGTCTTCGGCAGCGACTGCGTGAAGCGGATCATGTCGGGCTTCGCGATCGGCCCGAGGAAACCGGCGACATGCTCACGGAGCAGCGCCTTCAGCGCGTCGCTCGGCACATGCCCGGGGCCCAGCGACACGAACGCCGCGATGCCCGTTCCCTTGATGTCGTGCGGCATGCCGACGACCGCGGCCTCGACCACCGCGTCGTGCGACACGAGCGCGCTCTCGACCTCCATCGTGCCGAGGCGGTGGCCCGACACATTGATGACATCGTCGATGCGGCCCATGATCCAGAAGTAGCCGCGGTCGTCGCGCCGCGCGCCGTCGCCCGCGAGGTACATGCCCTTCACGCGCGACCAGTAGGTGTCGATGAAGCGCTGGCGGTCGCCGTGGATGCCGCGCAGCATGCTCGGCCACGGCTTGCGGATCACGAGCAAACCGCCCGTATTCGCGGGCAATTCATGTCCGTTCTCGTCGACGACGGCCGCGTCGATCCCAAAGAACGGCAGCGTGCACGAGCCAGGCACCGTCGGCGTCGCGCACGCAAGCGGCGTGATCACATGGCCGCCGGTCTCCGTCTGCCAGAAGGTGTCGACGATCGGGCACTTCTCGCGACCGATGTTCTCGTGGTACCAGATCCACGCCTCGGGATTGATCGGTTCGCCGACGGTGCCGAGCACCTTCAGGCTCGAGAGGTCGTGCTTCGCGGGGTGTTCGTCGCCCCACTTCATGAACGCGCGGATCGCGGTCGGTGCCGTGTAGAAGTGCGTCACGCGGTGGCGCGCGACCATCTCCCAGAAGCGGTCGTCCGCGGGCCAGTTCGGGGCACCTTCGTACATCACGGTCGGCACGCGGTTCGGCATGATGCCGTAGACGATGTACGAGTGGCCCGTCACCCAGCCGATGTCGGCGGTGCACCAGTAGACATGACCGGCACCCGCGCGCAAGTTGAAAGTCTGCTGCGCGGTGTACGCCGTGTAGACCATGTAGCCGCCGGTCGTGTGGCGGATGCCCTTCGGCTTGCCAGTCGAACCCGAGGTGTAGAGCAGGAAGAGCGGGTCTTCCGAATCCATCTGCTCGCACTCGCATTCGGCGCTCTGCGCGCCGACGAGCTCGTGCCACGCGTGGTCGCGGCCCTTCGTCCACGAGATCTCGTTCTTCGTGCGATGCAGCACGACGCAGTGCTCGACCGTGTGGTTCTGCGCGGCGAGGAGCGCGATCGCCTCGTCGACATTCTTCTTGAGCGGAACGACCTGCCCGCGGCGCCACGCGCCGTCGCAGGTGACGATCACGCGCGACGAGGCGTCGAGCACGCGGTCGACGATCGAAGGCGCGGGGAAACCGCCGAAGATCACGCTGTGCGCCGCGCCGATGCGGGCGCACGCGAGCATCGCGACCGCAAGCTCGGGCACCATGCCCATGTAGAGCGTCACGACATCGCCCTTCTTCACGCCGAGCGACTTCAGCGCGTTCGCGCAGCGCGAGACTTCCTCGAGCAGTTCGCCGTACGAAAGGTGCTTCACCTCGGGCGTGCCATCGGCAAGCTTCGGTTCGCCCTCCCAGATGATCCCGATCTCATGGCCGTGCCCGTCGAGCACATGTCGGTCAAGCGCGTTGTGGCAGATGTTGGTCTTGGCGCCCACGAACCACTTCGCGTCGGGGCAGTTCCACTCGAGGACGCGCGTCCACGGCGTGAACCACTCGAAGTCGCCCGCGACCTCGCCCCAGAAGCCCTCGGGGTCCGCAATCGACCGCGCGTGCCGCGCGCGGTACTCGTCCATCGACGCGCACCACGCGCCGCCGAGGCCGGCAGCCTGCGCGGCGGTCGGCGCGAAGATGCGGTCTTCCTTCAGGAGCGATTCGACATTGGAGTTCGCGTTCGAGGTGGTCGGGTCAGCCATGCGGGGAATGTAC
>JBKCZS010000132.1:0-12751 GCA_046337925.1 bacterium | reverse complement strand
CCTGGCCGTGGTTGTTGCGTCCCCAGCAGACCACCGACCCATCGCTGCGCCGAGCGACCGTGTGCGAGAAGCCGGCGTCGACATCGACGACACCCGTCAGGTCCGCGGGCACATTGCACTGCTGGTAGTTGTTGCGGCCCCAGGCGAAGACGGTGCCATCCTGCCGGAACGCGACATTGTGATGCATGCCGGCGGCGACGCCCGCGATGTTCGGCTCGGCCGGCACATAGTCCTCGCCGTAGCCGACACCCGGGCCCCATCCTGCAAGCGTGCCATCCGCCTTGACGACGAGGCAGCGATGGTTCGCCGCGGTCACCGCGATGGCCGGGCCGAGATTCGGCGGGACCGTCGACTGGCCGGACGAGTTCGTCCCGATGCAGACGACCGAGCCGTCGCTGCGCAGGAAGATCGCATGGCGCCAGGCGCCATCGGCCTTCACGACATTGCCGAGGCCGGCCGCAGGGGGCGCCCAGTCGCCGAGGAATCCCCATGCCTTCGTCCGTCCATCGCTCTGCAGCACGAGCGTGTGCGTACCGCCGGCGGCGATGCCCACGACGCTGTCCAGCTCCTCGGGCACGGTAGATTGGTTGGCGCCGTTCGCGCCCCAGCAGACCACCGTTCCGCTCGCAAGAAGCGCCACCGAGTGCCCGGAACCGAGCGCGATGTCGGTTGCGGCGCCAAGGCCCGCGGGCACATTGCACTGTCCGTTGCCGTTCAGTCCCCAGCAGACGACCGTGCCATCGCCGCGCAGCGCCGCGCTGTGCTGACCGCCGCCCGCGATCTTCGCGACCACGCCGAGCGTCGACGGGGGATTGCATTGCCCCGACGAGTTGAATCCCCACGCCTGCACGGTGCCGTTCGCCTTGCGGGCGAGGGTGTGCCAGCCGCCCGCGGCGACCGCGGTGACGGGACCGAGGTTCGCCGGCACGATGCTCTGGCCGTAGTTCGGCGAAGCGCCCGAGGTGGTGCCCGCGCCCCAGCAGACGACGACTCCGTCGGTGCGGAGGGCGACGCTGTGCGTGTTGCCTGCGGCGATCGCCTGGCACGGACCGAGCGTGCCGGGCACATTGGTCTGTCCCTCTTCCGACTTGCCCCACGCGTAGACCGTTCCATCGGACTTGAGCGCGAGCGCATGGTGCTCGCCACCGGCAACCGCCGTGATGTCGCTCAGTCCGGGCGGCACATTGCAGACTCCGTAGAGCGAGTCGCCCCACGCCGCGACCTTCCCATCGCCCCGGATCGCGAGGTTCGACCAGCCCGTGGCGGAGATCTTCACGAAGCCGTTGGCCTCGACATGACGGAACGAGATCTCACCGAACCCTGCGACCTTCGACTGCGCGTGGGCCTCGGAGATGGCGAACTGGGTCGACGCGGCGAGCAGCAGGGCGATCGAAAGCGTGTGAGTCGGGCGGCGCATGCGGGAGTCCTCGGGAGCGTGCGGCCGACCCCGAAAGGGGACGACCGCTCCGTGCAACTCACGCTACGGCAGACGCCAAAATGTGAGAACACCCGAAGGCGCTGTCTCCGACACTTCGATGACATTCGACACCCGGTCCACCCGATCGGAGGGCCGCCGCGCACCGATCCGGCCGGCGTCTCAGGCGAACAGGCCGTCGAGCAGTTCGACGACGCCCTTCCCTTGGGTGGCGATCGTCTCGAAGATCTTGCGGCCTCCGGCGATGTCGAGCAGTTCACGGACGAGCTTCGACTCGCCGGCGTGATCGGCCTTGTTCACCACGAAGAGATCCGCGATCTCGAGGATGCCCGCCTTGTCCATCTGGACGGCGTCGCCCATTCCAGGCACGACCACGACCGCGGTGCGGTCGACGAACGAGCGGATCGCGACATCGTTCTGGCCCGCGCCGACCGTCTCGACGATGAGCTTGTCGTAGCCCGCGCCGCCGATCAACTCGATGATCTCGGGCAGCGTGCGGTAATCCTCGCCGACGATCGCAAGCGACCGGTAGAAGATGCCCTCGTCGACCGCGTTGAAGTCGACGCGAAGACGGTCGCCGAGCAGCGCGCCGCCGGTGATCGGGCTCATCGGGTCGAACGCGACGACCGCGATCTTGTCGCCGCGGCGAACCGCTTCGCTCGCCATCGCCGCGACCAGGGTGCTCTTGCCGGCGCCCGGCGAACCGGTGATGCCGACGACCTGCTTCGGGCGTCGGCGGGGGGCGTCGACGGGCTTTCCAGCGTGCGCGAGCGAGATGTTGCGTGCCAGCACCGCGGTCGGGTGGGTCGAGACGCCCGCCGCGAGCGGCGCGTACGGCTTCACGCTCTCGCGGACGCTTCCGACGATCTCGGCCATGCCGGTGCCCGTGTGGTAGACGCGCGCAACGCCCGCATCGAGCAGCTTCTGGACATCATCCTGCGGGATGATGCCGCCGACATTCACGATCATGTCGGGGCGCCCGACCTTGGCGCATTCCTCGAGAAGGCGCGGCACGAGCACCAGGTGCGAGTTCGACATCATCGAGCAGGCGATGCAGTCGGCGTCCTCGTCGCGGGCGCTGATCGCGAGGCTCCGTGGCGTCTGCCAGAGCCCCGAGTAGATGACATGGATGCCGGAGTCGCGCATGATGCGCGCGATCAGCTTGACGCCGCGGTCGTGGCCGTCGAGGCCCATCTTGCCGAGGAGGACTCGGGGGCGGTGGGGGAGATCGCTGCAGCGGTCCTGCTTCTCGATCGCCGTCGTAGGTTCGGTGGTCGCGCGCATGGGTCAACTCGTGGGAAAGACCGACAGGGTAGCCGAAGCCGCGGAGCCCGATGCGAAGCCCCGCCCGCAGGTTATGGACGCGCCGCGCGAACCGCCCGCCGCACCGCCGTCGACCTCGCGCGATTCGACGCATGGGGTGCATATCCGACGGGACCTCTCCCGTATTCTCCGTACCGCCCGACGGACCGTCTGGGCCGCTGTCTCACCTCCCATATGCGCCCATCCTCCGCCTCTCCCCGCGTCCGACTCTTCGCCACCCTGCTGACGACCTGCGCCGCCGCCGCGGCGCACGCCTGCCCGCCCGACATCGACGGCAACGGCGCGGTCGACGCCGGCGACCTCGGCATCTTCCTGAACCTCTGGGCGACCTCCGGCCCGACGGGCGACTTCGATGGCGACGGCACGGTCGGGCCAGGGGACCTCGCGCTTCTTCTCGGCGGTTGGGGACCGTGCCCGACGCCCGCCGCGCCGGTCGAGGTGAACCTCGCGGCCGTCGCGACGGCGCAGCACCCGTGGGCGTTCCGAGTCGATGCGTTCCAGTCGAACGGGCCCGTCGGGTTCGCGATCGATCCGCTCGACTTCCCGACGCTCGTGGGCGCGACCGTCGATGTCTACCTCGTCGACAACCGCTCCGCCGCCGCGTGGCAGACCAACCCCGCGCTCGCCGACCTCCGCGGCGCGCCGCAATCGGTCGTGGTGCCGGGCACGGTCGCGAGTTCGGTCGTCACCCTCGCGAACATGGGCGCGATCACCGCCGGCAGCGGCCTGAGCCCCGGTCGCGGACTCGACCTGGTCGTCGATATCGATCGCGACGGCACGCTCTCGAACGGCGACCTGATCGATGGCGGAGGCGACGCCCCCGGCCTCTGGCTCGTACGCGACCTCACCGCGAACGGCCCGCTCGCCGTCACCACGATCGCGTCGTACGACGTGAACGATCCGGACATCAGCGACACCTACGAGCTCGAGCGCATCTACTACCCGACCGCCATCGCGACCCTCGGCACGCGGCCGCTGGTCGTGATCTCGCACGGAAATGGCCACCAGTACACCTGGTACGACTACCTCGGCACGCACCTCGCGAGCTGGGGCTATGTGGTCATGAGCCACCAGAACAACACGGGTCCGGGCATTGAATCGGCGACGACGACGACCGTCGAGCACACGGAGAGCTTCCTCGCTCAGCTCGGCACCATCGGCGGCGGCGTGCTGAACGGGCGCGTCGACGGCGACCGCATCGTCTGGATCGGCCACTCCCGCGGCGGCGAGGGCGTTGCGCGCGGCTATGACCGTCTCTTCGACGGCTCGTTCACCTCGCCGAACTATCAGCTGAGCGACATCAAGCTTCTGGTCTCGATCGCGCCGACCGACTTCCTCGGCACGAACACCTCCGACCCGCACGCGGTGCCGTTCATGCTCCTCTACGGCGCGGCCGACGGCGATGTGTGCGGATGCCCGGACACCGACATCGCCGCCAGCTTCAACATCCTCGAACGCGCCGTGGGCCTGCGGCAGTCGACCTATGTGCACGGCGCCGACCACAACGACTTCAACTGCTGCGGCATCAACGACTTCAGCGGCCCGAGCGGCACCGCGATCGGCAACGCCGAGGCGCAGCGCGTGGCGAAGGCGTCGATCCTCGCCATGATCCGCCGCGTGGTCGAGAACGACCGCTCGGCCGAGGAATTCCTCTGGCGGCAGTACGAGAGCCTGCGGCCCCAGTCGGTGGCTGCGTCGACGACCGTCATCCTCGAGTGGAAGCCCGAGCCGGCGGCGGCGTTCGCGCTCGACAGCTTCCAGACGAACAGCGCCACCACGACCTCGAGTTCCGGCGGAACCGTCGCGTTCTCCGCGGTCAACGCCGTCGGCGAGTCGCTGCTGAACGACATCAACACGGCGTTCTCCTGGCTTTCGACCGATCCGTTCAACGGCTCGATGCGCGCCCGCACGACCGATTCGTCGCGTGGCCTCGCATTCGACTGGAACGCGCCCTCGAGCATCGTGTGGAGCGTGCCGGCCGCTCAGCGCGACTTCCGCGACGACGCCTTCGTGTCGCTGCGGGCTGCGCAGGGCACGCGCCACCCGAACACGACGGCCGAGCTCGGCGATCTCGGCTTCACGGTGGTGCTCACGGACGAGACGGGTGTCCAGAGCTCCGTGGCGATCTCGGCCTTTGCCGGCGGCGTCGAGGAGCCGTACCAGCGCGGCGGATTCCCGACCGGAACCGTGGTCGGATGGCAGAACGCGTTCGAGTCGATCCGCGTCCCGGTCTCGGCGTTCCGTGCCGCCGGGCGCACCATCGACCTGTCGCGCGTCTCCTCGGTCACCCTGCAGTTCGGCGCGGGCGCCGGCTCGAACACCGGCCGCCTGCTGATCGACGACCTGCAGATCGAACGCGAGTAACTCCGTCCCCGCTCCATCCGCCCGGGCAAACGGGCCTCCCGAACCTCACCATGATTCCTCTTTCGATGATTTCCTCCTCGACCTTCCTGCTCCTTCCGCTCGTCGCGACGCTTCAGTCGGCGCCGGTCGCCGCTCCCGCAGCCGCTCCCGAGCGTCAGGCGCAGGCGCGGCCGGAGGCGCCGCGACAGGTCGAGGGCATGCCGAAGACGCCCGCGACACCCGCGGGAGTCGTCGAGGTGGTCGCTGCATTCCCCTTCGTGCTCGACGCGCCGTACGAACACGACATGCGCAAGGACAAGCGCACGGTGACGCGCGGGCATGTGCTCGTCCTCCGTTGCGACCCGGCGTATCTCCTGCGGCGGCAGACGGCCGAGCCCGTGCTCCTCGCAGGGGCGGAGACGGTCGAGCGCATCAACATCGGCTTCGACTCGGGCGTTCTCGTGGCGCTCGTGCCGGAGTCGAAGGCGAAGGGCGAGGACGGCGTCGAGCGCGCGGTCGATCCGCTCGCGTCGCCGATCTTCTTCGCGACTCCCGAACTACCCGAGCGCGTCGACGCTGCGTGGATCGCAGCCGAGGCAGCGAAGGCGCGCAACGCCGGCATCACGGCCCCGGCGCTCGCCGCGGATGGCCGCGGCGCGGAACAGCGATTCGCAGACCGCGATGCGCTCAACCGCGCGCTCGCCGATCTCGTAGACCGACACGCCCCCACCGAGGGTGAATGTGCGGCCGCGCTGCGCGGCATGCCGCCGCGGTGACGCAGCCTTCGTCTGTCGATCAGGCGCGCGTTTCGTCGGACGGCGCGGGCGTCGTCTGCTCGCTTGCAGCGAGCTGCGCCTCGGCGGCGGCCTTCTTCGTGTCGCGTGACTTCGGGTCGCCGATCGGGCGCGCGTCGCTCGTCCACTGTCCGGGATGGAAGCGGGCCGCAAGCGTCGCCACCATGTCCTCGACGCCCGTGTAGAGGAAGTCGTCCATGTCGATCCGCGTGCCGTTGGTCGTGACGGCCGTCGCGATCGACTTCTCCATCCAGCGCGACATGTCGAGATCGGCGAGCTGGTCTGCCGCGAATGTTCCCTCGGGCGCGTGCAGCGTGCCGTCGTCATCGAGGCGGAAGCGCCGCCTCGTCAGCTTCCACTGCGCGTAGAGGAAGTAGGGGCCGCTCAGGACGCCGCAGCCGACGATGTAGACCCAGAGCTGGATGTCGTCGTCGTAGCTCGCCGGCTCGGAGGGCTTCGCCTCCTTGAAGCGGTCGAGGGTGGCGCGTGCTTCCTTCGCCTTCTCGCGCTCCTCGTCGGTCAAGGTCCGCGTCCGCGACGCGGCCTCGATCTCGGAGTTGATCTTCTCCGCCTCGGTGAATGCGGCGAAGTCGGCGCGCTCCTGCGGGATCTTGACGGCGTAGTCGTACCAGCCCCACACGCCGAAACCGAGGCAGACCACGGCGGCGATCAGGTTCTTGGCCGTCATCGAAGGTCGGATTCTGGTCTCGATGGGCATGGACTTCCTGCGTGTACGAACCAAGTTCGCCGCGCGAGATTCGCGGCGCGGCCTTGGAGGATACGGCCCGTGAGTCTTCGGCGCGACCGACGGCTCTCCTTTGAGAGGTTTGAGCGATTCGCCCGAGCCGCGGAAGTTGGCAGGTTCTCGGACAGATTCTCGAGATGAACGCCGCCGCGATCTGTAGCATCCTGTCCCGATGCATCACGACTCGCCATCTTGTTTGAAAGTTCGTTCGCTCGCCGGCGTCGCTGCGCTCCTCGGCCTCTCGGCGCTCTGCCTCGGAGGTTGCGGCGGCAAGGCTTCTCCTTTTGCGCCGACCGACGGGCCCGGCGCAGCCCGTTCGGTCGAGATGCCCGGCCGATTGCAGCATGTGGTGCTCGTCGAACTCAACGACAAGGCCGACCTCGCGGCCATGAAGGCCGACAGCGATGCGATGCTGCCGCGCATTCCGACCGTCCGCGGCTACATCTGCGGCACACCGGTCGACATCGGGCGCGCGACCGTGGCCAAGGACTACGACCTCGGCATCGTCGTGCAGTTCGAGTCGACCGCCGACTACGAGGCATACCTCGCACACCCGATCCACCAGGAGCTCGTCGCCAAGTGGCGACCGCGGTGGCGGCGCTCGTACATCGTCGACTTTGCGCCCTAAGCGGCGGGCGACGGGCAGCGGGCGGCGGGCGACGGGCGGCGGGCGACGGGCGGCGGACGCCGGTCACGCGACCAGCGGCACGCGAGGCCCGGCCTTCGGGGTTGGCGAGAGGAACTCGCGGCAGAGCGCCCGGCCTTCGGCAAAGCGCTTCCGGTGGTGCGGCCAACGGATCTCCGAGTAGCGCGCGAATGCATCGTCGATTCCCGCGTGGTCGACGACGGCGTGCAGCAGGTTGTTGAGGAGCGCTGCGTCGGCCAGAGCGTCGTTGGCCGCCTGCAGCGTGAATGGCAGTGCGGCGTGCGCCGCGTCGCCGACGAGCGCGATGTTGCCGACCGCGAGTTCGTCGAGCGGTGGCAGATCTCGCGACTGAACGAGGCGCGCGCGCCCGTAGTCGAGCGACGCGAAGGCGTCCTCGACTTCTGCGGGCCAGCCGGAGGTCCGTTCCTGGGCGAAGGTGCGCAGCGCGACGGGATCGCGCGCAACCATGGTCCAGCGCGCGGGGTCGAACTGCAGGAAGCAGGCGACGGTGCGCGCGTTGAGCGGCAGCAGCTCGATCGCAAGTCCGCCTTCCTCGTCGTGGAACTTGTGGAAGGCGTGGCCGAGATGGGCGGCGATCGCCGGGGCGTCTGCGAGGCCGATGACCTCCTCGACCACCGCGTCTGCGAGATGGGACTCGGGGAAGACGAGATGCCGTGCGCGGGAGTGAACGCCGTCGCACGCGAAGAAGGCATCGCCTTCGACGACTCCGCCATCGGGAAGGCGCGCCTGCCTTATGGCGCCGCTCGCAGAGCGCTCGAGGCCGGCGAACGCCCAGCCCTCGAGGAATGCCACGCTCCCCGCCGCATCGCGCAGCATGCGCGCGAACTCCGCGCCTCGCATGGCGACGCAGGCGTCGATCGGCGCCTCCGAGTAGATCCGGCCCGTGCTCGAGCGCAGAACGACGGTGTCGATCAAGCGACCCGAGTTGCGCCAGTCGAACTCGGGGGCGATGACATCGAGCGCCGTCAGCCCCGTCTGGTTCAGCAGGACGCCGCCCGGATGCTGCGGCCCGTGGTTGGCCTGCTCGAGGATGATCGCCTCGCGCTCAAGCGGCGTACCGCGAAGCGCGGCGGCCACAGCGCAGCCGGAGACGCCGCCGCCGAGGATGACTGATCGCATGCCGAGCTCCTTCTGGAGCGGTGCGGACAGCCCGCTCCGAGGGGACTCCGCTCGGGCCGAGCGCTTCTCGCAGCAGCCTGGCGGGAAAGTCGCAATTTGTGCATACGCGGCATATCGGCCCCGCGCGTTGCGGAGGGCGCGCAGTGCGCGGCGGCAGGAATGGCAGAAACAGCAAGCGCAAAACAAAGTGCCCCCCGCGGAGGTGGGATCCGCGGGGGGCGAGTGCGGAGCCTTCGCGTGGGTGGCTCCGCCGTGGTGGAACTGGAAGGACAGGACGGGACGCTCGAGCTGGTTACCCGTCGCGCATGTGAGGCGATGCGATCCGGGGATTGGGCTCTGCGAACTCCATGCGCGCCCAAACGGTGCAAGAAGGATCCATCCACTCGCCAACCTTCTCGAAACCTGTCGCTGCCGAAGAGCGTTTGCCTTCGGACATCGACCAACGGCGTCACCAGTCCTGTCTTTGAACTGTTTGGGTGTGTCGGAGCAAGGCAGTCCTCAGCGACAGCCACTGCAACACCCGTCCGGAAGGATCGCACCTGAATTCGGCTTCCGTTCCTCACGGCGCCGCGCTGCAAGCGCCGTCAGGCGCCGCGATGCGGCAACACGCTCTGCCACTTCCTGTGGCGTGCGATCCAGCGGTGCAGCGCGGTGGTTGCGCTGCCATCAGTCTCCAGTCCGCACACGCTTGGTTCGCCGAGGACGCCGTGCGCAGGCATCGGTCGGCGGGGCTTGCGCCCATCAGTCGCTTATGTGGGGCTGCATCGTCCCTGCATGCGGCCCGTCAGCCGGTTCGCACGAATCGCGCGAGCCGAACTCCGAGGCGCATCGGACGCCGCAGCGGAGGACCCGAGTG
This sequence comes from bacterium, assembly GCA_046337925.1. Lineage (GTDB taxonomy): Bacteria > Planctomycetota > Phycisphaerae > Phycisphaerales > SM1A02 > QWPT01. The sequence continues at coordinate 3,469 of JBKCZS010000132.1, read as the reverse complement.
ATCGAGCCGTCCGCCGCGGCGACTTGGATTCAGCTGCACCCCATGCTGTTGCCGCAGTTCAGGCAGCGGTAGCAGGTTCCGTTGCGAACCGTGATCGAACCGCAGCCATCGCAGGCGGGCGCATCGCCCATCAGCGCGGCGTTCGATTGATCGAGCGCATTCGCGGCGGTCGTCCGCACGGTCCGCTCGACCGCGGCCATCGCCTCGATCGTGTGGCCGTCGCCCGTCCGCGTCTCGGTCACAGCGACCACGGTGTGCGTGGTGCTGAGCCGCGACTGGGGAACCCCAGCGGTCGAATCGCCGCGCTCGGCCTTCGCGGCCTCGATCGCAGCTTCCCGACGGACATTCCATCCGGTGGAACTGCCGCCCGTTGCCGGTCCTGTTGAGCATCCTGCTTCCTCCTTCGATGCCGCCGCGGACGCCACGATGGACGCCGCGCGCGTGGTGTCGGTGCTCACCGTGACCGGCTCGCTCTGGGCGCTTGGACGGCGCGGAGCGTTGAGGTCGCGGTAGCCAGGGATGAACTGCATGCCGAGCCAGCGGAAGATGTAGTCGACGAGGCTCTTCGCGAACGGAATGTCCGAGTTGGTCGTCATTCCCATCGGCTCGAACCGCTGGTGCGCGAACTTGGTCACGAGGCTCTCGACCGGCACGCCGTACTGGAGCGCCACCGAGATCGCGGTGCCGAGCGAGTCCATGAGTCCGCCGATGGTCGAGCCTTCCTTCGCCATGGTGATGAAGAGCTCGCCCGGACGGCCGTCCTCGTAGAGGCCGACGATGAGGTAGCCCTCGTGGCCGGCCACATTGAACTTGTGGGTGACCGACTCGCGGGTGTCGGGCAGGCGGCGACGCATCGGGCGCTCGATGATGCGCTCGACGACTCGCTCGACCACGCGCTCCGCAGGAACGGCGACCGGCTCGGCGGCGAGGGCGACATCGGTGAGCGCCTCGGTGAGGAGCGCGCTCTGCTCGGCCGCATCGGTGACGACGGCATCGGAGACCTTCGCCTCGGCGGCGGCCTTCGCGTCCTTCGCATCCTTTGCGTCCTTCGCGTCGGCCTTCTCGTCGTCTTCCTCGTTCTTGTCGCTCTTGGTCGAGAGCGGCTGGCTGAGCTTGCAGCCGTCGCGGTAGAGCGCGTTCGCCTTGAGACCGAGCTCCCAGCTCATGCGGTAGCAAGCGCCGATGTCGTCGACATTCGCATCCGAGGGCAGGTTGATGGTCTTCGAGATCGCACCCGTGATGAACGGCTGCGACGCAGCCATCATGCGGATGTGGCCCTCGGGCTTGATGAAGCGCGTGCTGAGCGGACCGCACCGGTTCGCGCAGTCGAACACCGCGAGGTGCTCCTGCTTCAGGTGAGGCGCGCCCTCGACCGTCTGGGTGCCGCACACCGCGCGGTTGATCGTGTCGATCTGCTTGCGGGTGAGGCCGAGCGCGCGGAGGCCGTTGAACGACATGTCGTGCTTCGCGGCCGCGGCGTCGACTCCCGCCGCGACGAGGACGCTCTCCGGCATCGACCACGCCGAGAACGCGAAGGCGATCTCGAACACGGTCGGCAGAGAATTCTCGACCGCGAGCAGCTGCTCGTGGGTGTAGCCCTTCGACAGCAGGAACTCGCGCAGCGTCGAGCCGCGGCCGGCGACGACGGTTCCGTCGGCCGCAGGCATCGGCACATCGAGGCTGAGCGTGCCCATGACATAGGTGAGGATGTCATCGGCCTGGTCGGCGGAGTAGCCGAGCGCGCGGATGGCCGGGCGCAGCGACTGGTTGGCGATCTTGAAGTAGCCGCCGCCCGCGAGCTTCTTGAACTTGACGAGCGCGAAGTCGGGCTCGACGCCCGTCGTGTCGCAGTCCATGAGGAGACCGATCGTGCCGGTCGGCGCGATGACGGTCGTCTGCGCGTTGCGGAAGCCGAACTTCTCGCCGAAGCCGAGCGCGTCGTCCCAGCAGGCGACCGAGCGCGAGAGGAGGTCGGAGGCGTTCGAGAGGTTGATGCGGCCGGCCTTCACGACCGAGTGGTCGATCGGCACCGGACGGATGCGGAGCGCTTCCCACTCGTCGCTCGTGCGGGACAGGCCCATCGCCGCGCGACGGTGGTTGCGCACGACGCGCAGCATGTTCTCGCGGTTCTCGCTGTAGCCGGCGAACGGCCCGTGCTCGGCCGCGAGCAGGGAGCTCTCGGCGTAGGAACGGCCCGTCAGGATCGCGGTGAGCATGCCGCAGACCGCGCGGCCTTCCTCGCTGTCGTAGGGGATGCCGGCCTGCATGAGCATGGCGCCGAGGTTCGCGTAGCCGAGGCCGAGCGTGCGGTAGCGCCACGACAGATCGGCGATCTCGCGCGACGGGAACGCGGCCATGAGCACCGAGATCTCGAGCACGATCGTCCAGAGGCAGATCGCGTGCTCATAGCCCTCGATGTCGAAGCGGCGGGTCTGCGAGTCGTAGAACTTGAGCAGGTTGATCGACGCGAGGTTGCACGCCGTGTTGTCGAGGAACATGTACTCCGAGCACGGGTTCGACGCGTTGATTCGTCCGCCGGCGGGGCAGGTGTGCCACGCGTTGATCGTGCTGTCGTACTGGACGCCCGGGTCGGCGCAGCGCCATGCGGCGAAGTTGATCTCGTTCCAGAGCTCCTTCGCCTTGATGGTCTTCGCGACCTTGCCGTCGACGCGACGGATGAGGTTCCAATCGCTGTCGGCGTCGAGGGCGTCGAAGAACTCGTCGGGGATGCGGACGGAGTTGTTCGAGTTCTGGCCGCTGACCGTGTAGTAGGCCTCGCCGTTGAAGTCGTAGTCGAGCTTGAGGCCGAGCTTCTTCGCGAGATCCTTCTGGTCTTCGCCGAGGACCTTCATGCCCTCGACGAGAGCCGCGACCTTGATCTCCTCGCGAACCTTCCAGTTCACGAAGCCCTCGATGTCGGGGTGGTCGAGGTCGAGGCAGACCATCTTCGCCGCGCGGCGGGTGGTGCCGCCCGACTTGATCGCGCCCGCGGCGCGGTCGCCGATCTTGAGGAAGCTCATGAGGCCCGAGCTCTTGCCGCCGCCCGAGAGCGGCTCGTTCTCGCCGCGGAGCTGCGAGAAGTTGGTGCCCGTGCCGGAGCCGTACTTGAAGAGGCGCGCCTCGCGCGTCCAGAGGTCCATGATGCCGCCCTCACCGACGAGGTCGTCGCTGACAGCCTGGATGAAGCAGGCGTGCGGCTGCGGGTGGGTGTAGGCGTCGGTCGCGAGCGAGGTGCGGCCGGTGCGGTGGTCGGCGATCCAGTGGCCCTGCGCGGGACCCGAGATGCCGTAGGCCCAGTTGAGGCCGGTGTTGAACCACTGCGGGCTGTTCGGGGCCGACATCTGCGTGAGCAGCATGTGGGCGATCTCGTCGTAGAACGCCTCGGCGTCGCGCTTCGTAGAGAAGTAGCCGTACTTCTCGCCCCAGTGCGTCCAGCAGCCGGCGAGGCGGTGCACGACCTGACGCACCG
>JBKCZS010000131.1:0-3016 GCA_046337925.1 bacterium | reverse complement strand
CTTCACTTCTTGTTCCGTCGTCTGGCGTACGCCTGCGGCTGCTCTCCGTGCCTCCGTGTCTCCGTGAGAAAAATCCTAACGGAGGACGCCCGCCGCGGCGTTCAGCGCATGAGCGCGCGGACGAGCTGCAGGTCTTCTTCGGCGGTGATCTTGATGTTGCGCGCGTCGCCTTCGACGACGAGCACCGTCTCACCGAGGCGCTCGACCACGCTGGCGTCGTCGGTCGTGCCGGCGAGGTCGACCGTCGCGTAGGCGCGGCGGAGAAGCGCCGCGTCGAACACCTGCGGGGTCTGGATCTGGCAGAGGCCGTCGCGGGGCACCGTCTCGAGCACGCGGCGTCCGCTCGTCGAGCTCTTGCCGAGGTCGCCGAGGATGAGGTCGGCGATGGCGTCGTCGGCCGCCGCGGTGACCTGCTCGTCGGCGACGCGCTTGAGCGTGTCGCGCACGGGGATCCCAGGGATCACGGCGGGCGCGACCTCGGCGGCGGCGAACACGCGGCTCAGCAGCTCGTTGCTGATGCAGGGCCGGGCGCCGTCGTGCACGGCGATGTGGGTGATGTCGTCGGGCAGCGCGCGGATCGCGCGTTCGATCGACTCCCAGCGCTCCGTGCGGCCGCCCTCGACGATCTTGGCGCCGTTGAAGCCGAGCGCGGGACCGAAGCGGGCGCGGAAGTTCTCGATGTCGTCCGGCGGCGCCGCGACGACGATCGCGGTGACCTCGTCGCGCTTGGTGAAGGCTTCGACGGTGCGGAGAAGCACCGGACGGCCCCCGAGATCCTGGGAGAGCTTGTCGCCCGCGCCGAAGCGCGTGCTCTTGCCTGCCGCCGCAATGATGACTCCGACTCGCATGCCGCGATGGTAGCGGAGCGCCGCGCGGCCCGTGGGCGGCGACGCCGGGGCGTCACGCCGACTTGCGCTTCATCAGCGACTGCAGGATGTGCTGGGCGAACACATCGGCATCGACGGGGCGGAGCACGAAACTCGCGACGCCCGCCTTCTGGGCCGCGACGATCTTCGCGCGATCGGCCTTGTCGTCGAGCATGAGGACGGGCGCGCCGCCCCCGCGGGCGTGGTAGGTCTTCACGAAGACCATGCCGTTCATGCCGGGCATCGTGTACTCGACGAGGATCAGGTCCGGGTTCGCGACGAACACCTTCGACATAGCGTCCTGCCCGTCGCTCGCCTCGACGACATCGTCGTAGCCAAGCTTCACGAGCATGGCACGGTGCGCCTCTCGCGAGGACTTGTCGTGATCGATGAGCATGACCTTCATGCGGTTCTCCCTGTCTGATGGCTTCGGGCCGACAAGACAAGCACGGATGCACGGGCACCCGTTCGGGGGATCGGTCAGATATTCAATCGACTTTCGAACAGTCTCTGCGGACTTCGACTGAAGCACCCTGCCGTCACGGGCGTGCGGGCTGCGCGGCCTGTGCGGGCTGCGCAGGGGCCGGAGCGGCGGCGCGGGGGACCCCTGCTTCCGCCAGCGCCAGCACGCTCATCGCCGTGCCGAACGAGGCGCTGCGCGGGAACACGCGGTCGTTCCAGGTGCCGTCTTCGTCGCGCACCTTGAAGAGAAGCTCGCGGAACTTGGCGCGCAGCTCGGGGCGGTCGGCCTCGGGCAGGAACTCGATCGCCTGCGCGGCATGGGTGAAGGCGTAGAAGAAGTAGTACGGCGCGACGCCGTACGGGGCCACATGGGTGCCGGTCTTCTTGCGGCGCTTCTCGAGCTCGGGCCAGAACTCGAAGAACTTGTCGACCGCGAAGCGGAGGCGCTTGGCGTCGCCCTTGCCGGCGTGGGCGAGCGCGGCCTCGACCGCGCACATGCGGCCGATCGCGCCCGGGATCTGACCGGTGTCGTCTCGCGTCTGGCGCGAGGCGTTGTACGCCACGTATCCAGACTCGCCGCGGGTGATCTCGAGGGCCTTGACCGTGCGGGCGATCAGTTCGTCGGACACCTCGAGCCCGGACTCCTTCGCCTCGAGGAGCGCCATCAGGCACGGCGCGGTCATGAAGGGCGAGGTCGGGCACGGATTCTCGAGGCCTGGCCCGCGGGCGTACTGCCAGCCGCCGACCTTCGGGATCTCGGTCTTCTTGAGGGCGTCGAGGTAGAACGCGATCGCCGCGTCGACCGCGGGCTTCTGCGCGTCGCCGACGGCGCTCGCCTTCTTCGCGGCGAGCAGGAAGCGCAGTCCGTAGCAGTGCGCCCAGCCGCGGACATCGTAGTTGCCGCCGTAGTCGGGCGAGAGAAGCGGCTCGTCCTTCGACTTCGCCACGAAGTCGATCGCGCGGGAGATCGCGTCCTTGCGCGCGGCGTCGTCTGCGAAACCCGGCGCGGTCAACAGCGCCATGCCCGCGATCGAGGTCCCGCCCACGCGATAGCCGTACGGGATCTTGCCGCCGACTCGGTAGACGCCTTCGTAGGGCCACTCGGCCGCGATTTCGGCGCCGGGCCCCTTCTCCTGCATCGACACGATCTTCGCGACGCCGACCGACATCGCTTCCGCGTCGGTCGGAAGCACGGGCGAAGACGCGACGGTGGCGAGGGCGGCGAGATGCGCTGCGAGGATCGCGGTGAACATGCGCCCACTCTACCTGATCGACCCGGCGAATCCCATCCTCAGCGGCTGAAGGAGTCGCGGAGCGGAACTCCGAGCAGATCCGCGACCTGCTGTGCGTAGGCTGCGGGCGCGAGTCCGAGCCAGTCGTCGGGCACGATGCGGCGGGAACGCCGCAGGCGGGACTTGAAGCGGACGACGAGATACGGCATCCCGTGGCTTGCCGCCAGCTCGAGACAGCGCAGTTCGTCCTTCCGCCAGGCCCGCAGAAACATCGTCGCCGGGCGGTACTTGAACGATGTCCCCGGCATGAGGATCGATATCACGGCCGCGGTCGAGAGCGAATCCTTCGAGAGCGTCCAGCGGACGCCCGGCGTCATGATGCCTGGCGCTGCAGCGAAGGGCAGGATCCCCAGCCAGCCGAACCCGACGATCGCGCCCACGAGTCCGCCGAAGATG
>JBKCZS010000130.1:0-4221 GCA_046337925.1 bacterium | reverse complement strand
CCGTACGGTCTGTCTCCTCGATGAATGCAGTCCCATGACCGAGCCGCAAGACTTCGACCGTCGACCGATCGCCGCGCGTGGATTCGCGCCGATGCGCTGGTTTGCGGCGGCGCTGGCACGGGCGCGGGTGAGTCCGAACCTCATCTCGGTGCTTGGCGTCGTGGCGGCGGGGGTGGCGGGGCTGAGCCTTGCGCTCGTCGGCCGTGGGCTCGTGCAGGACGCGGTGCTCTACATCGTCGCCGCGGCGTGCATCCAGCTGCGGCTTCTCGCCAACCTGCTCGACGGCATGGTTGCGATCGAGGGCAACCTGCGTTCGCCGCTTGGCGATCTCTTCAACGAGGTGCCTGACCGAGTGTCGGATACCGTGATCTTCGTCGGTGCCGCATGCGCGCTCGGTGGGCTTGCGTGGATCGGCTGGGCCGCAGCGTGTGCCGCGCTCTTCGTGACCTACATCCGTGTGCTCGGGCGGTCGCTTGGGTTTCCGAGCGATTTCCGCGGGCCGATGGCGAAGCAGCAGCGGATGTTCCTGATGACGGTGGCGTGCGTGTATCTCGCCGTCGTGCCTGCCGCGCTCAAGCCTGCGTTTGCGCCGTGGGACGGCGCGCCGGAACTCCTCGGGATGGAGTGGGTGCTGGTCGTGATCGCGTTGGGTTCGCTCGTGACGGCGGCGCGCAGGCTTCGCACGCTTGCGGCGAACATGCGGAGGAGCGCGGCATGAACGGGGGAATCGAGTACCTGTTCTCGTTCAAGGACGCGTTCGCGCAGCCGGCGACGCGCGTGTTTCTGTGGATCATCCTCGGCGCGTTCGTGGCGGCGCCCCTCGTGATGCTTGCGCTGCGCGGCCGGATGTCGGAGGCGACGCGGCGCGATGCGTGGGTTCGCTATCGAACCTGGCTCCTGATCGCGCCTGCGTTTCTTGCGCCCGTGCTCTTCGCGCCTGCGACGGCGATCGCGGCGGTGGCCGTCGTCTCGATCCTCTGCTACCGCGAGTTCGCGCGCGCGACGGGGCTCTTTCGCGAGCGGAGCCTGAGTGCGATCGTCGCCGCGGGAGTCGTGCTCGTCGCATGCGCGTCGCTCGACCACTGGTACGGGCTGTTCGCGGCGCTCACGCCGCTCACGGTCATCGTGATCGCGGCGGCGGCCGTGCTGCCCGACTCGCCGAAGGGGTATCTCCAGCGCGTGTCGCTTGCGAGCGTGGCGTTCCTCTTGTTCGGGTCGGGTCTTGGGCACCTTGGCTACATCGCGAACGATCCCGGGTACCGCGCGATTCTGCTCCTCATTCTCGTGAGCGTGCAGTTGAACGACATCTTCGCGTATGTCTGCGGAAAGAGCTTCGGACGCCGCAAGCTGTTCCCGCACACGAGCCCCGGCAAGACGCTCGGCGGGCATCTCGGGGCGCTCGTTCTGACGACGGCGTTCGCGGCGGCGATGGGGCATGTCGTGTTCGAAGGCACGGCGCTCGACCGCTGGCCGGCGTTGATCGCGCTGGGGCTCGTCATCTCGGTCGGCGGGCAGCTCGGCGACCTCGTGCTCGGCTCGATCAAGCGCGACATCGGCGTCAAGGACATGGCGGCGACGCTGCCGGGTCACGGTGGGTTTCTCGATCGCATGAACTCGTCGCTGCTCGTTGCGCCCGCCGTCTTTCACTTCGTCGGTTACGCGCTTGGCTATGGGCTCGAGCGCGAGACGCGCGTCTTCAGTTCGCTTCTTGGTTTCTGAGTCGCACCCGTGGACAAGTGGACCTACAAGCCTGCAGCCGACACGCAGCTCCAGCCGCTCGAGCGGCTGCAGAGCACGCGTCGCGAGGCGGGGCTCGTGTCGGTCGGGCTGCACGCGGTGACGACGGTCGGGTTGCGCGCGTATCTCGGTGCGTATCACCGGTTGCGCGTGATCGGTCGCGAGAATCTGCCGCGGCAGACGCCGTTCGTCTTGATCGCGAACCACGAGAGCATGCTCGATTCGCTGGTGCTGATCTCGGCGCTGCCGCTTCGGCTGCGCATCGAGACCTCGCCGGTCGCTGCGGGCGATGTGTTCTTCACGAACGCCGTGTCGTCGTTCCTGTCGGCCGTCTTCATGAACGCGCTGCCGATCCGGCGGAAGGGCGTCACGACGCACGCGCTCGAGGACCTGCGGGCGCGACTTTCGGAGGGGCGCGGCGGTCTCGTGCTCTTCCCCGAGGGGATGCGCAGCCGCGATGGAAGGATGCTGCCGTTCAAGTCGGGGCTTGGGAATCTCGTCGCGGCGACGCGCGTGCCCGTGATTCCGTGCCACCTCGACGGGCCGTACCGAGCGCTTCCGTTCGGGAAGTCGGTGCCGCGGCCGGCGCGAATCACCGTGCGGATCGGGGCACCGCTTTCTTTCGAGGCGCAGCCGAACACGCGCGAGGGCTGGAACGAGGTCGTCCGCGCCTGCGAAAGCGCGGTGCGCGGGCTTGCGGCGGAGGCGGGGCGCGCGGAGTGACGCGGTCGGGGAGCGCGTATGCTCTGCCTTCAATGACGATGGATCTCGGCTGGAACTTCGACAACTCGTATGCGCGGCTGCCGGCGGTGCTCTTCGACCCGAGTGCGTCGGCGGACTTTCCGGCCCCGAAGCTCGTGATCGCGAACGACGCGCTCGCGCGGGAACTCGGGCTCGACCTTTCGAAGGCGTCGGCGGAGGAACTCGCGGCGATCTTCTGCGGGCAGGCGATTCCGTCCGGTGCAACGCCGATCGCGCAGGCGTACGCGGGGCATCAGTACGGGCACTTCACGATGTTGGGCGACGGGCGGGCGCTTGTGCTCGGCGAGCAGGCGACGCCGGGTGGCACGCGCGTCGACATCCAGTTCAAGGGTTCTGGCGAGACGCGCTATTCGCGGCGCGGCGACGGACGCGCGGCGCTTGGGCCGATGCTGCGCGAGTATCTCGTGAGCGAGGCGATGCATGCGCTCGGGATTCCCTCGACGCGGAGCCTCGCGGTGGTGGCAACCGGTGAGACGATCTCGCGCCCGGGACCGAAGCGGGGGGCGGTGCTGACGCGCGTGGCTGCGAGCCACATCCGGGTGGGGACTTTCCAGTTCGCGGCGGGGCTCGATGATGTCGCGGTGCTTCGGGCGCTGGCGGATCACGCGATTCTTCGGCATGACGCTGCGCTTGCGGGTACGCCCGACAAGTATGGCGCGTTTCTCGACGCGGTGATCGCGCGCCAGGCTGCGCTCGTCGCGCGATGGCAGTGCGTCGGATTCGTGCACGGCGTGCTGAATACCGACAACACCGCGGTCTCAGGCGAGACGATCGACTACGGGCCGTGCGCGTTCATGGATGCGTACCACGCCGACCGCGTGTTCAGCTCGATCGACCACCATGGGCGGTACCGATACGCACACCAGCCCGCGATCATTCAGTGGAACCTCGCGCGTTTCGCGGAGGCGATGGTGCCGCTCTTGGCGGACGACGAGACGGTTGCCGTTGCGTGCGCGAACGAGGCGCTCGAGCGGTTTGCGCCCGTCTATCGCGCGGCGTGGCTCGCGGGCATGCGGGCGAAGCTCGGGCTCGTGCGGGAGGAGCCCGAGGACCTCGCGCTGGCGCACGACCTGCTGTCGGCGATGCAGGAGAAGCGCGGGGATTTCACGAACACCTTCCGTGCGCTCTCGAGCGGCGCGACGCCCGAGGGGCTCGAGGGTTGGGTGGCGCGATGGCGCGCGCGGCTCGATCGCGAGGTTCGGTCACGCGAGGAGGCGTTTGCTGCGATGCGCGTGGTGAACCCGGCGATGATTCCACGCAATCACCGCGTAGAGGATGCGCTGGCGGCGGCGGAGGAGCGGGGGGACCTTGGGTTGTTCCGCGAGCTGCTGGCGGCCGTGACGCGGCCGTTCGAGCTTGCTGCGAACCATGCGCACCTGACGGAGCCACCGCCGAGCGAGTTCGCGGAGTGCTATCGAACGTTCTGCGGGACGTGAGTTTGAGCGGCCGCCGCTTGCGGCGGCGGCCTTTGGCGTGGATGTGGCGAGTCCGACTCCGGGCCGCTTGCGGCGGCGGCCTTTGGCGTGGATGTGGCGCGTCCGACTCCGGGCCGCTTGCGGCGGCGGCCTTTGGCGTGGATGTCGCGCGTCCGTCTCCGGGCCGCTGGCGGCGGCGGCCTTTGGCGTGGAGGTGGCGAGTCCGACTCGGGGCCGCTTGCGGCGGCGGCCTTTGGCGTGGATGTGGCGAGTCCGACTCCGGGCCGCTTGCGGCGGCGGCCTTTGG
>JBKCZS010000129.1:0-20528 GCA_046337925.1 bacterium | reverse complement strand
GTCGTGGACAAGGGGGTCAGGGCGGTGCGGCGCAGCAGCAGCTTGGCGAAAGCGAACGCAGAGGTGGCGCCCGCGAGGGCGCTGGGCGCGCGCAGGGCGGCGACCGCGGTCTGCTCGAGCGCATGACCGCGTTCAAGACCGAGGTTCCTGCAACCGACTTCGAGGCGATCCTCGTGCAGCCGACGGCGACTTCGATGACCGTCAGCGTGCGCGCATCCAGCGATCGACTTGGGGCGATCGAGTACACGCGCGTCAGCTCCGCGAAGAGCGAGATGACGCCGAAGGTCGAGATGAAGGCAGGCAAGCCCGCGAGTTTCACGCTGACCGGGCTTGCGGCGAACACCGACTACACCTACCGCTTCGTCTCGTGGACCAAGGACGGCGACGAGCCGAAGCGCGGCGACGAGCGGCGCTTTCACACACCGCGCGCGGCGGGAAACCCGTTCGCGTTCGTCATCCAGGCCGACTCGCATCTTGATCAAGGCGTCACGCCGAAGGTCTACGAGCAGACGCTCGCCAACATGGTCGCCGCAAAGCCCGATTTCTTCGTCGATCTCGGTGACACCTTCATGACCGACAAGCGCGGGCAGGACTACGAGCGCTCGCTGCCGCAGTACGACGCACAGCGCTACTACTTCGGCCTCGCGTGCCATTCGATGCCGCTCTTCATGGTGCTCGGCAACCACGATGGCGAGAAGGGCGATGTCGGCCGCGGCATCGCGGAGTGGTCGTACAACGAGCGCGTCTCGCGCTTTCCCGCGCCTGTGATCGATGGCGCGATGTTCACAGGCGCGACGGCCATGAAGGACGGCCGCGGCGCGAATTACTACGCGTTCGAGTGGGGCGACGCGCTGGTCGTCGTGCTCGATCCGTTCTGGCCGACGACCGAGCGCAGCCGCGGCGGTGGCGGTGGCGGCGGCGCGCGCGGCGGTGAAGGCGGCGGCGACGGCCCTCGCGGCGGCGGCGCAGGCGGCGGTCCGAATGTGGAGAAGCTCGCGCCGGTCGACTCGAGCTGGTCGCGCACGCTCGGCCGCGCGCAGTACGACTGGCTGGCGGAGACGCTCGCGAAGTCGAAGGCGAAGCAGAAGTTCGTCTTCATCCATCACCTCGTCGGTGGTATCGGCGGGCAGGCCGCGCGCGGCGGAGTCGAGAGCGCCCGTTACTTCGAGTGGGGCGGCGACAGCGCCGATGGCAGCGATGGCTTCGCGGCGAAGCGACCGGGCTGGCCGATGCCGATCCACGATCTCCTCGTGAAGAACGGCGTGACCGCCGTGTTCCACGGACATGACCACCTCTATGTGCACTCGACGCTCGACGGCATCCACTACCAGTGCGTGCCGCAGCCCGGGAACCTCGCGGGCAACACGCGCAGCGCCGAGGAGTACGGCTATGCCTCGGGCACGCTGCACGGAAGCCCCGGCCACCTGCGCGTGAGCATGGCGGCCGATGGAACGGCGAAGGTGGAGTTCGTGCGTACGGCGATCTCCGACGCCGATCCAGCGGGCGGCGGCGGACGGCGCGGCGGGCAGGGCGGCCGTGGTGGACAGGGAGGCCGTGGCGGACAGGGCGCCGCGCCGCAGGCCAACGGAACGATCGTCGATTCCTACGAAATCAAGCCGCGCGCGCAGGCCGCGGAGAAGAAGTGAGCATGCGCATGAAGACCGCACTCGCCATCGTCGTTCCGCTCGTCATCCTCGGCTCGCTGTCGCTCGCGATGCAGGACGCACCGCGCAAGCAGGGCGGTGGAAAGCAGCGCAAGCCGCCGCAGGACGGCATCGTCAAGCCCGCGATGACCGACACCATCAAGGCGAACATGTACGCCGACAACTGGTTCGCGATGTACATCAACGGCAAGCTGGTCGCGGTCGATTCGATCGACTTTCTGCCGCACAATGTGGTCTCGATCGACATGCTTCCCGAGTACCCGATGACGATCGCGGTGCTCGCGAAGGACAACGCCGACCCGAAGACAGGCTGCGAATACGGCCGCGCGATCGGCGATGGCGGCTTCATCCTCAAGTTTGCCGACGGCACCGTCACCGATGCCTCGTGGAAGGCGAAGAGCGTCTTCCACGGCCCGATCGGCGGCGACACCGCGAATCCGACCGTGCGCACCGAGGAACTGCCCGAGCGCTGGTTCGGGGTCGACTTCGACGACTCGGCGTGGAGCAACGCGACCGAGTACGCGCAGGACCACATCGATCCGAAGCAGCCCTACTTCGAGCACGACTTCAAGGGCGCGAAGTGGATCTGGACCGCAGACCTCGATCTCGACAACACCGTGATCCTGCGCAAGAAGGTCGAGAAGCCCGACGCCAATCGCCGCTGGACGACCAAGCCCGACCTCGACGCGTCCTGCGCGCCGGCGGTGCGGTAGCCAAACGAACACCGCCGATTTTCGAGGGCCAGCGGCTCGGGTACGCTCTCCGCCCTATGGGCACGCACTCGTTCCAGGCTCCGAAGGGCACCCGCGACTTCTATCCCGCCGACCTCGCTGTCCGGCGGCACATCGAAGCCGCGTGGCGCTCCGCGTCGGTCGACTGCGGCTTCGACGAGGTCGACGGGCCGACCTTCGAGCACCTCGAGCTCTACACCGCGAAGTCGGGCGAAGGGATCGTCAACGAGCTCTTCTCGTTCCGCCGCGCGGGCGGCGAGAGCGACTACGCGCTGCGGCCCGAGTTCACGCCCACGGTCGCGCGCATGATCGCGGCGCACGCCGGTTCGCTGCCGATTCCCGTGAAGTGGTTCGCGATTCCCTCGATGTTCCGCGCCGAGCGTCCGCAGCGCGGCCGCCTGCGCGAGTTCTTCCAGTGGAACATCGACACCGTCGGCGCCGAAGGTGCGCCACACGACCTTGATGTGATCGCCTGCGGCAGCCACGCGCTCGAGCGCCTCGGCCTCACGCCGCGCGATGTCCAGGTGCGCGTCTCGCACCGCGCCGCGATCGCGCGCATGCTCGCGGCACTCGGCGTGCCCGCCGACAAGACCGCCGACGCGATGACGCTCCTCGACCGGCGCGACAAGCTCAAGCCCGAGGAATTCGCGCAGCGCGCGGGTGCGCTCGGGCTCTCGGCCGACGGAATCGCGCGCTTCGACATCGCCGCGCGCGCGACGCAGTCGCTCGCGGCGCCGCTCGCGGACCTTGCCGCGAAGATCGGCATTCCCGCCGAGGAGTTCGCCGCGCTCGACGAACTGCGCGCCCACGCCGCGCGCCTCGGCATCCTCGAGTGGTGCTCGGTCGACATCGGCATCGTGCGCGGCCTCGCGTACTACACGGGCACCGTATTCGAGTTCCACGAGATCTCCGGCGCCGAGCGTGCGCTCGCGGGCGGCGGCCGCTACGACGGCCTCGTCGAGCTCTTCGGCGGCCCGAAGATGCCCGCCTGCGGTCTCGGCATGGGCGATGTCGTCCTCGCGAACGCGCTGCGCGACCGCAAGCTCCTGCCCGAGGACGGCGCGACGCTTCTTCCGCGCCCCGATGTCTTCGTCATCTCCGCCGGCGGCGAGGCTGCGGAAGCGGAGCTCCCGAAGCTCGTGATGTCGCTGCGCCGCGCAGGCCTCCATGTCCGCACGACCTCGAAGACGACGCGCAATGTCGGCAAGCTCCTCGGCGAGGCCGGAAAGCTGCGCGCGCGGCTTGCGGTGATCCTCGGTGCCGAGCTCGCGGACGGCCAGGTCGCCGTCAAGGATCTCGACGCCGGGTCGCAGCGGCTCGTGCCGATCTCCGCCATCGCCGACGAGGCGCGCCGTCCGCGGGCCTGAATCCCGCGTTTCCATCGCATCGCGCAATTCGGACCTGCCCGCGCAATCGGACCACTCCGACGAGTCCGCTTCGCGATCGGGGTGATTCCCGCTCCGAAGCCGAGGGCATGAACAGAGCGGCAGGTTCGGTCGATTCTCCACCGCCGGGCACGGAGGGCCGCTCCGTCCCGTGGGTACCGCGCTGGAGTCCACGATGCCGTTTGGCCTGTTCCGACCGACACTCTCACCGATCCTCGCCGACTTCGGCGCGAACGGCGTGAAGTTGCTGCAGCTCTCGTACGGCGAAGGCCGTCGCGTGTTTGCGGCGGCGTCGATCGACTTCGACGCGGCGACCCGCACGAGGCCGCTCGAGGCGCGCTTCGCCTGCGTGGCGGCGCGTCTGATCGACACCCTGCGCACGGGCGGCTTCCGCGGCCGGCGCGTGGTCGTGTCGCCGTTTACCCAGCACACGCTCGTTCAGCATGTCGCGGTGCCCGCCTCCGACGCCGAATGCGCCGATGAACTGATCCGCACGCGACTCGCGATCTCGCTTGCGTGCGACCCCGCCGACCTGATCGTCCGCACCACCAAGGTGACCGAGGCGATGCGCGACGGCGAGCCGCGCGTCGAGACGATCGCCTTCGCGATGGTGCGGCAGGATGTCATGCGGTATGTCGAGCTCTTCCGCTGCGCCGGACTCACCGTCGTGGGCGTGCACTCGGGCATCGCGGCGATGGTGCACGCCTTCGATGGCGATGCGCTGCGCGTGGACGAGTCGCGAGCGACCATGTACGCCGATCTCGGCTACGGCGGCACGAAGGTCGCGATCTGCCACGGACCGCAGCTCGTGTTCGCGAAGTCGATTCCGTTCGCGGGACACAGCCTCGACACGCGACTCGCCGCGGCGAACGGCGGTGGCCTCGAGGAAGCGCGGCAGGCACGGATGGCGGCGGGGCTCCTCGCCTGGAACTCGCCGGCACCGCCCGAGCTGACGGCGGCACCTGGCCTCGCGGCCGTCGCGACCGAACCGCGCCCATGCCCGGCGACCATCGCGCGCGAAGCGCTCGAAGGCCTCGCGGACGAACTCAGCATGTGCATGCGCTACCACGGCGCGCTCTTTCCGGATCACCCGGTCCAGCGCGTCGTGTTCGTGGGCGGCGAGGCGCGCGACCGCGGCCTCTGCCAGGCGCTCGCAGCGGCGCTGCAGCTGCCTGCGAAGGTCGGCGACCCGCTCGCGGCGCTGCTCGGAGGCGAAGCGCCGCGCGGACTTCCCGAGCCTTCGACGCCGCATCCGGGCTGGACCGTCGCCTGCGGCCTCGCCATGACACCGACCGACCTGTGACGAGAGAACACCGATGAGACAAAGCGCGAGCTTTCTTCCCGAGGAATTCGTGACCGAGACGCGCGAGCGCCGCACCGGCCTGCTCGCGGCGATCCTGTTCCCCGTGATGATCATCGCGGTCTTCGCGGCCTTTCTCGTCACCAACCGCCAGTGGAGCGAGGTGCGCACCGCCCAGGCCGCCATCGACCAGGAGACCGAGCGGGTCGCCCGCGAGATCGCCGAGATGAAGAGCCTCGAGAAGATCCGCGCGCAGATGAACGCCAAGGCCGATCTCGCGCGCGGGCTGCTCGAGCCCGTGCCGCGTTCGGTCTTGCTCGCCGTTCTCACCAACACGATGCCGCGCACGGTGTCGCTGACCTCGTTCGAACTGCGGTCCGAGGAGATCAAGCCCGCCAAGACGGATGCGAAGGCGGACGCCAAGGCGCGCGCGGCGAAGCAGGCGGCGTCGAAGGCGCGCACCGGCGCGAATGCAGCGGCAAACGCGACGGCCGACGCGTCGCCCGAGCCGGTGCGGCGCCGTACGCACATCGTGCTCGTCGGACTCGCTCCGAGCCTGCTCGAGGTCGGCCGCTGGATGACCGCGCTCGAGCGCGTCCCGGTGTTCGCGGCGGTGCGGCTCGAACTCATGGAGGAGAAGGCGGTCGAGGGACAGAAGCTCAGCGAGTTCCGCATCGCGATCCGCATCGAGCCCGATGCGGATCTGCGCGCGTGGGACCAGCTCGGGATCTTCCGCGAAGGCCGGCTTCCCGACGAATTTGCATCGAGCATCGGCGAACTCGGCTCGGATGCAGCGGAGGTCCGCCGATGAGCGCGTTCCATCGCAATCCTTCGTCGATCCTCGGGCGGGGTGCGCTCGGCGTCGCGCTGCTCGTCGGCCTTCTCGCCGTCCCGCTCCTCGCCAACTACCTCGTGTTCGCGCCGCGAAACGAGGCGATCAAGGCTGCCCGCCTCGAGATCGACGCGAAGCAGACGCGCCTCACGGGCCTTCGTGAACTGACGGCGCGGATCGGCGACCTCGGCCGCGAGATCGAGGAGCGCCGCTCCGAACTCGAGCAGCTCGAGGAGCGGCTCCCCGAGAGCGAGGACCTCGACGGCCTCCTGAAGGAGATCACCCGCATCGCGCAGCGCTGCAATCTTGCCGTGCGCACGGTGAAGGGCGACAAGCCCGTCGCGGCGGGTCCTGCGATGGAGGTGCCGCTCGCGCTCGCGCTCGAGGGCGACTTCGGCGGACTCTACGACTTCCTTCTCGCGCTCGAGTCGCTGCCGCGCATCACGCGCGTCCACTCGATGAAGGTGAGCGTCCTCGGCGCCGATCCGCACGCGGTCGCGACGGCGACCGGCGCGAACTCCATCCGCGCGGAGGTCGGCCTCGCCGTCTACTTCAGCGCGCCGCCTGCCACCAGCGCTCAGACCGCGGCCCGCGCGCCGTCGCCGAAGGGGGGAACGCGATGAATCGCTTCGAGACGCAGCACGGCGACCTTTCGCCTGGCCGCGAGGGAGACCACGGACTGCTCGAGCCGGCCGATCCCGCGCTCGTCGACCGTGAGTCGGGCGCCGCGTCGACGCGGTCGCGCCGCCCTATCGGCGGAGGCGCGCTGCTCTTCGGCGTCGTGATGATCGGCGCGTTCGCGAGCCTCTGGTCGATGCGGGCGATCGGCCGCGCGAGCGCCGATTCCGGCGCACCGACGGAGGCAGGCCGGCTCGTCGAGTCGTATCTCAACGAACGCACGAAGTCGCAGACGCAGCCCACCGCCGCGGATCTCGCGACGGCGCCGCTTCCGATCGGCGGCATGGAGGAACTGCAGGTCGCTCGCGAGAAGCTGCAGCGTGATCCGTTCGCTTCACCGTGGCGGAGCGCGGTCGTCGCGGCGGTGGAGCAGACGGCCGACATGACCGCGGCTGCGGCCACGCCGTTGCCCGAGTCGCGGCTTGCCGAGTGGGAAGCGCTGGTCGACGCCGGCGCGCGCGACTTCGTCGTGGAGTCGATCCTGCTCGCGCCGAATCCCGCCATGTCGATCGTGAGCATGAACGGCGCGGTGTTCCGGGTCGGCGAGAGCGTGATGTTCGCCGACCACGCCATCCGCTACGAGATCAAGGCGGTCGACGCGACCTCGGTCACGCTCGCCGCGTTCAACGCCGAATTCTCCCGCGAGCGCGTCGTGCGTCTCGCTGTCCGCGATCGCCATTGAAGTGCAGGCCGCGTCCGCGGCATGGATGTTGCATGGGACGATACGACCTCGACGAACTCTTCAGGCCCGAGCCCCGCGGCGACGGTGCCGGCGCCCC
Source organism: bacterium (assembly GCA_046337925.1). Classification (GTDB taxonomy): domain Bacteria; phylum Planctomycetota; class Phycisphaerae; order Phycisphaerales; family SM1A02; genus QWPT01. The sequence goes on along the minus strand of JBKCZS010000129.1, from coordinate 13,159 downwards.
GCGTCCGGCGACGCCGCGCGCCGCATCCATGTCCACCGAGACGGTCGGTGACATCCTCGAGGACATCTACGAGCCCGAGGTCAAGGACCGTCGCACCGGTGCGCAGCTCGAGGCGATCCTGCTCGAACGCGGCGTCGTCACGCCCGAGCAGATGCTCGGCGCCCGACGCCTGCAGAAGCAGTCGCCGGGCCGTCGCCTCTGCGAGATCCTCAAGGAGCAGGGGGCGAACGAGCGGGCCGTCCAGCAGGCGATCGCCGAACTCGCGCGCATGCCGTTCGAGGCGATCGATCCGAAGGCCCCCGGGGCCTTCGACCGCGACGCGGTCGCGAAGCTCGGCATCGACCACTGCCGCACCAACCTCGTGCTGCCGCTCCGCATGGACGGCGGGCGCATGCTGGTGGCGACCGCGAGCCCCGCCGATGTCTTCCTGCTCGACGATTTCCGCCGCAGGACGGGCATCGCCGCAGTCCGCCATGTGCTCGCCGCCGCGGGCGACATCCACGCGGCGCTCCAGACGATCTCCGACTCCGATCCGCGGCAGAACGGCGAGGAGATCGACCTCGAGGCGATCCTCGCGAATGTCGAGGAAGAGGATGTCGCGGTCGAGAAGGACGATGTGCTCGAGCGCGACATCGAGGCCGAGGCCGAGAGTTCGCCGATCGTCCGCTATGTGAACCACATCATCCAGACGGCGCTCAAGGAAGGTGCGTCCGACATCCACATCGAGCCCGACGAGAAGGTGCTCAAGGTGCGTTGCCGCATCGACGGCGTCCTCTTCGAGATGATGACGCCGCCGCGCAAGATGCATGCGGCGCTCACGAGCCGCATCAAGATCATGGCGAACCTCGACATCGCCGAGCGGCGGCTGCCGCAGGACGGCCGCATCCGCGCGACCGTGCTCGGGCGCAAGCTCGACCTGCGCGTGTCGACGGTGCCGACTCCGAAGGGCGAGAAGACGGTGATGCGCATCCTCGACAGCCGCTCGATCAGCGTGCCGCTCGAGGACCTCGGATTCAGCCCCGACGCGCTCGCGACCTGGAAGCACGAGATCGAGAAGCCGCACGGCATCCTGCTCGTCACGGGCCCGACCGGCAGCGGCAAGACGACCACGCTCTACTCGTCGATCCGCCAGATGGACACGCGGCGGATGAACATCTCGACCGTCGAGGATCCCATCGAATACAACCTGCCCGGGATCACGCAGATCCAGACGCACGAGAAGATCGGCATGACCTTCGCGATCGCGCTGAAGGCGCTCTTGCGCCAGGACCCCGATGTCGTGATGCTCGGCGAGATCCGCGACGCGGAGACGGCGACGACCGCGGTGCAGGCCGCGCTCACCGGTCACCTCGTGCTGTCGACCCTGCACACGAACGACGCGCCGAGCTCGATCACCCGCATGATCAACATCGGCGTCGAGCCGTTCCTCGTGGGTGCCGCGCTCAACGGCGTGCTCGCGCAGCGGCTCGTGCGCCGGATCTGCACGAAGTGCGCGGTCGAGCGACCCGCGACCCGCGAGACGCACGAGCTGCTCGTCGAGCACGGCATCGACGCGTCGACGCTGCGCGTGGGCCAGGGCTGCCCCGCGTGCCGCCAGACGGGCTACTCGGGCCGGCTCGGCATCTACGAGATGCTCGTCCTCGACGACTTCCTGCGCGACAAGATCGCCGCGAACCCGAATGTCGTCGAGTTCCGCAAGCTTTGCGTCGAGCGCGGCATGCGCACGCTGCGGCAGGACGGCTTCGAGAAGGTGCGTCTCGGAAAGACGACGGTCGAGGAAGTGCTCGCGGCGACCGAAAGCGCGGGCTGACGGCCGCTACTTCGAGCGGCGGTAGAAGTCGGTCGCCGTCTGCGCGAACGCCTCGACGGTGTAGCCGAAGTCCTCGCGCAGCGCGGTCTCCCAGTCTTTGCCGCCCTTGATCGCGCGCAGCCACGCGCCGAACTTCTGCGGCTGCTGGCGGATCATCAGCTCGACGACGACATAGCCGACGGCGTAGCCGATCGCCTCGGGGCCGGGCCAGGTGCGGTTGCGGTAGCTGAGCCGCATCACATCCGCCACGCTGCCGCCGCTGCGGATGAAGTCGAGCGCCTGCGGGCGGCGGCTCTTGTCGACGGGCGAGGTCTTGAAGGTGATCGCCGCGATGTACTCGCTGAGGCCTTCGTTCGCCCAGTCGGGAAGCCGCGCAGGCGAGTGGTAGCGATGCACGATGCCGTGCACGGCCTCGTGGATGAGCGTCGAGTCGAAGAGGTCCTGGTCGTCGATCCAGAAGATGTTGACGAAGACCTGCGGGCCGATCTGGTGGCAGAGTCCGACGACGCCGGGCGGCGTCATCTGGCCGAACGCGGCCTGCTCGACGAGACGGAACTTCTCCTGATTCGGCTGGAGCAGCACGACCGCCTTGCCCCAGAAGAGGTTGAGCCCCGGCGGAATGCCGAAGAGCTCGAGCACGGCCTCGTACATCGCGTCGAGGCTGCGCGCGCATTCCTTCACCGCCTCGGGCTTCGCTGCGGCGTAGAGCAGGAAGTACTTCGTCTCGACGGGAACGGCCTGCATGCCGGAGATGCGGCAGATCTCCTCGGCGCGCGCCTTCATGGCGGCGACCGCGGCTTCCTGCTCGGCGCGCGTGAGGACGGGCCACGGCTCGACGGGACCGGCCTTCGGAATCCGCGCGCTCATCTCGCGCAACTTCGCGAGCTGCTCCGCGTGCGCGGCGTCGGCGACCGTCGCGACGGCACGGTCGCGGGCCTCGTTGGCGCGCGCCTTGAGCGCGGCATCGAGCTTCACCGCGCGCTCGAGCGCCGTGATGCCCGCCTTCTCGCGGCCGGCGACGATGAGCAGTTCGCCCTTCAGGAGCAGTTCCTCCGCGCGCTTCTCGTCGAGGATCTTGCCGGCGGCGCCCTCGAGATCGGCGGGGAGGACATCGAGCCAGCGCACGGTGCGCGCGGCCGGTGCGGCCTCGCCTCTCGCGGCGTCGGGCATGAATTCGAAGCCCTCGCCGTTGAACGCGGTTGCCTTGCCCACAAGCTTCGTGCCGTCGCGCAGGCGCAGGCGAAGCGACGCGGGCTTCTTCAAAGGCTGCATCGCGGGCGCGGGGTCGCCCGAGGCGGGAGCGGGGGTGTCGTCGCGGAGCGGTGCGGCAGCGGAGGGCATGGTCGCCACGGCACACGCCGCGGCGACAAGGAGAAGACGGAACAAGTCGCGCGGTGCGCTCATGCGGGAAGACTATCCGCAGCGCGCGCGCGCTCAGCGGATCCGAAGCGTGATTTTCCGCTCGATCGGCCACGCGCCGTATGCGTCGTCCGGGAGCGCCGGCCGCCCCGCGTCGTCGAAGGCGTCGATGGAACCCGCCGTCGTGTTGCCGAAGATGCGGGTGAGCGCGAACCAGCCGCGGACCACCATCGTGCGATCGCCCGCCGTCGAGGTGTCGGCGATGGCGAACGAGGCCGTCTCGACCGGCGCACCCGCGGTCCCATCCCACAGCGTCGCGCCGTCGAGCTCGACCTTCGAGAAGATGGTGTGGTCGCGGCCGCGCCAGTTCACGGCGTCCGACTGGCCGCCGAAGCGCAGCGCGATCGTGGGCGTGCTTCCCGATGCGATCTCCACGATGCCGGCGTTCGGGTCGATGCCGCGGCCGTCCAAGAGGATGTCGACGAGGAGAAGTGCGTCGACGAACCGCTGGTGGTAGTCGGCGGGCAGCGTCCCGTTCGCGAGGCAGTTCGCGATGTGGCGGGCGTGGCGGGTGCGGTCGATCGTGCCGCCGCCGCGCGCCCACTCGGCGATGAAGGGGAGCATCGCATCGGCGAGGCGCTTCTGGTCCTGCGCCGAAAGCGGGCGCGATGCGAGCACATCGAAGGTGTCCTCCGTCGCTTGAGGCAGCTTCTCGCCGATCGTGAACAGCATCTCGGTGGGCAGGTTCCGTCCAATGACCGGCGCGAGCGTGGTCGGAAACACGAACGCCATGAACATGCAGCACGCGCCGAGCGCCTTGTAGCGCGTTGCGCCGCTCTTCCCTTGCTGCAGCAGGTATCCCGCTTTCGCGAAGGCCTGCCAGCCGGTCAGCGCGAATCCGAAGCCCCAGACGAAGATGATCGCGTAGAGGCCCGCGATCGGATACGAGATCGCGCCGACGCCGACGACAAGCACGACCGGCGCGACGATGCGGCGCCAGAGCGGCCGGTCGAAGCCGAACCAGTCGTCCCACGCGCGGCGGATCGAGAGGATCCAGTCGACGAAGTCCACGCGCGTCGCCTGGCCGCGCGCACGCGCGCGCGCGCGGAGGGCATCGAGTTCACCGTAGACGGCGCCTTCACGCCTCTCCTCGGGGGTCGCCGTCGCCACAGCCTCGAGATACGGCACGACGAGCGGCTGGTCTTCGACGATGTAGCCGTGGCCGCAATTGCCGCGGTCGTCGGCGTACTGGGTGAGCGGCGAGAGGCAGATCGGGCACACGCAGCCCTTCTCATCCCAGAGCGCCGGCAAGCGTTCGCTCCAGCGATTCGAGGTTCGAAGTCCCGTGACGAGGAACGCCATGACGATGATCCCCAGCGCCCCGATGACCCCGACCAGCGCGAGATCAAGCCAGAGCGGCATCGGAAGCAACGCGACGAGCGTGAGCGGGAGTCCGAGGCAGAGTGAGACGACGACCGTCCCCGCGACGACCGTGACGGCGGTCGTCGAACGCATCGTCTTGCTCATGGGCTCGGCGTACGCGTCCCATTGCTCCTTCGAGATGGTCCACTCCGCCAGACCTCCGTCCGAAGTCGGGTTGGGGCGGGAAGGACTGGACCGGATCTGATCGTGCATGGCGCCGTCACGCGCAATCTAGCCGCGGAACGCCGCGATCGTGAGGATCAGCCACACGATCACGGCGATCGGGAGCTTCGCGAGCGTTCAGCGGATGCGCAGCGTGATCTTGCGCTCGACCTTCCACGCGCCGCGGGAGCTCGGAGGCAGGACCGGCGCGCCGGCCGCGTCGATGGCGTCGATGGTCGTGCCCGTCGGAACGACCGCGATCCACGCGTGGACGGTCAGCGTGCGGGTTCCGGCCGCCTTCGTGTCGGTGACGGTGAAGCGCTGGGTCTGGTTGGTCGGGGGCGCCGCGGCGTTCCAGATCGGGACTCCGTCGAGATCCGCGCTCGTGTAGACGAGCGCGACCCGACCGAGCATGCTATTGAGAAACCTGGGTTCTCCGCCCATCGAGAGCGTGAACACGGGCTGCTGTCCGACGCCGACCTCGACGACCCCGGTGTCTGCGCCAAGCGCGAGTCCATCGACGCCGAGGTCGATGAACACGAGCGCGCCGGCGAGCCGTTCGAGGTATTCAGGCGGCAGCGCGCCGGTCGCAATGCACGCGCCGACATGCCACGCTGCGTTGCTGCGGCCGGTCCATCCGCCACGCGCCCATTCCGCGATGTACGGAAGCATGGCGTCCGCGAGCCGCTGTTGCTCCTGGGCGTTGAGGCGGCGCGATGCAAGCACGCTGAATGTGTCGGGGTTTGCGCCCGGAATCGTGTCTCCGATGAGGAACAGCGTTTCGGTCGGCAGGTTGCGCCCGATCACGGGTGCGACCGTGGCCGGAAACACAACCGCGAGGAATCCGCAGGCCGTTGCGAGCAGCTTGTAGCGCAGTTCGCCGCGCTCGCCGCGCTTCGCGCGGTGCTTCGACTTCGCGAGGGCCCGCGCGCCGACGAGCGCGAATCCGATCACCCACACGAAGGCCGATGCACCGACGAGCGAGAAGGGCAGCACGATCGCCGCAGGAAGCCCGATGACCACGCCGTGGCCGACCGCGCGGCGCCAGAGCGGCTGGTCGAAGCCGAACCACTGTTCACACGCGTTTCGGAACGAGGAGATAAGGTCGAACGCGCCGCCCTTGCGACGCCCGCCGCGCTTCGCGGCGCGCTTGCGGAGTTCGGCGAGCGCGTCGGAACCCGCGCCTCTACCGAGGTCGCCGGAGCTCGCCGTCGCGAGTGTCTCGAGACAGCGCACGATGTCCGGCCGGTCCTCGAGGACATAGCCATGCCCGCAGCTGTCGCGGTCGTCGGCGTAGCGCGTCAGCGGCGCGAAGCATTCGGGGCACACGCAGCCGCGCGCGTCCCAGATCCCCGGCGCGCGCGCGATCCAGAGCCTCGTTCCCCGCATGGCGACATGGAAGATGGCCGCGAACAGGAGAGCGAGCGATCCGCAGACGCCAAGCAGCACGAGCCCGAGCCCGAGCGGCATGCCGGCGTAGATCAGGAAGAGCGGCAGTCCGAAGCCAAGCGCGACGAGGATTGCGAGCGCCACCCAGAAGCCGATTTGCATCGTGCGGCTCGACGACCTCGCGACGAACGAGTCCCACTCCTCCTTCGAGATCGTCCACTCCGCGAGGCCGCCGTGCGGAGGCACGCTCGCGTTGGATTGGGAGAGTTGGGCGGAGTCGCGCATGGCGGAACCACGCGCAATCTAGCCGCGGAACGCCGCGATCGCGAGGATCAGCCACACGATCACGGCGATCGGGAGCTTCGCGAGCGTTCCGAGGACGCGGCCGATCACGGCGCCGACGGCCGGCCGCGCGGCTTCGCGCACCGACTTTTCGCCGCCGTAGGTCTCGCCCGCGATCGCGCCCGCCGCCGTGCCGAGGACGGCGCCGACGAGCGTGCCGACGATCGGAAGGAATGCGGTTCCGACGAGGGCGCCGATCACGCCGCCGATGATGGCGCCGAACATGCCGCGCTTCGACGCGCCGAACTTCTTCGCGCCCGCCGCGGCAAGCAGGAACTCGAGGAGTTCGCCGACGAGCCCGACGAGGATCGCGGCGACGATCGTCAACGGATGGAATGTGAATGGCGAGCCTGGCGGCAGCCACAGCCAGTCGAGGCAGTCGATGAGGATCGCTCCACCGATCATGATCCAGGTGCCGGGAAGGCCCACGATCACGAGGAACACGCAGAGCAGTGCGAACAAGCCGTAGCCGAGCGCGAGCCCGATCGGGATCGAGTCGATGAGCGGTTGGAGCATCGGTGAGGTCGTTTCGGTCATGCCGGTCACGAGGGTTCGGTCGGGGAGAGTTCGATACGCCATCGGCTGACATCGATGCGCGTGCCGCGTGCGGTCCAGCCGTTCCACCGCACCTCGAAGCCGTCGTCGCGCACGGTTGCGCGGCCGATCGCCTGCATCAGCGGCTCGACGCGGCCGCGGTCGCCCGAGAGCTGGCGCGGAAGGTCGAGCGCGAGGTATTCCGCGCGGTGCGGGTCCAGTTCCACCGCGTCGTAGATTCCCGCCACGGGGACAGATGCAGTCGGTCGTGCCGCAAACGCCGAAAGCGGGAGGCGATAGGAGCGCGCGATGCGGGCGTCGCGGTCGCGCGTGGCGGCGTCGGCCGGCCCGAGGAAGAGGTCGATGTGGCTGCCGACGACGGGTGCGTCGAGGTGGAGGGATGCCGCGATCGTGACCGCGCCGGCGAGAAGGGGGAACTCGCGCGGAAGCGCGGGTCGGGCGGGGGGTTGCGCGTCGGGCGTCACGCTGCGGAGTCTCGCTGATTTTTCGCGGCGCTGCGCACCTTCCGCGCGCCGTCGAGATCGTATGATTGCGCCCCATGACCAGCATGTCGTCCCGCGTCCAGTTCGGCCTTGGCTTCGTCGCCGCCGTTTCCGTTCTCGCCCTGTCTGCCTGCTCGACGGGCCGCCCGATGGTGGCCGCGAAGGCGGAGGCCGACCACGCCTTCAAGCACGGCCAGTACGACAAGGCCGCGCCCGCGTACCTCGAGATCCTCGAGAAGGCTCCCGGCGACTGGGAGGTCGAGTACCGCTACGGCGTGAGCCTGGCGCGGCTTGGCAACCTTCGCGATGCCCGCACGCACTGCGAGACCGCGCACGCCGCGAACCCGACGAGCGAAGAGGTCGCCGCAGGCCTGGCCGAGGTGTACTTCCAGCTCGGCGAGAAGCAGAAGCTCGTGCAGCTGCTGCAGGACCGCGGCAACCTCCAGCGCTCGATCCCGAGCTTCATGCTGCTCGCCGACTACGCGCTGCGGATGGACGACCCCGACACCGCGAACACCGCGGTGCGCGGTGCGATCCTGCTTTCGGACGGCAAGGACATCGCGCCGTACCTGAAGGCGGTCGAGGTCGCGGAGCGTCTTGGCGACACCAAGACCGCCGCGCAGCGCGTTCGTCAGGCGTACACGATCGATCCGAAGTCGCCTGCGGTGAACGCGAAGCTTGCCGAGTACGGACTCGCGGCCGAGGCGACCACGGGGCTGCCCCCCGGGCCGTGAGGCCTGCGTGAACCGCCGAAGCCGAGTGCCGCGCGAAGCGAAACCAGTCATCCCGATCTTCCACGCGCTGGCCGACCAGCAGCGCGCGCGCATGCTGCGCGTGCTTGTCCGCGAGGAACTTGCGGTTGGCGAGATCGCTGCGGCGCTGCAGCTGCCGCAGTCGACGATGAGTCGCCAGCTGAAGGCGCTCTTCGAGGCAGGGCTCGTGGTCAAGCGCACCGAGGGGACGGCGACCTTCTATCGCCTCGTGCGCGAGGCGCTTTCCGACGAGGCGCGAACGGCCTGGGATCTGCTGCACGGCGCGCTTGGCGACGACGCGACCTTCGCCGACGACGACCGGCGGCTCGCGGAGGTGCTGGCGGCGCGCAACCCCGATCCGAAGGGGTTTTTCGGCCGCGTCGGCGGCGAGTGGAGCGGACTGCGGCGCGGACTGTTCGGCGAGCGCTTCGCTTCGGAAGCGTTGCTTGCGCTGGTGCCGGGATCGTGGACCGTCGCGGATCTTGGTTGCGGCACGGGCGAGATCGCCGCGGAACTCGCGCCGTTCGTGAAGAAGCTGGTTGCGATCGACCGTGAGCCCGCGATGCTCGATGCGGCGCGCAAGCGGCTGCGCGAGTTCGCGAACGCCGAGGTGCGCAAGGGCGAGCTGACCGATCTGCCTGCGAAGGCGGGGGAGTTCAACGCGTGCGTGGTGTCGCTGGTGCTGCACCATGTGCGCGAGCCTGCCGCCGTGCTCGAGGCCGCGCGGAAGTCGCTCGCAAAGGGCGGCGTCGTGCTGGTGATCGACATGGTGGCGCACGCGCGCGGGGAGTACCGCACGACGATGGGGCACGAGCACCTCGGCTTCGGCGAGAAGGACATGCGCGCCCTTGCGACGAAGGCGAAGCTCACGCTCTCGCTCTATCGCCCGCTGCGTCCGGCGATCGAGGCGCGCGGGCCGGGGCTGTTTGCGGCGCGGCTCGAGAAGTAGACGCGCAGGGAAGCCGACGGAAAGCAAACGGCCCCGCGCTTGGCGGGGCCGTGTGGTGTTGTCGGGGTCTGCGCTTACTTCGCGGCGTCGATCTTCGCGAACGCCGCGGCTGGATCCGCCTTCACCGGTCCCACGCAGCCTGCGCAGCAGACGCGGACGAGCCGGCCCTGGAGCACCATGTCGACGGCGCCTTCGCCGAGCGCCTTGCCGCTGATCGGGCAGGTGGCGAGCTTGTAGGCGGGCTTCTGCGCGGCGATCACCTGCGTCTCGTACTCCTTCACATACTTCGCGGGGTCCTTCTCGAAGCGGCCGACGCACTTCTTGCAGCAGAGCCGGTAGACGCGGTTCTGATGGACGACGGCCTTCGCATCGGCCTCGAGGACCTCGTCCTTCATCACGATGCAGTTCTTGAGGGCGAACGGGCCGGCGGCCTTGATGATGGCCTCGCTCATCTTGCCGGTGTACTTCGCGGGGTCGGCCTTGAACGAGGCCTCGCACTTCGGGCAGCAGAACTTGACCTGCGTGCCGTTGAGCTTGGCGTCGGACATGCCCTCGAGGACGACGGTGACCGCGTCCTTGCCGAGTTTCTCGCCCGAGACGGGGCAGGTGTCGAGCGGGTACGGGTCGCCGGAGTAGCTGCCGGCGTTGTTGGGGGCGGCGGTCATCGCGGCGCCCGCGAGGGCGGCGAGGCTGGCGATGGCAACGAGGAAGCGGTTCTTGATGGTCATGGGGCGAAGCCTAGGGCATCGCGCGCCTCGCGGGGGGCGGAAATGGGCGCTGCGGTCGCATGACGCGTCCGATGGAAACCCGTCCCGGGCGTCCGCGAACCCCTTGCCCGTGGCGGGGGAGCGGGGTATTCTTCCGTTCATCCGGATGAATGGATGAAGCGACCCCCGTCGGCGTCGCCTCCCGCATCAAGCCGAGACCGAGACCACCCATGCCAGCAACTCCGACCATGAAGAAGTCCACCTCGTCCAAGTCCAAGACCTCCAGCACCGAAACGTCGGGCAAGACCTTCATGGACACGGGTCTCGTCCTCCTGTCGAACCCTCCCTACAAGGTGAAGTCGACCGACGCCGAGACCGTGCGTTTCGGCCGCAAGGAGATCGAGCTCGCCGAGCACGAGATGCCGGGACTCATGGCGCTTCGCGCCGAGTACAAGGGCCGCAAGCCGCTGAAGGGCGCGCGCATCTCGGGTTCGCTCCACATGACGATCCAGACGGCCGTCCTCATCGAGACGCTCGTCGAGCTCGGCGCCGAAGTGCGCTGGGCCTCGTGCAACATCTTCTCGACGCAGGATCACGCGGCCGCGGCCGTTGCGATCGGCAAGGGCGGAACCCCTGAGAATCCGAAGGGCATCCCGGTCTTCGCGTGGAAGGGCGAGACGCTTCCCGAGTACTGGTGGTGCACCTACCAGGCGATGAACTGGCCGGATGGCCAGGGTCCGAACCTCATCCTCGACGACGGCGGCGACCTCACCCTCCTCGTCCACAAGGGCCTGGCGTTCGAGAAGGCGGGCAAGGTTCCTGCCGCGAAGCCGACCGATGTCGAGGAGTACAAGGTCATCCTCAACCTGCTGTCGGACCTCCTCCGCGACAACAACGGCCTGTTCGCGCGCATCGTGCCGAACATCAAGGGCGTCAGCGAGGAGACCACGACCGGCGTGCACCGCCTCTACCAGATGCAGGAGCTCGGCCAGCTGCTCTTCCCGGCGATCAATGTGAACGACGCCGTGACGAAGTCGAAGTTCGACAACCTCTACGGCTGCCGCCACTCGCTCGTCGACGGCGTCATGCGCGCGACCGACATCATGCTCGCGGGCAAGACGGCGCTCGTCCTCGGCTACGGCGATGTCGGCAAGGGCTCGGCGCAGAGCCTGCGCAGCCAGGGCTGCCGCGTCAAGATCGCCGAGATCGACCCGATCTGCGCGCTGCAGGCGTGCATGGAGGGGTATGAGGTCGTGACGCTCGAGGATGTGCTCGACACCGCCGACATCTTCATCACCGCGACCGGCAACTGCGACATCATCACCGCAGAGCACATGAAGAAGATGAAGGACAAGGCGATCGTCGGCAACATCGGCCACTTCGACAACGAGATCGACATGCTCGGCCTCTCGAAGGTCAAGGGCGTGCGCCGCGTCAACATCAAGCCGCAGGTCGACGAGTGGGTCTTCGCGGACGGCAAGTCGATCATCATCCTCGCGGAGGGTCGCCTCCTGAACCTCGGCTGCGCGACCGGCCACCCGAGCTTCGTGATGAGCGCGAGCTTCACCAACCAGGTGATGGCGCAGATCGAGCTCTTCAAGAACGCGAAGCACTACGGCAAGACGGTCACGACGCTGCCGAAGCACCTCGACGAGAAGGTGGCGCGCCTGCACCTCGAGAAGCTCGGCGCGCGCCTGACGAAGATGTCGAAGAAGCAGGCCGAGTACATCGGCGTGCCGGTGGAAGGCCCGTACAAGCCGGAGCACTACCGCTACTAAGTTTCACGCATCCGAAGAAGGACTCTTCGGATGCTGAGGGCGTGTTTCACGCATCCGAAGAAGGACTCTTCGGATGCTGCAAGTGAATCTCACGCATCCGAAGAAGGACTCTTCGGATGCTGCAAGTGAATCTCACGCATCCGGCGACGAACTCGCCGGATGCGTCTTTTTTCGGCTCTCACGCGCTGCGCCGCGCTCAACGCGGGCGCGCGTCCCACAGTTTCAGCAGTTCGCTCTCGCGCTCGGCGGAGATGCCCGGGGTTCGCCCGGATCCCCAACCGAAGTCCGCGGGCAACTCCGCCTTCGTCGCCTCGAAGTCTGCGATGGTGTCGCGCACGGTCTCGGCCAGCGGGCGGAACGCAAGCCCGTGCGCCCGGGCCTTCGCGTTCTTGGCGCGTCCCGCCCCGAAGGTCTCGGGCGACTGCGGAATCCACAGCGGAAGGCCCATCCACGGCTGGACGCCTTGCTCGAGCAGCCACGCCTCGTCGACCCATGCAAAGTCGACGGCGCTCGAGACGCTCGCCTTCACGCCCGCGAGCAACTCCTCCATCGTCCAGGTCCCCGCAGGTCCGGTCGCGATGTAGACGCCGTTGTGTCCATCTCCGACGAGCTTCAACTGGAAATCGGCGAGGTCGCGCACGTCGATCACCTGCACCCGCACGTCCTCGGGCTTCGGTGCGCGTGGCGCAAGCACGCGTCCGCCGCGAGCGATCCGCACAGGCCAGTAGGTGAACCGACGGCTGTCGTCGCCAGGGCCCACGATGAGGCCGGGCCGCACGATGCATGTCTTTCCGGGGCACGCCGCTTCCGCGGCCTGCTCGCAGAGCGCCTTCAGCGGACCGTAGGTCTCGCCCGTGACCTGCTCGACCGTCGGATCGGGCATGGTGGAGACAGGCGTCGACTCGTCGGTTGCGATCGAGTTGTCCTGCCACACCGAGACCGTCGAGACCAGTTGGTACATCTGCGTCACCGGCGCCAGCAGTTCGGCCGCAGCCTTGGTGATGCGGGGGACATACGACGAGTTGTCGATCACCGCGTCGAACCGCTCGCCGCGCGACTTCATCTCGGAGACAAGCGCCTCGAGCGACTTCAGTCCATCGCCCTTGTTGGGATCGCGGTCGCCCCTCAACTGGCGGATGACCTTGTACTTCTCGCCCGACAGCCGCGCCGGATCGGTCTTGCCGCGGTTGAAGGTCGTCACCGACCACCCCCTTGCGAGCGCGAGGTCGATGAGATGTGGGCCGAGGAAGCCGGTGCCGCCGAGGATGAGGATGTGCATGCGGGCAGCGTACCCGTCAGTTGTCGTATGGTTTCAAACGGCAACACTCGCCCGACGGAAATTGCCGTGCCGACGTACGATCCTCGCATGGCCCGTCCGAGCGCCTCAACCTTTCTTGCGCTGCTCGGCGGCGCAGCCTTGATCGCCGCCGGGATCTACCTGAATCGCGGCGG